>PKQR01000030.1 GCA_017578085.1 Bacillota bacterium
TCCGCGGCAAGGGGGACTTGCGGCCTGTTTGCGCCGTGACGGGAGGCCCTGGGTTTCCAATTCCTAGTAGCGGAACGCTTGGCGTCACCCCTCCGTGCGACCGTAGGTTAACGCGATCGACAATGTTTTAATAGGTTGACTGCTCGGCGAACCCCGGCGTATAATTCCCATTAACTTGTTCCCATTAACTTACAGCCAGAGCTAAACCCCATCTGCCGAGGTAAAACAAAGGGCAGCAGCGAATCAAGTCCCACTGCATTTTTCATGGAGGCGATGGCCGTTGATGACTGATTTGGGAAAGCGTCTCGGTGACGTGTATCGCATCATCGACAACAACCGGGACATGTACATTCAGTGGCTGCAGGAGTTGTGCCGGATCCCCAGCGTGGCCGCGCAAAACCGGTCCATGAAGGAAGCCGCGGAGCAGGTGAGGCGCTACCTGGAGGCGCTGGCGCAAGGCCCCGGGGCGGCCGGCAGCACGGTAAAAGTGATTCCCACGAGCGGCTTTCCCGTGGTTTACGGTGAGTTCCCGGGCAAGAGCCCGCGCACGCTGTTGTTCTACAACCACTATGACGTACAGCCGGAAGACCCGGTGGAACTGTGGCACTATCCCCCCTTTGGCGCCGAGATCCACGACGGCGTCATCTATGCCCGGGGAGTGGCCGACAACAAGGGCAACCTGGTCGCCCGCATCGCCGCGGTTCACGCCCTCCAGCAGGCGTTGGGCGAGCTTCCCCTGCGGGTGAAGTTCGTCGTCGAGGGTGAGGAGGAGATCGGCAGCCTCCACCTGCCGGAGTTTTGCCAGAACCACCCGGAGTTGCTGAAGGCCGACGGCTGCATCTGGGAGTTTGGCTACAAGGACGCCGACGGGCGCCTGCAGGTTTCCCTGGGCGTGAAGGGGATGTTGTACGTCGAGCTCATCTGCCGTGGGGCGTCTCAAGACCTGCATTCCGCCAACGCGGCCATCGTGCCCAACCCTGCCTGGCGGCTGGTGCAGGCTCTCAACACCCTCAAGGATGCGACGACGGGCCGCGTGCTGATCGAAGGGTTTTACGACGACGTGGAGCCGCCCACCGAGGAGGATGAGGCCCTGCTGGCCCAGATGGCCTACAGCGAGGAGGCCATGAAGGAGCGGCTCAAGATCCGCGCGTTCGTCAACGGCGTGACCGGCCAAGACCTCAAGCGGCAGCTGGTCTTTTCACCGACCTGCAACATCTGCGGCTTGACCTCCGGGTACCAGGGCGAAGGCACCAAGACGGTGCTGCCCAGCGTGGCCCGGGCCAAACTGGACTTCCGCCTGGTGCCCCGGCAAGATCCGCACAAGATCTTGGCCCAGCTCAAGGAGCACCTGCGGAAACACGGCTACGACGACATTGAGGTCATCGAGTGGGGCATGGAACATCCGGCGCGCACCCGGCCAGACGCCACCATCGTCCGCTCGGTGGTGGAAATGGCGGAAAAGGTGTATGGGCACGTGCCCAACGTCCAGCCCAGCTCGGCGGGCACCGGGCCCATGTACGAGGTCTGCCACCGCTTCGGCACCCCCGCGGTGTCGGTGGGTGTGGGTCACTTCGCATCCAATACCCACGCGCCCAACGAGAACATCCGCGTGGAGGATTTCGTGCAAGGCATCAAGATGATCGCCGCGGTCATGCTGGACTTCGCCGAGCGGGATCTGTGACCCGGGCCTGAGGTGATACAAGCCGATGCAGAGCCGCACGCCCCCATCGCAGCAGTCGTCGTGGGATCGGTTTGAAGCCTTCGTCGCCCAGGTGATGCAGGCCGAGCAGGTGCCGGCGGTGAGTGTCGCCTTTGCCCGGGACGGCGAGATCGTGTACGCCCGCGGGTTTGGGTGGCAGGACCGGGAAAAGGGCATCGAGGCCGATGCCGCCACCGTCTACGGGGTCGCTTCGGTCACCAAGTCCTTCACCGCGGTTGCCATCTTGCAACTTGAGGAGGCGGGGAAGCTCTCGGTCCACGATCCGGTGCGGCGGCACCTGCCCGAGTTCCGGGTGTCCGATCCGAACGCCACCGAGCGCATTACCCTGCATCACCTGCTTTCCCACACCAGCGGCCTGCCGCCGTTGCCGGTCCGGCGGGGCGGGCAGCTGCAGGCCCATCCCGAGCGGCCGCCGCGGCCCATCCCCCGGTCCGTGGACGACCTGCTGGCGTATCTGGCCGAAGAGCCCTACGAAATGCTGGCGGCCCCAGGCGAGACGTTCAGCTACTCCAACGAAGGGTACGCGTTGCTGGGGGCCGTCATCGAACGGGTGAGCGGCGAGCCGTTCGCGGCCTACGTGGAGCGCCGCATCCTGCAGCCTCTGGGGATGCGGCGGTCCACCATCGAGACGGAAGTGGTGGAGCGGTTCCCGTCCGTCGCGCAGCTCTACGTGCGCAGCGAAGAGCAGCCGGAGCTGGTGGTGGCCGATCCGGGCTGGCCCGAGTGGGGCCCTTACAAGGCCTCCGGGGCGCTGCGCTCGAACGTGCTGGACATGATCCGTTACTTGTCCTGCTTCGTGGCCGGCGGCCGGGCGGGCGATGCGGTATTGTTGCGGCCCGAAACCGTGGAGCGCATGCGCCGCCCTGTCATTGAGTACGTGCCCGGGTTCCACTACGCATACGGGCTGCAGGTGCGCCCGCTGGCTCCCGGCCTCACGGCCGTCGGCCACGGGGGAAACCAGAAAGGCATCGCCGCTTTCGCCGGCTACGTGCCGGAAAAAGGTGTCTGCGGCGTCGTGCTCGCCAACTTGATCCGGGTTCCCTGCGCCGACATCTGGGAGGCCGGCATCCGGGCGCTGCTGGGGCTTGAGCCCGCGGCCGAGGAGCCGCCGGCGAACCCGCCTGCGGATGTCAACTGGCAGGAGTACGCCGGCGTGTTTTGCTCGGACGAAGGCATGGAGCTGCGCATCCGGGCGGCGGAAGATGGGCGGGGCCTGGTGGCGGAGTCCGAAGGCGTCGCCAGCCCGGCGCGTTGGCTGGGGCCCGACTTCTTTGAGATGCGCATCCGCGCGCGCCGGGAAGAGTTCCTCTTCTTGCGTGATGCAGAAGGCAACATTTCCGCCGTACGCTACCACCTGCGCGTGTTGCGCAAGGTGAGCGCCAACCTGTAAAAGGGGGCTGGGTCGGGAACAGAATCGGAAACAGCAGCGAACCGGTTTTGGAATGCGTTTTCTGAAATCGTCGCAGGGAAAGCGAGGGCGATTCTGATGAAGGCACAGCGCTTGAACAGCTACCCAGTGCTTACAGCGCTTCTTCTTGCCGTGTTCTTGGCTCTGTCGGGACAAGCGTGGGCGCAAGTGCCCCAAGTGTTGGTCGTGGCCCTGGAAACCGACGTGGTGCAGTTTGACCCCATTAAGATCCAGGACGAGACCACCAGCCAGGTGGCTTATCAGATTTATGAGCACCTGATCAACCGCACCGTTGACGGTGGCCTTGAGCCGGCCCTGGCCGTCTCGTGGGAGAGCGACCCCACGGGCAAGGTGTGGACGTTCCACCTGCGGCGGGGCGTTCGTTTCCACGACGGGTCGCCCTTCAACGCCCACGTCGTCAAGTGGCACTTCGAGCGGGCCCTGGGACCGGAGAGCTGGTTCCAGACGCAGTTCAGCATCATTGACCGCGTCGAGGCGCCCGATGACTACACGGTCGTCTTCTACCTCAAGGAAGCCAACGCGGCGTTCCTTGAGCAGGTGATCTTGACCAACGCCGGCTACATCCCGAGCAAGAAGGCCTTTGAGGAAAAGGGCGACGCGTTCGCCTTCGAGCCCGTCGGCACCGGGCCCTTCAAGTGGGATACGTGGGTCAAGGGCCAGCGGGTGGAGCTGGTGCGCAACGACGACTGGTGGGGCAACGGACCCAAGCTGGACAAGGTCGTCTTCCGCGTGATCCCTGAGGCCAACACCCAGGTCATCGAGCTGGAGACCGGCGGCGTGCACATCATCAGCCGCGCGCCCCAGTCGGACATGGAGCGGCTGGAGCGGAATCCCAACATCGTGGTCCTCAATCGCCCGGCCTACCGCATCCGGGCCCTGGAGTTCAATGTGACGCGGCCGCCCTTTGACGACGTCCGCGTCCGCCAGGCGATCCAGCACGCGGTGGATATGCGGCTGATCGTGAGCGCGCTGGCGGAGCCCTTGGTCGTATACTCGGATTCGGTGGTGCCCATGGCCTCGTGGGCTTATCCGGGCGAGGGCGTCCTGCCCAACTACCCGTACAACCCCGAGCGGGCCGCACAGCTGCTGACGGAAGCCGGCTATGTGCGCAACGCCCAGGGGCGGTGGGTGAAGGACGGCCAGCCGCTGCGGGTCGTCATCCACTCCTCCGACAACCGCTACTTCGCGGATACCGACATCTCCGCAGCGGTCGCGAACCAGCTCAACCGCTTCGGCATTGAGGCGACCGTGCGGGTGATGGAGTGGGCGGCGTACCTGGAGGAGGTCCGCAACGGCCAGTTCCAGCTCGCCTTCCTCGGGTGGAACCAGTCCAGCCCCGAGCCGTCCCTCTTCACCGACGCCAAGGCCAAGACCGGCGGGCGCGCCAACTTCGGCGGCTACTACGATCCGAGGCTGGACGCGGTCCTCGACCAGGCGCTGCGGGTCGCCGACCAGGAGCAGCGGAAACAGCTCTACCTGGAGGCGCAGCGCATCATCAACGAGAACGCCTGGTTCTTCTGGGTCGGTAACGAGTCGCGGACCTGGATCTTCCGCAAGGAAGTGCAAGGGTACAACCCGAGCCCGTCCTTGCCCTACACCTATACCGACATCGTGATCGCGCGGTAGGCGGTCCAGGCGGCCGGTCGTTTCGCCTGCCGAACGCCTAGGAGGTGGAGGGGATTCCCCCTCCACCTCCTTGGGGAGGATGAGGCTTGTCCCAGTACGTGGCGCGCAAGCTGTTAAGCTCTATCCTGGTACTCCTGGGCGTGTCCGTGGCCGTGTTCCTCATTCTCCACCTCAGCCCAGGGGACCCGGCCCGCTTGCTGGCCGGCCCCGAGGCCTACGAGGAGGACATCGCCGCCATCCGGGAGCGCCTGGGCTTGAACGATCCTTTGCACGTGCAGTACGGACGGTTTCTCATGGGGGTCCTCCGGCTGGACCTGGGCACTTCGTTTCGCACGGGCCGGCCGGTCATCCAGGAGATCGCGGCCCGCTTCCCGCACACCGTGGAGCTGGCGGTGGCCAGCCTCCTTTGGTCGTTGCCGGTGGGCATCGCCATCGGTGTGTTTGCCGCGAGGCGGCCCAATTCGCCGGGTGATGGGCTCGCCATGGGCATGGCGCTGTTGGGGGTTTCCATGCCCACTTTCTGGCTCGGACTGCTTTTAATGTTGTTTTTCTCCTATCACCTGGGCTGGCTGCCCGCGTCGGGCCGCGGCGGTTCGCCGCTCACATGGGAAGGGCTGCGCACCATCATCATGCCTGCCCTGACCCTCGGAAGCCCGGCGGCGGCCGTTTTCGCCCGCATCACCCGGTCAAGCATGCTGCAGGTCTTGGACCTGGATTACATCCGCACGGCCCGGGCCAAAGGCTTGTCGGAATGGCGGGTGACCTACCGCCATGCCCTGCGCAACGCCTTGATCCCGGTGATCACGATGGCGGGCTTGCAGTTCGGCAGCCTTTTGGGCGGCGCCCTCGTGACCGAGCAGGTCTTTGCCTGGCCGGGCATTGGGACCTTGTTGGTTAATGCGATTGTGTCCCGGGACTACCCGGTGGTGCAGGGCTGCATTTTGGTCATCGCGGCCGCTTTTGTGCTCGTAAACCTGGCGGTCGACTTGCTGTATTCGCTGGTCGATCCCCGAATCACATACAGTTAGTGGTTGGTAGCCGTGCAGGTACTGAAACGTTTGCTGCGACACCGTTCGGCCCGCGCTGGCGGGCTGCTGCTCACACTGATCATTTTGATGGCGGTTTTCGCGGACGTCATTGCCCCCAACGGCTATGACGACCAGGACCTCCTTGCGCGGCTCAAGCCGCCGTCCAAGGAGCACTGGATGGGCACCGACCAGCTGGGCCGGAGCATCTTTGACCGGATCGTGTGGGGCGCCCGCATCTCCCTGATGGTCGGGATTGTGGCCACCGCCATCAGCCTTGTGCTGGGCACGGCTCTCGGGCTTGTGTCCGGCTATTACGGCGGTTGGGTGGACCGCATCATCATGGGCGTGATGGAGGTCTTGCTGGCGTTCCCCGGGATTTTGCTGGCGATCGCCGTGGTGTCCATCTTCGGTCCGGGGCTGAACAACGTGATGCTCGCGGTCGGCATCGCGCACGTGCCCCAATTTGCCCGCATGGCCCGCGGGGCGACGCTGTCCGCGAAGGCCATGGACTTCGTGGAAGCGGAGCGGGCCATCGGCGCGAGCAACGCCCGCATCCTGTGGGTGCACATCTTGCCCAACATCGTAGGCCCCATTGTGGTGTTGTCCACCTTGAGCGTGGGCACGTCCATCTTGTCGGCGGCGGGCCTCAGCTTCCTTGGACTTGGAGCGCAGCCGCCGGTGCCTGACTGGGGCGGCATGATCAGCCAAGGGCGTCAATTCCTGCGCACGGCCTGGTGGGTGGGGGTGTTCCCCGGCCTGGCCATTTTGGTGACGGTGCTGGGCTTCAACCTCTTGGGCGACGGCCTGCGGGACGCTCTCGACCCCCGCATGCGGCTGAACAAGAACCAAGGATAATCCCGCACTTAAGAACATCCTGGTTCCTGGACCAACGGGGCGAAAACGGAAGGTGGAATCCGGCGTGAACGGTCTTGACCCCGCCGCACAGGCGGTCGAGCGGGCGTTCCAGTCGCCCACTTACCGGGCGATGGAACGCTGGATCGATGAGCACCAGTCGGAATACATCCAGCAGCTGATCGCCGTCACCGAGGTGCCGGCGCCGCCCTTTAAGGAAGAGGCGCGGGCTCGTTTCGTGGCTGACGCGTTCCGGCAGGCAGGGCTGAGCGACGTCTCCATCGACGAGGAAGGCAATGTGGTCGCCATCTACCCGGCCGGCGACAGCCAAGCGGGGACAGGCGTCCCGGGCGCCGGGGACGTGCTGGTGATAAGCGCCCATTTGGATACGGTTTTCCCGGAGGGCACCGATACCCGGGTCCGGCGGGAGGGCGACAGGCTCTATGCCCCGGGCGTCGGCGACAACAGCGCCCACGTGGCGGCCCTGCTGTTTATCGCGCGGGGCTTGCTTCAGGCGGGCTTCCGGCCGCGGCGGGACATCGTCTTCCTGGCCAACGTCGGCGAGGAAGGGCTGGGCAACCTGCGGGGCATGCGCTACTTCTACCAGCGCGGCCTGGGCGCCCAGCGCCGGGTTGCGGCCACCTTGGTATTGGATGGCGGGATCGGTTTCTTGGGCACCGAAGCGGTGGGCAGCCGGCGCCTGTCGGTCACCTATACCGGGCCCGGCGGCCATTCCTGGAGCGACTTTGGCCGGCCCAGCGCGGTGCACGCCTTAGGCCGGGCCATCGCGGCCATCGCGCAGCTCAAGGTGCCCAAAGATCCTAAGACCACCTTCAACGTGGGCACCGTGAGCGGGGGCACCGCGGTCAACGCCATCGCCGAGCAGGCGAATATGGTGGTGGATATGCGGTCTGTGGACGGCGCCGCCCTGGCGCAGCTGGAGGAGGCCGTGCGGCGGGCCATTGAGACCGCGGCGAAAGAAGAGCAAAACATCGACGTGAAGATCGACGTCGTCGGCGAGCGGCCGGGAGGCCGGATCGACCCGGACCACCCGCTGGTGCGGCTGGTGGAGGGGGCCGCGGAGCGCCTCGGCTTCCAATTGACCCGCGAGGCCAACAGCACCGACGCCAACATCCCCCTCTCCTTGGGCTTGCCGGCGGTCGTCTTTGGCATCAAGAAGTCTGGCGGCACCCACACATTGCAGGAATATATCGAAGTCCCGTCCGTGTGGGGCGGGCTCCGGCTGGCCGTTTTGGCGCTGCTAAGCACCGAGCTGTGGTTGGCGGGAAACTAGAAGCGAACGGAGGTTTGCGCCGATGGTCGAGTCACGGAGCGGGCGCCTGGTTTTGGCAGCCACCGGGGACAGCCTGATCACCCAGCGGCTGTCCTGCTTCACGGAACCCGAGTTCCTGCGCCTGCGGGGGATCCTGCAGAGCGCGGACGTGCGGTTCACCAACATGGAGATGCTCTTTCACAACTTCGAAGGCTACCCCCAGGCCCTCAGCGGCGGCACGTGGGTCTGCGCCCACCCTTCCATTTTCCGCGAGCTGCAGTGGATGTCGTTCAACCTGTTCGCCTGGGCCAACAATCACACCCTGGACTGGGGCGAGGGGGGCTTGTTTGCCACCCTGCGCACCCTGGAGGAGGCCGGCGCGGTCCACGCCGGCGTCGGCCGCAACTTGGCGGAGGCCCGCCGCCCCGCGTACTTGGAGACCAACGCCGGGCGCGTCGCCTTGGTGGCCATGTGCTCCACTTTTCACGAGTTCAACCGGGCCGGCGACAGCCGTCCCGACGTACAGGGCCGGCCGGGGCTGAACCCGCTGCGGTTTGAGACGACCGTCTACGTGACGGCCGAGCAGATGCGGGTATTGCGCCAGCTGGACGAGGAACTGCAGCTGGGTGCCCGCGAGCGGCTACGCGTCCGCCTGGGCTTCCGCCCGCCCGATCCCGAGGGAACGCTGACCTTCTTGGACCGCCGCTTTGTGGTGGGTGAGAAGCCGGCCGTGGTGACGACACCCCACCAGGGCGACCTGGAAGGAAACTTGCGGTCCATCCGGGAGGCGCGGCGGCAGGCCGACTGGGTGCTGGTCAGCATTCACTCCCATGAGATGCGGGGGGACGACCTGGAGCGGCCGGCGGAATTCATCGAGACGGCAGCCCGTGCCTTCATCGATGAGGGCGCCCATGCGGTCATCGGCCACGGGCCGCATGTGCTGCAGGGCATCGAGATCTACAAGGGCGCGCCGATTTTCTACAGCCTCGGCAACTTTATCTTCCAAAACGACACGGTGCGCCACCAGCCGGCGGACTTCTACGAACGCCTTGGCCTCGGTCCTGACGCGACGGTGGCTGACCTATTCGATGCCCGCAGCCAAAAGGATACCCGGGGCTTCCCGGCCGACCGGCGCTACTGGGAAACCGTGGTGCCGGTATGCACCTGGGAAAACGGCGTCTTGACGAGGATCGAGCTCTACCCGGTTGAACTCGGCTTCCAGAAGCCCCGCCCGGCCCGGGGCCGGCCGTACCTGGCCGGGCCGGAACGGGCGGAGGCTATCATCAAACACCTCGCGGCCCTGTCCGAGCCGTACGGCACAACCATCCGGTGGGACCCCAAGGGCTTCGGCGTGGTGGAACTGGCTGGGGCCCGGTGAAAAAACGGGGCGGCACGCCCACAGGCGGCCGCCCCCATTTTGTTAAGCAAAGATGACATACCGGCGCAGGAACGCCTCCACCGCGCGCCAGAAGGCCGCGATGGTTTCGGGTTTGCGCCAGCCGTGGCCCTCGCCCTCATAGACATGGTACTCATGCGGCACGCCCCGGGCCCGCAGCGCGGCCACGATGGCATCCGACTGCTCCTTGGGCACCACCTTGTCGTCGGTGCCGTGGAAGATCGCAATGGGGTCCTGGATGCGGTCGGCGTGGAACACCGGCGAGCGTTCCCGGTACACCGCCGCCGCTTCCGGCAACGGTCCGACCAGCGAATCCTGGTAGTGGGCTTCGAACTTGTGGGTCTCGGCGGCCAGCGTAAATAGGTTGGCCACCCCGAACATGCACAAGGCCGCCCGGAAGAAGCCGGGGTAACGGATCAGCGCCTGGAGCACCGTGTAGCCGCCGGCGCTAGCGCCCATGATGACGAGACGCTCCCCGTCGGCCAAGCCTGCCTCAGCCAGGTAGCGGCCGGCGCCCACCGCATCCTCCACATCCAGCACGCCCCATTGCCCCCGCAAGGCGTCCCGGTATGCCCGCCCGTACCCGGTGCTGCCCCGGTAGTTGACGGCGACGTAGGCGTAGCCGCGGCTTGTAAAGAACTGCGCCCGCGCGTCGAACCCGGGCAGGGCCTGGGACGTGGGCCCGCCGTGGATGTGGATGACCGCCGGCGGCCGCCCGCTGCTCTTGAAACGGGGATTGGCCGGGGGATAGTACAGCCCGTGGACCGTGGCGCCGTCGGGGGCCGTCCACTGGATGGGCCGGCCCTCCGACAGCATCTCCGGCGGCAGCGTCTCCGCCATGCTGCGGCGCAGCACCTGCACCCCCGCGTGATGGCCGGCGGCCGCTCCGGGCACCTGCAGGCGCACGACCCGCGGCGGGATGCGGGGACCCGACGCGATGCAGGCCAGCTGCACCGTGGATACGCCTGCCCCACCGTTCGGGTTCGCCGCCGGCCCCAGCGGCCCCACGGAAATCTGCTCGAAAACCGCGTAGCCGTCCTCGTTTCCCTTGAGCTTCGTGTGCGCCCCGCTCTCCAGGTCAAAGCGCCACAGGCTGTGGAAGCCCGCCTCATTGCGCACATAGTACAGTGCCCGGGCATCCGGCGACCACCCGTACGTGCGCAGGCCCTGCACCCAGGCGGGGCGGCCGTGCTCGGCGGGAACGCCGGTCACCTGGCGGTGCGCGCCGGTTTCCAGGTCGTAGAGGTAGATCTGCCACCAGCCGGTCTCATCGGACACGTAGGCGAGCCACCGGCCGTCCGGGGAGAACGCGGGCTGGAAGATAGACGTCGACTGGCCGCCCGCGATGGTGTGGACTTGGACCGCCCGCAGGCTGCCGCCGGTCTCCTCGAGCTCGGCGATGTGCAGCGTCGTACCGTCCCAGGGCATGTTGGGGTGGTTCCAAGAGACAAAGGCCAGCCGGCGGCCGTCCGGGTGCCAGCAGGGCTGCATGTAGAAATCCGCGCCCTGCACCAGCTTCTGCGGCCACTGGCGGCCCGTGCTGTCGACGACCGCCAGGCAGTCGTTGTGCCCGTCGCTGTGGACATAGACGACCCAGCGGCCGTCGGGCGAAACCGCCGGGGAAGCCGGGTAGCCAAACTCGGGCGTCAACGCCTTGGGCAGCCCACCGTCCAGCGACTGGCGGTACAGCCGCCCGTGGCGGGTGACAAAGTACACGTGTCCCCCGGCCACCGTGAACGCACCGCCGCCGTAGCCGACCTGTGCCCGTACATCCAGGTCCGCAGTGAGGTCGTTGGGCGCCTCGCCGTCGGGATCGAGCGCCACCAGCACCCCGCGGCCGCCCCGCTTCTCCAGCCACACGATGCGGCCGCTCTGCAGGTCCCACTGCACGTCCTCTAGGCCAATCCCTTGGGCGATGACGCTGGGCCCGATGGGGCTGTCCCACAGGCCAAAAGGGCGTTCCTGGCGGTGGTCTTTGCTGTCCTGCGGTTTGGTCTCGTGCATGGTCGCCGCCCTCCTTTGGCGCCGCCGGTCCGGCCTCTCTTCTTAGCTGGCCACGTGTTCGGGGCGAGCCGGCGGGATCCCTGCCCGGGCGCGGCCGGCCGTGTCTGCTGGAAGGGGTCGGCAACGCCGCGCCGAAGAGGGGAGCATGGCCACCAGCAACGGTCCCGTCGTCGTCCTGGGCGACATCATGCTGGATATTCTGATCAAACCCCTGGGGGACATCCGCCCCGCGTCGGACACGGAAAGCGTCATCCGCCTGGCCCTGGGCGGGCAAGGGGCCAACGTGGCGGTCAACCTGGCCGGGCTTGGGATTGCGGTGCAACTCCTGGCCCGGGTTGGCGATGACACGCTGGGCATGGTGGCGCTGGACGCCTTGGGGCGGGCGGGGGTCGGCTACGCCGGCGAACCTGTGGCCAACGAGCGCACCGGGGCCTTGGCGGCCCTCATCGACGCCCGCGGGGAGCGCACGATGTTTCCCCAGGTGGGCGCCAACGCAAGGCTCGACGAGGATTTCGTCCGCCGCCACTGGCCGGCGGCCCCTCGCGCGCTCTTTGTGTCAGGCTACACGCTCCTGCGCCCCGCGAGCCGCCCGGCGGCGCAGTGGGCCCTGCAGGAGGCCCGCCGGCTGGGCATCCCCGTGGCCGTGGACCCGGCCTCGTACGCCCTCATCGAGGACGTGGGGCCAGAGGCGATGCTTGAGTGGATGAGCCCGGCCGACATCGTGTTTCCCAACCGCGACGAGGGCCGGGTGCTGGCAGGCACGGCTGACCCCGAGCAAATCTTGGAGCGGCTCAGCCGCCGGTTTCCCCTGGTCGTCCTGAAGCTGGACAAAGACGGCGCCCGGGCGCGTGCCGGCGGTGAAACCTGCTGCGTCCCGGCGGAACGCTCGGAGGTGGTCGACACCACCGGCGCCGGCGACGCGTTTGACGCGGGGTTTTTGGCGGCGTACCTGAAGGGGTGGTCCCTGCCGAAAGCCGTGGCAGCCGGCGTGCAGGCCTCGGCCCGCGTCATCCAGCGGCTGGGATCGACGTGACAAACGGTTGCAGCGGGCATACCGAAACGAACACCAGCGCCTGCAGCGGACGGACGAGACGAAGAGCAGCGCCGGATCCACGAGACCGCGCTGCCTGTGATGAGACAGCGATGCGAGAGAGAGGCGAGGACAATGACACCGGCGGGGGCGCGTTCGTTGCCCGTGGAAGTCCATCCCGAGGTGAGCGCCGCGCTGGCGGCGGGGAAACCCGTCGTGGCATTGGAATCCAGCATCATCGCCCAGGGGATGCCCTACCCCGTCAACGTGGAGACGGCGAGGCAGGTCGAAGCGGCCGTGCGGGAGCAGGGCGCGGTGCCGGCCACCATTGCGCTGCTTGACGGCAAGATCCGGGTCGGCCTGGACGAGGAAGCGCTGGTACGCCTGGGCACGGATCCCAAGGCAGTCAAAGTCGCCCAGCGGGACATCGCCCGGACGCTGGTCACGAGGGCGGCCGGCGGGACGACGGTTTCTGCGACCGCGGCCATCGCGCGGCTCGTAGGCATCCGCGTCTTCGCCACCGGCGGCATCGGCGGGGTGCACCGGGGTGCGGCCCAGCACTTCGACATTTCAGCGGACCTGCCGGCGGTGGCCCAGGCCGGCGTCACGGTGGTCTGCAGCGGCGCCAAGGCGTTTCTCGACCTGGCGGGCACCCTGGAGCTTTTGGAAACCCTCTCGGTCCCGGTCATTGGGTACCGGGTGCCCGAGTTCCCGTCCTTCTACAGCCGCGAGAGCGGCCTGGTGCTCGAGCACGTGGCGCAGTCGGCCGAAGAAATCGCCCAGCAGATGATCTACCAGGACGCCTTGGGATTCCCGCAGGGAATGATCGTCGCCAATCCGATTCCGGAAGCTGCGGCCGTCGACCGGGGCGTCATCGAAGCCGCCATCGCCCAGGCCATCCGGGAAGCCGAGGAGCGGGGCATCACCGGCAAGGCGGTTACGCCGTTCATCCTGGCTCGCATCAAGGACATCACCGGCGGGGAGAGCCTGGAAGCCAACGTGGCGCTGGTGGTCAACAACGCCCGCGTCGCCGCGGACATTGCCGCCGCCTACGCGCGCCTGAGCCAGGGGGCCTGACCGGGCCAGCTGATACGGCCTTTAAGGTTCCGAGGTTTCCGGGCAAGTCTCGCACGGGGTATCCTAGGGGTTTTCCACGGTATGCATGACCTGGACGCCGCGCTCGGCCAGCTCGGCCAGGAAGGCTTCCGGGTCCGGCCCGCCTTCGGCTTCCGGCGGGAAGACGCCCGTGCGCCGGATCTCGCCCCGGGCCAGGCCCAACGCGCCGATGGCCAGCGGCACCGACGTCAGCGCGTCCATGGTGGCCAGCGCCGCGCTCTCGATGACCTTTGGCCGTCCGCCTTTCTGGCCCTCCACCCGCACCACCAGGCCCGCCCAGTTGCCGCGGCTGCCGATGCGGCACAAGAGGGGAATGAAGGGCCGCAGGAGCTTGGACATGAACTGCCGCCGGCCGTGGGTGCTGGTGAGGCCGAGGCGGCCCGTCCATGCGGCAAGACCGTGGAGCAGCGGCTCCACCACGCCGCCCTTCAGCGAAACCAGCTTTACCCCCGGGAGGTGCCGGGGCAGCGTGAGGGGCTCCGGGTGGCCGACATGGCAGACGGGGAGTTCCCCGAGCGGGTCGGGGAAACGGACCCGTTCGGGTTCGCTCCCGGCCGGGATCCGCCGGTAGCGGCCGCCGGCGTAAGTCGTGATGTCGCCGCTGAAGATGTGCATGGTGTGGAACACGACGGCGGGCCCAGGCGACGGTCCCGATGCGCCGGCCCACGCGATGCGGATGGCGTCGACGCTGTCCATTTGCCTGAACGCCCGCAGGGCCAGCATGTTGGAGAGGCCCGGCGTCCAGCCCATGCCCGTCAGGATGGGGACGCCGGCGACCCGGGCCTGGTCGTCCAGGCTCAGCGCCGCCGCCGTCGCGTCGGCGTCGTCGCAGATGCTGACGTACGGCTTGCGGGCCTTGATGGCCGCCCGCACGAGACGCTCCTCGTAGAGGTAAAAGGGGCCCAGCGCACCCACCGCCACGTCATGCTCCCGCATGAGGCGCACGACGGCTTCGTTGTCGGCGGCGTCCACGGCCGCGATGGCCAGATCCGCCGCGGGCGCCCCGGCGCCCTTGCCCGCCGAGCCGCGGCGAGCGGCCGGTTCGTCCGTCGCGCCCCGGCCGGGGGGCACCGCGTCCAACGCCTGCCGGATGAGAGCGTGGGCGCGCGATGCCGAGGCCTCGCTGCTGCCCACGATGGTGACCCGCTCCACGCCGGGCGTGCGGGCCAGCTCAAAGACCGCCCGCCGGCCCATGTCGCCGCTGCCGCCAAAGACCACAAAGCGCACAGCCGTCCCTCCCTGGTTCACGCCACTGCCCGGCTGTTCCCACTGATACCTGACGCTTGAGGGGTGCCGCTCTTTACGCGCGCATGACGGCCGCGGTGGCGGGGTTGGCCTTGAGCCGCGCCAGCTCCTCCGGGGACAAGGGCTGCGGGCGGTCCCGGTCCGCGTCCACGACGCACAGGAAGCCGAAGGGCTCATCGCCGTCGTTGACAAACTGGTGGGGGGTCATGGGCGGCACGTACATGACGTCAAACGGCTGCGTTTCAAAGACCTCTTCGCCGATGATGACGCGGCCTTTGCCCCTGAGCGTCATGACGATGTGGATGTGCTCGTGTTTCTCCAAGGACGAATGCCCGCCGGGGCCGACCTCAAAGTAGCGGACGCGGAAGGCGCACGGCTCCCCGTGGCGGCCAGCCACCACCTGGCGGGTGATGTCCTTCCAGCCTTCGCCGGGGTGCTGGCCCTGGTGGAGTTTGTATTCCTCCAGCTCCACGCCGTCCCAGCGATAGTTGAGCGGGTCGAAACGCCGGAACAGCAACGCCGGCTTGGTTTCCACGTCAGGCATGGGCACGCGCCTCCCGTTTACGCGGTGTCGACTCCATCGTCGCGGCAAACGGCTGCCGCGTCAATCCATGGTTACGATCACCTTAAGCACTTCGCCCGTGCGACCGGCCGCCCGGTACGCTTCCGCCGCTTCCGCGAGGGGAAACCGGTGCGAGATAAGGACGTCCGCCGGCAGGTGCCCGGCCGCCACGTGGGACAGGGCGGCACGGGTGTCGTCGGGCCCGGCGGAGTAGCTGGTGACCAGAGTGATCTCGCGGAAAAACAGCTCGTGCACCGGCAGGCCGACTTCCTGGTCCGGCGCGGTGGGGGCGAAAATCAGCAGCGTCCCACCGTTGCGCACGAGACCCACGCCTGCCCGGATCGCGGCCGGCGAACCCGGGGTGACCACCACCAGGTCAAAGGACTGGGTGGGCGGCTGGCTTGAGCGCACGTCAAACACGGCATCCGCCCAGTGCTCGGCGGCCAGGGCGAGCCGGGAGCCGATCTGATCCGCTCCGGATACAAACGCGGCGCCCCCGACGCGGGTCAAAAAGCCAAACAGCTGCCCGATGAAGCCGAGGCCGATGATGTGCACCCGCATGCCGGCGGCAAACCGCGCCCGGCGCAGGCCCTTCACGACGCAAGCCGCGGGTTCGACCAGTGTGGCGGCTGCAAAGGACACGTGCGGGGGCAGCGGCAGCACATCGTGGCGGACGCTCGGCGCGCTCACCACCGCGTACTCCGCCATCCCGCCCGGCCGCAGGGCGTTCTGCTTCCAGACCGGGCAATGCACGAAATCGCCCCGGCGGCACACCTCGCATTCCATGCACGGGGCGTGGTGGTGCACAAACACCCGTTGGCCGGGAGACAAATTCGCCACGCCGGGCCCAAGGGCGACCACTTCGCCGGCCGGTTCGTGGCCAAAGACCATCGGGGCCTTTTTCGCCACATACCAGTCGAGCAGGTCGCTGCCGCAGATGCCGCAGGCCCGCAGGCGGACCAGCACCTCGCCGGGGCCGGGCGCCGGCACAGGCAGCTCTTCGACCACGACGTGGCCGGGCCCGCGCAACAACGCGGCCCGCATCGTTGCCCCCGGCGGCGGGGCCGGGGCGACGGACTCCCCCATTATCGGCCCCCCTCCGGGATCAGGGCGTACTTGACCCCGCGCCCCTGCTCGAGATCGTCAAACACCTGCTGCAGCTCCGCCAGCGGCCGCACGCCGGTGATGATCCGGCCGAGGCCTAAGTTTTCTTGTGTCAGCAGGCGATACGCCTCCGCCACGTCGGCCGGCGTGAAGTGGAACGAGCCCAAAAGCGTCACCTCGTCGTAGTGAATGCGCCGGGCCGAAAAGCTCACCTGCGCGTCGCCCGTCAGGCCGCCAAACAAGAGCGCCCGCCCGCCGGGCCGCACCAGGGCCGGCGCCAGGGCCCACACGTCCGCCTGGCCCGTGCACTCGATGACCGCTTCCGGCGCGTCGAAACCCTTGGGCAGCGCCTCCGCTGCGCCGGGGAGATGTCCCTGGATGACCCGGTCCGCGCCGAGAGCCTCCGCCAGCCTGAGGCCGCTTTCCCGCCCGCCGACGACCGTCACCGACGGGCACCCGAGGGCCTTCGCGACGGCCGCGTGCAGGAGCCCGATCGCGCCCACGCCGATAATGACCACGCTTTCCGCACCGCCCAGCCGCCGCCAGCCCCGCACGATGCACGCGAGGGGCTCCAGCAGCGCCGCCTCGGCAAAGGAGAGATGGTCCGGTTTCCGGAAAAGGTGGCGGCGCACGACCTTGGCCGGCAGGAGCAGGTAGTCAGCATACGCGCCCAGGGCGATGCCGTCAAACAAGTGCTGGCAGTGGTTGTACAGCCCCTTGGCGCACGCCGGGCACGCGTCGCACGGCGCCGTCGGCACCCACATCACCGCGTCGCCCGGCTGAAATCCCTCGACCCCCTCGCCGACCGCGGCCACCGTGCCCGACGCCTCGTGTCCCAGAGGCCCGGGGACAGGGAGCTTCGCGTGCCCGCGGCGGTAAGTCTTGAGATCGGTGCCGCAGGTCAGCGCGGTATGAATCCGTACCACCACCTCGCCCGGTCCGGGCTCTGGGATCGGAAGCTCCCGAAAGGTGAGGGAGCGGATGGCCTGCAAGTACGCCTGCTTCATGGTGTACCCTCGCTTACGATGGGACAGCGTTTGCGGCTGTCCTGCAAAAGTTACGTATACGCCGGTGTCACCGGGTTTCCCCTAGCCTGTCGTGCACGATTTGCCCGCCGCACAGCGTCAGATCCACTTCGGTGGCCAGCAGCTCGTCGGGGCTTGCGTTGAATATGTCCTGCGACAGCACCGCCACGTCAGCCAGGAAACCGGGTGCCAGCAGGCCCTTGCGGGTTTCGTCAAAGGTTGTATAGGCGCTGCCGGAGGTGTAAGCGGCCAGGGCTTGATAGATGTCCACGCACTGGTCCGCCCCGTGCACGCGGCCGCTGTGGCCCTTGCGGGTGAGCATCGCGTAGACGCCCAGGAACGGGTTCGCCGGGCAGACGGGCGCGTCGGAGCTGGCGGAAGGCTTGAGTCCCCGCTCCAAGAACGTGCGCATGGGGTACGCCCGGCGCACCCGCTCTTCGTCCAGGTGGCGCAAGTAGCCGTCGCCGAAGATGTGCATGAACACCGGCTGCGGCACCGGCAGCACACCTAGGCGCCCAAGCCGCTCCAGCTGCGCAGGCTGCACATAGCCGCAGTGCTCGATGCGGTGGCGGGCGTTCTCGCGGGGGCACTCCCGCAGCACCGTCTCGTAGACGTCCAGCACCTGCTCGATGGCCGCGTCGCCGATGGCGTGAATGGCCACCTGCCAGCCCCGCCGATGGTACCGCCGGACCTGTTCGGTGAGCTCTTCCAAGGTGTGGGTGAGGATGCCGTAGGAGGTGCCGTCCAGGTAAGGCCGGCTAAACGCCGCGCTGCGGCCGCTGGCGCTGCCGTCGGCGAAGAACTTGACGGGGCCGAGGCGCAAGTACTCGTCGCCAAAGCCCGTGGCGAAGCCCGCCTCCAGCGCCGCCGGAGCGGTGG
>PKQR01000153.1 GCA_017578085.1 Bacillota bacterium
CCAGGGATTTTCCGGCGGTTGTGCTATAATAACTCAGGATTTGAGTCTGGAAACGGGGGTTTCCGGCTTTGGAGAGAGAACGGCTCCAACAGGCCTACGAGGCCGAGCAGATCCAGGTCCTCGAAGGCCTGGAAGCCGTGCGCCGGCGGCCGGGAATGTACATCGGCAGCACCGACGCGCGCGGGCTGCACCACCTGTTCGTAGAGGTGGTCGACAACAGCATCGACGAGGCGATGGCGGGCTATTGCGACCGCATCGACGTCATCGTCCACAAGGACGGCTCGCTGACCGTCATCGACAACGGCCGCGGCATTCCCGTGAGCATCCATCCCAAGACCGGGCGCCCCGCGGTGGAAACCGTGCTGACTACGCTGCACGCCGGCGGCAAATTCGGTGAGGACGGCGGGTACAAGGTTTCCGGCGGCCTGCACGGTGTGGGCGTGTCCGTGGTCAACGCGCTCTCCGAGTGGCTGGAGGTGGAGGTCAAGCGCGGCGGCAGGATTTACCGCCAGCGTTTCTCCCGGGGGACGCCGGTCACCGATCTCGAGGTCGTGGGGGAAGGCGAGGGCACCGGCACCCGGGTCACCTTCAAGCCTGACCCGCAAATCTTTGAGACGGTGGACTTTGACGCCGACATCATCGCGCATCGCCTGCAAGAGCTCGCGTTCCTCAACAAGGGCGTCCGCCTGACTTTGTACGACGAGCGGGACGGGCGCAGGGAAGAGTTCCAGTACGACGGCGGGCTAAAGTCGTTTGTGCAGCACCTCAACCGCAATAAGGAAGTGCTGCATCCCGACGTCATCTACGTGGAAAAGATGGCGGGCGACATCGGCGTCGAGGTCGCCCTGCAGTACAACACCGGCTACAACGAAACCGTCCTGTCCTTCTGCAACAACATCAACACACATGAGGGCGGCACCCACCTGACCGGTTTCCGGGGCGCCTTGACCCGCACCCTCAACGACTACGCCCGCAAGCTCAACCTCCTCAAGGACAGCGAGGAGAACCTGACGGGCGAGGACGTGCGGGAAGGCCTGACCGCGGTCGTGAGCGTCAAGGTCCGGGAGCCCCAGTTTGAAGGCCAGACCAAGACCAAGCTGGGCAACAGCGAGGTGCGGGGTGCGGTGGAGTCGGTGGTGGCCGAGGGGCTCGCCACCTACCTGGAGGAGCACCCCAGGGAAGCCCGGCGCATTGTGGAAAAGGCGATCCAGGCCGCGCGGGCCCGGGAGGCGGCCCGCAAGGCCCGGGAGCTGACCCGGCGCAAGAACGCGCTGGAGGACACTTCCTTGCCCGGGAAGCTGGCCGACTGCACCTTGACGGATCCGGAGCGGTGCGAGTTGTATCTCGTGGAGGGCGACTCCGCCGGAGGCACCGCCAAGCAGGGCCGCGACCGCAGCTTCCAGGCCATCATGCCCCTGCGGGGCAAGATTCTCAACGTCGAGAAGGCGCGGCTCGACAAGATCCTGAGCAACCAGGAGATCCGCGCCATGATCACGGCGCTGGGCACTGGGATCGGCGAGGACTTTGACCTGTCCAAGGCCCGCTACGGCAAAGTGATTATCATGTCGGTCGACGGCGACGAGCTGGCCTTTGTGCGGGATGAGCAGGGGATCATCCGCAGCGTCAAGGTGGGCGACTTCATCGACGCCTGCCTCGACGGGCGGCTCGACTACCGCCGCTTCTCGGTGCTCTGCTTCGGCCTGGAGGACCACAAGTGCGCCTTCCGGCCCATCCAGAAAGTGATCCGGCACCCGCTGTCGGAGACGCTGTACGAGATCACCACCGAGTGCGGGCGTTCGGTGCGGGTCACTTCCTCCCACAGCGTCTTTGTCTGGGAGAACGGTGAGAAGAAGCTCAAGCGGGGCGACGAGATCCGCCCCGGGGATCTGGTGCTCGCGCCGGCCCGCGTCCCGCTGGGTCCGGCAGGCCAGACGGTGGAGGCGGGGCAGGGGGCGGCAGCCAGGGGGAGGCTCGTGCCCGCCATCCGCTTTACGACCGCGCCCGTCGGCCGGGCGGCCATCGCCCGCCTGCGCCGGCCCGCGGCCATCGTCGTCGGCGGGCTGGGCCGGGAAGGGGACGGAGCGCCCATGGCGGCCATCGCCCGGGGCAGCCTGGCCGGCGTGGAAAGCAGCGCCGCGCCGGCGGCCGCGGAGCGCGTCCCGGACCGCATCTTTAACCTGGGCCCTGCCGAGCAGCGGGCATATCTCGAGCGGTTCCGGCCCCGGCGGCGCCGTCAGCGGGGGCCCCGGCTCATCTTGCGCACCCGTTCCCGGGACGTGGCCGGGCAGCTGGCGTATCTCGTACTGGCCCAGGGGATGGCGGTGGAGATCCGGCGCGGCTCGAATCTGCGCGGCCAGCAGGTGTACTGGGTCATCGGCAAGCCCCGTTCCAAGGAGCCGGCGGTTTCCGCGCCCGGCGGGGACCTGGAGGCGCTGCGGGTGGCCAAGGTGGAGCCGGTGAACCCGAGCCGCGGGCAAGTGTACGACTTCTCGGTGGAAGGCGATGAAAACTTCATCGCCGGGATGGGCGGCATCTGCTGCCACAACACCGATGCCGACGTGGACGGCGCCCACATCCGGACGCTTCTGCTCACGTTCTTCTACCGCTTCATGCGGCCGCTGCTGGAGGCCGGCCGCCTCTATATCGCCATGCCGCCCTTGTACGGCATCAGAAAAGGCAATCAGATGTACTACGCCCACAGCGACAAGGAGCTCGAGGAGATCCTCGAGCGCATCGGCCGCCAGGGGGTCACCATCCAGCGGTACAAGGGCTTGGGTGAGATGGACGCGGAGCAGCTGTGGGAGACGACCATGAATCCCGAGACCCGCACCATCCGCCAGCTGACGCTGGAGGACGCGGAGAAGGCGGACGAGATCTTCGCCATCCTTATGGGCGAAGACGTGGAGCCGCGGCGGGAGTTCATCCAGGCCCATGCCCGGGAAGTCCAGAACCTGGACGTCTAGCGCCCGGCGGGCAGCGTAAGGAGACGCGAGCATGGCCATCGACTTCAGCGAGGAACGCATTCTCCCCGTCCGTGTGGACGAGGAGATGAAGCGATCCTATATCGATTACGCGATGAGCGTCATCGTGGACCGGGCCTTGCCGGACGTGCGGGACGGGCTCAAGCCGGTCCAGCGGCGGATTCTCTACGGCATGTACGAGCTGGGCCTGCGGCCCGACCGGCAGCACCGCAAGTCGGCGCGCATCGTCGGCGACGTCATGGGTAAATACCACCCCCACGGCGACGCCGCCATCTACGACGCCATGGTGCGCATGGCCCAGGACTTCAACTTCCGCTACCCGCTGGTGGACGGCCACGGCAACTTCGGCTCCGTAGACGGCGACCCGCCGGCGGCCATGCGCTACACGGAAGCCCGCCTCTCGCAGCTGGCCATGGAGATGCTGCGGGACATCGACAAGGACACCGTCGATTTCGTCCCCAACTTCGACGACACGCTGGAGCAGCCGGCGGTGCTGCCCGCCCGGATTCCCAACCTGCTCATCAACGGCGCCTCCGGCATCGCCGTCGGGATGGCCACCAACATCCCGCCCCACAACCTGCGGGAGATCGTGGACGGCCTTGTGCTTTTGATCGACAACCCCGACGCGGACCTTAAGGACCTCATGAAGGTCGTGAAGGGGCCGGACTTCCCAACGGGCGCCATCATCCTGGGCCGGGAGGGGATCAAGGAGGCCTACGCGACCGGGCGCGGGCGCATCAGGGTCCGGGCCAAGGCCCGCATCGAACAACTGCCCAACGGGCGCCAGCGCATCGTCGTCACCGAGATCCCTTACCTGGTCAACAAGGCGAACCTTATCCAAAAGATCGCCGAGCTCCACCGCAACAAGCAGGTGGACGGCATCACGGACCTCCGGGACGAGTCGGACCGGACCGGCATGCGCATCGTCATCGAGCTGCGCCGGGACGCCAACGCGCGGGTGGTGCTCAACCGCCTCTACCGCCACACGCAGATGGAGGACACCTTCGGCGTCATCATGCTGGCCCTGGTGGACGGCGAGCCGAAGGTTCTCAACCTCAAGGAGGCCTTGCAGCACTACCTCAAGCACCAGGAAGAGGTCGTCATCCGGCGCACCCGCTTCGAGCTGCAGCGGGCGGAGGAACGGGCCCACATCCTGGAAGGCCTCCGCATCGCCCTGGATCACATCGATGAGATCATCGCCCTCATCCGCCGGTCCAAGACCGACAACGAGGCCAAGCAGGGACTCATGCAGCGCTTCGGCCTCACGGAAAAGCAGGCCGTGGCCATCCTCGACATGCAGCTGCGCCGCCTGACGGGCCTGGAGCGGGAGAAGATCGAGGCCGAGTACCAGGAGCTGCTCAAGACCATCGCCAGGCTCCGGGAGATCCTGGGCGACATCCGCAAGGTGTACGAGGTCATCAAGCAAGAGCTCCTCGAGATCAAGGAAAAGTACGGCGACGACCGGCGCACCCAGATCACCAGCGCCTCGGCGGAGCTGGCCGAGGAGGACCTGATCGCCGACGAGGACGTAGTCGTCACCGTCACCCACTTCGGCTACATCAAGCGGCTGCCCCTCACGGCGTACCGCTCGCAGCGGCGGGGCGGGCGGGGGATCACCGCCATCAGCACCCGCGAAGAAGACTTCGTGGAGCAGCTGTTTGTCACCAGTACCCACAGCTACATCTTGTTCTTCAGCGACAAGGGCAAGGTGTACCGGATCAAGGCCCACGAGGTGCCCGAGGTGGGGCGGACGGCGCGCGGCACGGCCATCGTCAACCTCATCCAACTGCCGCGGGATGAGCGCATCCGGACCGCGATCCCGATCCGCGAATACGACGAAGGGCACTATCTCTTTATGGCCACCAAGCGGGGCATCGTCAAGAAGACGGTGTTGAGCGAGTTTGACAGCCCCCGGCACGGCTTGATCGGCATCCTGCTGGATGAGGACGACGAGCTGGTGGATGTGCGCCTAACCGAGGGCAACGAGCACGTGCTCCTGGTGACCGCCTACGGGCAGGCCATCCGGTTCCCGGAGGAGGACGTGCGCCCCATGGGCCGCGCGGCCCGGGGCGTGCGGGGCATCACCCTCGAAGAGGGCGACTGGGTGGTCGGGCTGGACGTGGTGCGGCCCGGGGCGGACCTCTTGGTGATCAGCCAGAAGGGCTTCGGCAAGCGGACGCCGCTGGATGAGTACCGCGTCACGGGCCGGGGCGGCAAGGGCATCCGCACCCTGCAGATCACCGAGAAGAACGGGCCCATCGTCGCCGTGCGGGTGGTGCGGGACGGCGATGAGGTGATGCTCATCAGCGA
>PKQR01000154.1 GCA_017578085.1 Bacillota bacterium
GCCCGGACCCGCGCCATGCTGGTCGGGCTCCACGCGCCGCCGACGAAGGCCGGCAGCACGATGGAGAGCGCGATCACGCCGCCGGCGATGGACAGCAGCCAATATGCGGTTGACATGCCCGACCTCCCGCACCAACCTGCAACCGTATTTCCACGGTTGGCGGCGCATTTCCTCCAGTCCCGCGGCGGCAGGAATTGCTATCGTTGCCGCTGCAGGGGACGACCCCGCCTGGACCGAAGGCACCGGCATGACGGTTTCGTCTTGTTGCATGCTGACGCGTCGCTGTCTCCTGGTCGTCGCCGCGGTTCTGCTGGCCGGGGCGTCCTTGACCTGCCCACCGGCGCTGGCTGCGGCCTCAGATCCCGTGAAAAGCGCGGGCACACTGTCCGACAACCCGCTGCTATTGGCCGGGCGCGCCGCGGAAGCCGACATCGGCCGCGAGCTGCACCAAGGGATACTGGCCAGCGGCACCTACGGTCCGGCGGTCCAGGACGCCAGAGCCCAGGCGGTGTTTGACCGGCTCGTTCCTGTTGCGGCGGCTGTGCGGGATAATATCGCATATACCTTGACGGTCCTCGAAAACGAAGAGCCGTCGGCCTTTTCGTTGCCCGGAGGCTATGTTTATGCGACCACCGGCCTTTTGGCCGTCCTCAATGACGACCAGCTGGCCGGGGTGATGGCCCACGAGCTCGCCCACACCGTCTACAGCCATTCCATGGAGCAGCTGTCGCTCTTGCAGAGTCTAGAGCAAATCTCCCTCGTCCTGGTGAAAAGCGAGGGCGCGGCCGGCCTGTTGGCCGACATCGGGCGCTACCTTTTAGCCCTGGGCTACAGCCGCAGCCAGGAAGCCGAGGCTGACCGGGTGGGGCAGCGCTGGGCCGCCATGGCGGGGTTTGACCCCCTGGGTCTGCCGCAGGCGCTCAAGGTGCTTGACGACGCGCCGGCCCCGGGCGGCGTCGCCGCGTACCTCTCCACCCATCCCGCCACCGCCCAGCGCATCGCCGCGTTGGAGGAAGCCGCCGGCCAGCTGACGCAGGCGCGGGAAACGGCGCTGGCGCCGGAATTGCCGGACGCTCAGAACTCCCCGGCCGGACGGCCCAGCACGTCCACAAGCCGCCTCATCGCCCTGGCAGCCCTGCTGCTCGCCGCCTTGGCCCAGGTCCTGGCCGCCTAGTCCGGCTCAGGCCGGGAGGGTTCCTTACGGGACAGTGGGCAGCAGCCGCCCGGAGGCTTGGCAGCGAGGAAAGGGCGAGGAAAGGAAGCCGCGGGTCGCTGGTCGAAACAGGGCCAGGGAGGTGTCGCAGGTGGAGCGGCAGACCATCCACACCGATAAAGCCCCCAAGGCCATCGGCCCCTACTCGCAGGCGGTCAAGGCCGGGGGCTTCGTGTTTGTTTCGGGCCAAATCCCCTTGGACCCGGAAACCGGGCAGCTGATCGACGGGGACATCGTCGCCCAGACGGAGCGGGTGCTCAAGAACGTGCAGGCGGTGCTGGAGGCGGCCGGGGCGTCCATGACCGACGTGGTGCGGGCCACGATCTATCTCAAGGACTTAAACGACTTCGCCGCGGTCAACGAGGTCTACGCCCGCTTCTTCCCTTCAGCGCCGCCGGCGCGGGTGACGGTGGAAGTCAGCCGCTTGCCCAGGGACGTGCGGATCGAAATCGACGCGATCGCCTATACCGGCTAGCCGCAATGCTTACGGGCTGCCTACCATGGACGCCTAGACCTGGTACGTTTCCCTTACACGTCCTGCGCCGTCAAAGGCGGCTTGGGCCCGGGTGTCCTGGGAAGCGCCGGATGGCGTAACCGCCCGGAGGCCTTCGGCGTAGTTGACGCCGGCGGCCCGGCCGTACAGGCGCCCCAGGAAGCCCGCGGCACGGGCGGCGACACGGGCCGCCACCCGCCCCCGGACCCCCAAGGCCGCTTCCGCCGCGGCGCGGGCCGCCGCCGTGGTCTTGGCGTTCACCACGGGGCCGATGTCCACGAGGACGTTGGGCCGCCGGGTGGCAAAGGTGAACACGTCCGCAGGCGGCACCTGGTCGGCCAGGGCCAGGTCCAGCGCGGCGTGGCCCACCAGCCCGTGGGCGGGATGGTAAAGCACGCGGACGGGAAACACGGGGTCAAAGGTCAGCACCACATCCGGTTCGAGGTTTGCCCATAGCCGCTTAAGTGCCTTCTGCACGGGCGGCGAGTAGGCGTTTTCGGTGGGGATGGCCTCCGGCAGCAGCGGGTGTGGGACGGCCAGTTCCCGCCAGGTGGGGTTAACCGGTACTGGGCCCGGACCGGCGATGGTGATCTCGCTGCCGATGCGGGCCAGCATGCGCAACGTGCCGCCGATGAGGAGCTCCATGTCTTCCCAGCGCCCGACGGCCACCAACACCCGGTGGCTGCGGTACAGCAGGCGATGGCCCCGGGCGAGCGCGAGTTGGGGCTGCGCGGGGCGCAAGGCTCGTTCGGCCGCCCGGTAGGCGGCCCAGCCGCTGACGGCCACGGCGCCCGTCACGAGCATCGCGCGCCGCAGCCACGTGTTTTGGGCCAAAGTGTCAGTGCCTCCCGGCCAGTTCTGGGGTCGGCCCGCGGACGGGCGACCTTTAGTGGCAGCGGCCCGTGGCGGGAACCCGTTGGGGGAACCCCCGGACCGCTCTGCGGACTAGTATCCCTGGCCGGAGCGGGCCCCATGCGGCTGCCGGTTCCATGGGGGAGGGGTTTGGATGGTGCTGCTCCACCTGTACCTTGCCTTTCTCAAGGTGGGGGCCTTTGCGGTCGGCGGGGCGTACTCCCTCATCCCGCTCATCGAACGCCAGGTGGTCACCGTCCACGGCTGGCTGACCCGGGAGGAGTTCCTGGAAGTTTACGGCGTCAGTGCCAGCGTGCCTGGCGCCATTTCCATCAAGATGGCCACCTACACCGGCTACAAGCTGGCCGGCATTCCCGGCGTCATCGCCGCCAATCTGGGACATTTCACCGTTCCCGCCCTGCTGACGGTGCTGCTCTTCGGTGTGCTGCGCCAAGCAGCCCGCTGGCCCGAAGCCGGCGCGTTTCTCGCCGGGGTGCGGGCGGGCACCTGGGGGTTGCTCCTCGGACTCGCCTTGTCGTTGGCCCGGGAAGGCACGGTCGACGCGCGAGCCCTAGCCATCGCCGTGCCGGCGCTGGTGCTCATCGGCTTCTTCCGGGTCGATCCCGCCGTCGTGCTGGTGGCCAGCGGTCTGGCGGGAGTCTTGCTCTACCGCTAGCTCCGCAATTGCTTGCACCCCTGGGGATTGACGGTTTCCGCGGCAAGGTCTACGATACAATTAAACGATTGCTTAATCGTCCTTCGGAACTGAAGGGAGATGGCCATGGCCAACGTCGCCTTCCGGCCTCCGGCCGATTGCTGCGATACTTATGATCCCTCGTCCGCGGAGACACGCGGCGCGCTGCGGGCCCGGCTGCTGGAGGTGGCCGGGCTGTCGGAGCTGTTCAAAGTACTGGGCGATGAAACCCGCACCCGGATCTTGTACCTGCTTTCCCTGCGGGAGCTGTGCGTGTGCGACATCGCCGAAATTATGGAGATGAGCCTGCCCGCCGTATCCCATCACCTGCGGCTGCTGAAAGCTCACCGGCTGGTCAAGTACCGCCGGGAAGGCAAGCAGGTTTACTACTCCCTCGACGACGACCACATCGTGGGGCTGATCTCCTTGGCGCAGGCGCACTACGCCGAGGCAAGGTAGGTGGCGGACCGTGGCGAGTTCCGGCGAGCGGCGATACATTCTCGCAGGGCTCGACTGCGCGGCCTGCGCCGCGAAGATTGAGGCTGCCGTCCAGCAGGAAATCGGGTTGCACGGGGTCGGCGTGGACTTTGCCACCCGCTCGATATATCTCCCGCCCGAGCACGCCGCGGCCGTGCAGCAGATCATCGAGCGCATTGAACCCGGAGTGCGGCTGGTGGAGGCGTCAAGCGACGCCGGCGCGGCTGGGCCCGGCGCCGACGAGCACGGCGTGCAGGGCCCTGGCGGCCATGGGTATCGCGCCCGTGGGCGTGATGCCCGCGTGCATGGCGCTCATCGGGGTGGGGAGCAGGCGCACGCGGGCAGGGGCCCGGACCGGCGGCGGTTGGGCGAGATCGTTGCTGCCGCCGTGCTGTTGGTGTTGGGCAGCGCCTTTCACGAGGCGCTCCATGGGACGCCGGGGGCGGTGGGCGAGTATCTCGTGTTCCTGACTGCGTATTGGCTTGTCGGCCGCCGCGTGATCACCGCGGCCGTGCGCAACGCCCGCCGCGGCCAACCGTTCGATGAAAACTTCCTGATGACCATCGCGACCGCCGGCGCGATCCTCCTCCATGAGCTGCCCGAGGCCGTCGGCGTCATGCTCTTCTACTCGGTGGGCGAGGCGGTACAGGACGCCGCCGTGCAACGTTCCCGGCGCTCCATCCAGGCGCTGCTGGACGTCCGGCCCGACGTGGCCTACGTGCGGCGGGCAGGCGAGCTCCACCGGGTTTCCCCGGAACAAGTGCGGGTGGGCGAAGAAGTCGTGGTGCGGCCGGGGGAAAAGATTCCCTTGGACGGCGACGTGGTCGACGGCGACGCCTGGGTCGACACGTCGGCCCTCACGGGTGAGCCGGTGCCCCGCCACGCGGTGCCGGGCACGCAGGTGTTGGCGGGCATGGTCAACACCGACGGGGTGCTGACGATCCGGGTGACGAAACCGTACGGCGAATCGTCGGCCGCCAAGATACTTGCCCTTGTGGAGCGGGCCGCCGCCCGCAAAGCCCCGACGGAGAAGTTCATCACCACCTTTTCCCGCTACTACACCCCCGCCGTGGTCGGGGCCGCGGCCGCCATCGCCCTCCTGCCGCCCCTCCTGGTCCCGGGAGCGCAGTTTTCCGAGTGGGTTTACCGGGCCTTGGTCCTCTTGGTCATTTCGTGCCCGTGCGCGCTGGTTCTGTCCATCCCGGTCGGGTATTTCGGCGGCATCGGGGGCGCGTCGCGGCGGGGCATCCTGGTCAAAGGCGCCAACTACCTGGATGCCCTGACGCAAGTGCACACGGTCGCCCTTGATAAGACCGGCACTCTCACCCGGGGGGTGTTCCGGGTCGGTCAAGTGACGGCGCTGGAAGGCGCTTCGGCGGAAACGGTGCTCGAGTACGCGGCCCACGCCGAGCACTATTCCCGCCACCCCATTGCCGCCTCCATCCGGGAAGCCTATGGGCAAGCGACTGACGCGGCCCGCATCGGCCGCGTGCAGGAGGTGGCCGGCCACGGCGTCATCGCGGAGGTGGACGGCCGGCGGGTCCTGG
>PKQR01000155.1 GCA_017578085.1 Bacillota bacterium
TCGACGACTACATGTGGGGCGAGACGTCCGCGGAGAAGGCCGAACGCAAGTACTTGGAACAGGCCGCTCGCCGGGCGCTGCAGACGGCGGGCCTCACCGAGCACGACGTGGACTACTTTATCGCCGGAGACCTGCTCAACCAGATCGTCTCCTCCACGTACAGCGCCCGGTCGCTGGGCATCCCGTATCTGGGCGTGTTTGCTGCGTGCGCCACCAGCTCCCTGGCCCTGGGGTTGGCCGCAATGCTGGTGGACGCGGGTTTCGCCCGGCGTGTCTTGGTGGCCACTGCCAGCCATTACCAGGCGGTGGAGCGCCAGTACCGCTACCCGATCGAGCTCAATATCCAGCGCAAGGAAACCAACCAGCACACCGCAACGGGCGGTGCGGCCGCGGTGGTGGCTCCTCCCGAGGAAGGCACGGGTCCCCGGATTACCCGCATCACCTTTGGCAGGGTAGTGGACTGGGGCGTCACCAACGCCAACGACATGGGGTCGGCCATGGCGCCCGCCGCATGTGATACGCTGCTGCGCCACTTCCAGGACACCAACACGACCCCCGGCGACTACGACCTCATCTTGACGGGCGACCTGGCCAGCGTGGGATCCAAGGTGTTCCGGACGCTGGCGGATCGGGCCGGCGTCACCCTGGGCGGAAAGCACATGGACGGCGGCGCATCTATGTACAGCGCCGAACAATGGTCGGGAGCCGGCGCCAGCGGCAGCGTGTGCTCTATGGCGGCCATCCTGGGATACGTATACAAGGAAATGGGCCGGGGCCGGTACCGGCGCGTGCTGGTGCTGCCCACGGGCTGCCTGCACAGCCCGACCACGTGGCAGCAAGGGGACTCATGCCCCGGCATCAGCCACGCCCTGGTGCTGGAAAACGACTGACGCAAGGAGGCGGTGGCCTTGATCTACTTTTGGGCCTTTGTGGTGGGCGGGCTCATCTGCGCCCTCGTCGAGCTCATCTACATCTACGTCCCCCGCCTGACGCCCGGGCACATCCTGGTGGGGCTGACCGTCACAGGGGCCGTGCTCAACGGCTTCGGCTGGTACGACGCCCTCATCAAGTTCGCCGGGGCCGGCGCCCTCATCCCGGTCAGCGGCTTTGGGGCGTCCATCACCCGCGGCGTGCTCCAGGAAACGCAGAAACTGGGCTGGGAAGGATTGTTCACGGGCACCCTGGAGTTTGTGGGGCTCGGTATCGCGGCCGGTGTCCTCTTTAGCACGTTGGCGGCGCTGGTGGCCGTGCCGAAAGGCTAACGCGCGGCCGGCCCGTAAGCAGGAAAAAGAAGCGGGCCCACAGCAGCCTTCGCGCCGGCGCTCCCAAACGTCTTTTGGAACCGGCGGCGACCGGAGGCCGGCCGCCACCGATCCCATGGACGCCCGCGAGCCCCTTTGCCCGACCGCTCGCGATCGCCGGCGGAACCTTGGCCAACCGGCAGGCTGGCCCGGATCCCGCCGGCCACCGGCGAGCCGTCTTGGCTCAGCCACGGCCAGTACCCGCCAGAACCAGCGACAACCTTTTGGGCTGCCGCCAATCCCGCAGGCGCCGGCCGCGACCTTCGCTCAAGCCCCCGCCGATCCCCGCCGCCCGCCAGCGGTGGATTTGGCGGCGATGGGAACCGGCGAAGACCCTGCGCTCGACCGGTGCAGACCCTTGCGAGCCTGCACCGATCTTCGCCCGGCTGCTGTGGACCCGGCGAGTTTAGTATGTCCCGGACCTGCTGCCGATCGCGCTGGTGAGGTACGCCACAAACGCCTGCGCCAGGTCCGGATGGGCAGCGCGGCGGGGGATGGCGGCCCGCAAGGACCGCACCCAGAACGTTTCCTCAGCCAGCGGCAGGACGTACTGGGGCGGTTCGCCCTCCTGCGGTTCGACGAGGGGCAGGAGGGCGTCCATGCCCACCAAGCGCAAGCCCGTCTCCTGGTCGATCAGGATGACGTCGGGCGCTGGGCCGACCAAGATCGTATGCATGAGTTCATAAGAGTCGAGGGGACGGGCCTGCCAGCGCACCTTTACCCCGTGGGCTTCCTCAAAGGCCAAGAGCAACGCCTGCAGCTCCGCATCGCGCCCGTACGCCGCCGGGGCCCAGAGCTCCAATACCGGCGCCTGCTCGCCGGCGGGCGGCGCGGGCGCGCGGCCATCCCAAGACACCGCGAACCATGCGATGGCGCCTGCGACTAGGGGGAGACACCAGAATAGCCAGGCCCAGCGGCGGGCCGCAGCTTTCGGCAACGGGCTGATGGGAGCGGGACGATACGGCGGGGGCCAAGAGGGACGCGTCGAACTGCCTTGTCGCTGGCCCGTGCGGCCCACGCGCCCCTTGCGCGCGCGCAGCGCCTCCGTCTTGGCCGCGTAATAGCGGCGGTGCTGGGCCCGCCATTCGTCCAGGTAGCGGACGTTGTCCAGCTCCGGTTTCCTCTCTTGGGAACTTGGCGGTTGGGAGTTCTGCCGTTCGTTCTCCATCGGGGGGCCTCCTGCGCCGAGGGTGGGGTGAGGGTCGTGTCTTTAGGGTTCCCGCCTGGCGCTGATAAAATGGCGGCCCAGCCGCAGAATAGTGGACGGAAACGAGGGGCAGCACCGGGGAGGAGAGGCGCGGTGCGGTGGGACTGGCGTTCAGTAATCCTGGCCATCGTCATCACGGCGGTACTGGGAGGGGCAGTGGGGGCGCGGCTGGCTGGCGCACGTCCGGGTACGAACAGCGGTGAGGGCGGCTCCGGCGATGGCCGGTTTCAGGCCCAAGGGGTCGAGCTGGTCAGGCAAGAGGGCGGGGACGCCGTGGTGCAGGCGGTGGACCGGGTCGGCCCGGCGGTGGTCAAGGTGGCCGTCACCCGTCAGGCCTTTTTGGACTCGCTGCTTTTCAGTGGCCCGGTCATCCAGGAGGGGCTTGGCTCTGGCGTCATCATCGACGCGGACGGGTATGTGCTCACCAACGAGCATGTGGTGCGGGAGGCGTCGGAAATCCGCGTCATGCTGCGGGACGGGCGGGGTTTCCGGGCGGAGATCGTCGGCGCGGACCCGTGGACGGACCTGGCCTTGCTGCGCATCCCGGGCCGGGACTTGCCCGTGGCGGAGCTCGGGCCGTCGGAGCCCCTGCGGGTCGGGCAGACGGTAATCGCCATCGGCAATCCCTTCGGGCTGGATTTTACGGTGACCACAGGGGTCGTGAGCGCCTTGCAGCGGTCGATCCCCGTGGACGAAGACCGCTTCCTGTTCAACCTCCTGCAGACGGACGCGGCCATCAACCCGGGCAACAGCGGCGGGCCGCTGGTGGACCTGAACGGCAGAGTGGTCGGGATTAATACGGCGATCTTGGCGGGCGTGGAAGGGGTCACCGCCCAGGGGCTCGGGTTTGCCGTGCCGGCGGACATGGCCCGGCAAGTGGCCCGGGACATCATCGCGTACGGCCGCCCGCGCCGTCTGGGAGTCCTCGGCACCGCCTTGACCGACGCTCACCGGCGGGTGTTGGAGGAGGAGCTGGGCGTCAACGTGCCTGTCCGGGAAGGGGTGCTGGTCCTGCAGGTAATTCCCGATTCGCCCGCCGACGCCGCCGGGGTCCAACCGCTAGACGTGATCACCGAAGCCGGTGGCCGGGCCGTCGACTCCATGGAGAGCCTTATCACGGCCGCCAACGAAATCCGGCCGGGAGGCCGCCTAGAGCTTGGGATCGTGCGGGACGGGCGGCGGCTTACGGCGTCGGTGCGGCTGTGACGTCATTTGACGGTTGGTTTTGACGAAGGTTATAATGATGCTGTTTGCGAAGCACTTTTTTGCTGGCCGGCACGGGTCGGTATAACCGTCGACAGGTGGCACGTATGCGGCTGCGGAAAATTCCCGGGGCGGTCGTGCGCCGGCTGCCCCTCTACCTGCGGGTGTTGGAGGACGCGACCCGGGACGGGGACAAAGAGCTGATGTCTTCCCAGGAGCTGGGCGAACGGGCCGGCGTCAGCCCAGCGCTGGTGCGCAAGGATTTGGCGTGGTTCGGCGAATTCGGTAAGCAGGGCGTAGGATACGACGTCAACAATTTGAAGGCCGAACTACGCCGTATTTTGCATTTGGACCGGGATATCCCCATCGCGATCGTGGGCGTCGGCAGCCTTGGGCACGCGTTGGCCCGCTATTTCCGGCGCCGCTACGCCGCGGATCCCGGGTTCCACCTCAACATCGTCGCCTTGTTTGACGCAGATCCGGAAAAGCAGGGCGAGGTCGTCGAGGGGCTGCCGGTAGAGTCGCCGGCCAAGATCGAGGAGCGCACCCGGGAACTGGGGCTGCAGATGGCCATCGTCGCGGTGCCGGCCGAAGCGGCCCAAGAAGTCGTTGACCGGCTGGTCGGGGCCGGGATCAAGCTGCTCCTCAACTTCGCCCCGGTGAAGCTGACGGTGCCCGAAGGGGTTCACATCATCAACGCCGACCTCAGCCTTGAGCTGCAGCGGTTGGCTTATTACCTGCGGGATTAAGGGGTTTGGCCGCGTGAGCGATCACAAGTCGATGGCCATGGCCGAACGGGAGCAGTACGTGCGGGACCTGTTCCGCCGCGTCGCTCCCCGCTACGACTTCCTCAACCGCCTGTTGAGCTTCCGCCGGGACGTGGGTTGGCGGCGGTTCACCGCGGCCAAGGCGGGCTTGACCCCGGGCGCGCGGGTGCTCGACATTGCCACGGGCACGGGCGATCTCGCTTTTGAGCTGGCCCGCTACGTGGGCAAAGAGGGCCAGGTCATCGGGCTTGATTTCGTTGAGGAGATGCTGGTGCGGGCCCGGGCCAAGGCCGAGGCGTACGGCCTCGCGGACGTTTGCCAGTTTGTGCAGGGAAACGCGTTGCACTTGCCCTTCCCCGACGACAGTTTCGACGCGGCCACCATCGCCTTTGGCCTCCGCAATGTGACGGACCGGGAGCGCTGCCTGGCCGAGATGCGGCGGGTGGTGCGGCCCGGCGGGCGGGTACTGGTGCTGGAGTTCTCCCGTCCCGTGTGGCCCGTCTTCCGTGAAATCTACTTCCTCTATTTCCGTTACCTGGTGCCCCTGATCGGCCGTCTTGTCCAAGGCGATCCCGACACGTACCGCTACCTGCCCGAAACCGTTATGGAGTTTCCGGACCAGGAGGCGCTCGCGGCCATGCTTCGGGCCGCCGGCTTGCGGGACGTGCATTACTACAATCTTACCGGCGGCATCAGCTGCCTGCACGTGGGTGTCGTTTGAAGGGTGTGAGGCCGGTGCAGGTCGTGGAAGCGGTCCTGGCAGA
>PKQR01000031.1 GCA_017578085.1 Bacillota bacterium
ACGGCATCGCCCGTATCGAGGGGTACGTCATCGACATCGAAGGCGGCGGCCGCTACGTGGGCCAAAAGCTCAAGGTGGAGATCACCAAGGTGTTCCGCACCTACGCCAAGGGCAAGGTGCGGTCCGTCTGACCCAGCGAGTCGCCCCGGACGGGTCTGATTGACAGCGGTCCGAGCCCCGTGCTAAAATCCGTAGGGCAGTCACGCCGTGAGCGAGTGGCCTGTCCCGCGCCGCACATGCGGCGGGCGGGCAGTGATGGAGGGCAACGAAGCCAATGGCAACCTACGCGATTGTGGAAACGGGCGGCAAGCAGCACCGGGTCACGGAAGGCGACACCATCGTGGTGGAAAAGCTGCCCGCCGAGCCCGGAGAGCAGGTGCGGCTCGACCGCGTGCTGCTCGTTAACCGCGATGGCCAGGTAAAGGTAGGGACGCCGACGGTGGACGGGGCCGCAGTGGTGGCCCGCGTCGCCGGCCACGGAAAGGCCCGCAAGATCCTGGTGTTCAAGTACCGGCCCAAGAAGCGCTATCGTCGCCGCTACGGGCACCGGCAGCCGTACACCCGCCTGGTCATTGAGAAGATCGAGGCGTAACGAATGATCACCGTCGAGGTGTTCCGCGGCGCCGATGGCCGCATCCGGGGTTTCCGGGCGCAGGGCCATGCGGGGTATGGCGAGTACGGCAACGACATCGTCTGCGCCGCGGTGTCCGCGATCACCCAGACGGCGGTGCTGGGCCTGCTGAGGCACCTGGAGCTGCCGGTGCGGCTGAAGCAGGCGGACGGGTATTTGGAGTGCCTGCTCAGCGACGATGAGCGCAGCCAGGGCCAGGCCGCCCAGAGCGTGCTGGCCACCATGGTCCTGGGACTGCAGGAAGTGCAGCGGCAGTACCCGGAGCGGGTGCGGGTGCGGTACGCGGTGCCCGTGCCCAACAAGGCGGGCGCCGCCGCACAAGCCCGTGTGTAGCGAGCCGAAACCGGCAGCCAAGCAGAGGGAGGGAAATCCCATGGCGTTTGTCTTTAACCTGCAGCTGTTTGCCTCCAAGAAGGCCGGCGGCAGCTCCAAGAACGGCCGGGACAGCATTTCCAAGCGACTGGGCGTCAAGCGGTTTGGCGGCCAGTATGTGACGGCCGGGAGCATCCTCGTGCGCCAGCGGGGGACGCGCATCCACCCCGGCGTCAACGTCGGCTTGGGCAAGGACGATACGCTGTTTGCCAAGATCAACGGCTACGTGGTCTTTGAGCGGCGCGGCAAGAACGGCAAGCAGGTCAGCGTCTACGCCGAGCCTGTGTCCGCCTGAGCCACGGCCGCGGACAGCCGGCGAAACGCGCCCGCAGAGCGCAGTGGAGTAGGCCCGGTCGCGGCCCGCGGCCGGACGGATGGAGCAAAAAGGGGCGGACCTTGGTGGGTCGCCCCTTGTTTTTTCGCCAAGGACGGGTGAGGGACCGGTGTTCCTGGATACAGCCCGCATCTACGTCAAAGGGGGAGACGGTGGCCACGGGGCGGTGAGCTTCCGGCGGGAGAAGTACGTGCCGGCGGGCGGGCCCGACGGTGGCGACGGCGGCCGGGGCGGCGACGTCATCCTCGAAGTCGACGAGGGCCTTTGGACCCTCATGGACTTCAAGTACCGGGTTCACTACAAAGCCGAAAACGGGCGCAACGGCGAGGGCGCCAACCGGTACGGCCGCGACGGCGCGGACCTCATCATTAAGGTCCCGCCTGGCACCGCCGTCAAGGACGAGGCCACCGGCGAGTATTTGGCCGACTTGACGGAACCCGGGCAGCGGGTGGTCGTCGCCCGGGGCGGGCGCGGCGGCCGCGGCAACGCGCAGTTTAAGACTTCGGTCCGGCAGGCGCCCCGCTTCGCCGAAAAGGGAGAGCCCGGGGAGGAGCGGTGGCTCATCCTGGAGCTCAGGGTCATCGCCGACGTCGGGCTCGTGGGCATGCCCAACGCGGGCAAATCGACCTTGCTGTCCCGGGTCAGTGCCGCGCGGCCCAAGATCGCGCCTTACCCGTTCACGACCTTGACGCCCAACCTGGGCGTCGTGTCCCTGGGCATTGGCCAGAGCTTCGTGGTCGCCGACATCCCCGGGCTCGTGGAAGGAGCGCATGCGGGCGTCGGCCTAGGCCACGACTTCCTGCGCCATGTGGAGCGCACGCGGGTGCTTATCCACGTGGTGGACGTGTCGGGACTGGAAGGCCGGGATCCGGTGGACGATTTCCGCGTCATCAACGAAGAGCTGCGCCTGTACCGGCCCGAGCTGGCCGAGAAGCCGCAGCTGGTGGCCGCCAACAAGCTGGACCTGGAGGAAGCCCGCCGCAACCTGGGACGGTTCCGGGCGGAAGTGGAAGCCTTGGGCTACCGGGTGTTCCCGATCTCCGCCGCGACGGGCGAGGGGCTGCAAGAGCTGATGTACGCCGCGTGGGAGATCCTCAAGGATCTGCCGCGGCCGCAGCCCGTGCCCGTGCGGGCGGACCTCCAGGCCGCGCGGCGGCGTCCCGCGCCGTTGAGCGAGTATACCATTCGCCAGGAAGATGGCGTGTTTGTGGTGGAAGGCGAGGGATTGGCCCGCCTGATGGCGCGCCTAGACCTCAACAACGAAGAGGCCGTGCGGTTTCTCCAAAAGGTCTTTAGCGACATCGGCCTGAACGACGCCTTGCGGGCCCAAGGCGTCCGGCACGGGGACATCGTGCGCGTTGCCGGCGTAGAGTTTGAGTTTGAAGACGAAGAGTAACGCCTCAGGCGCCGCAGGTTAGGCGCTGGACGGCTTGGACCGGCTGCCCTGGTGCCGTGCCATCGGGTCCCAGGTGCCTCGGGCCGCGGGACGGCCTCGTGCCCGCAGGATTCGCCTCCGGATAAAGCGAAACACCGGGCGAGGGAGGGAGTTCCGTTGGACCGGAACGACTGCCTTCCGCCGCGCACGGCGGATCGTGGTCAAAATCGGGACAAGCAGTCTCACCCTGCCCGACGGCAGCCTCGACGTCGGGCGCATTGAGCACTTGGCGGACCAAGCCCTGGAGCTGACCCGGGCCGGCCGCCAGCTGGTGTTGGTCACATCGGGCGCTATCGGCGTCGGCGCCCGCCGGCTCGGCTACTCGCAGCGCCCCCAGACGATCCCCGAAAAGCAGGCGGCCGCGGCCGTCGGCCAAGGACTATTGATGCAGGCGTACGAGCGGGCGTTCCTCGCGCGCCAGCTGGTGGTGGGTCAGGTCCTCCTTACCCGGGAAGATGTGGCCGACCGTCGCCGCCACTTGAATTCCCGCAACACCTTGCGCAAGCTGCTGGAGCTGGGCGCGATCCCCGTGGTCAATGAAAACGATACGGTGGCCGTGGACGAGATCCGCCTGGGAGACAACGATACGCTCTCGGCGCTGGTGGCCACGCTGGTCGACGCCGACCTCCTCATCATCCTCTCCGATGTGGACGGGCTATACTCCGGCGACCCGCGGCGCGACCCTGGCGCCAGGCGGCTGGACGTGGTGCCGGCCATCACCCCGGAACTGGAAGCCATTGCGGGCGGCGCCGGCACGGCCTTTGGCACCGGCGGCATGGTGACCAAGCTGCAGGCGGCCAAGATCGCCACCGCGGCCGGCATTCCGATGTTTCTCACCAGCAGCTCGCAACCCGACATCTTGCTCGCGGTGCTCGCCGGCAATGCGGTGGGTACGCTGTTCTTGCCCAAACCCCGCCCCTTGCGGGCCCGCCAGCGTTGGCTGGCGTTTCACCTGCGGCCCCGCGGCCGCATCCTTGTGGATGAAGGGGCGGCTAAGGCCCTGGTGGAAAACGGGAAGAGCCTGCTGCCCGCGGGGGTCATCGGCGTCGAAGGGGACTTTGCCGAGGGGGATCTCGTTCAGGTGGTGGACGGTTCCGGCCGGGAGGTGGCCCGGGGGCTGGTCAACTACTCGGCCCAAGACCTGCGCCGGATCCAGGGCAGCCGCACCAAGGACATCGCCGCCATCCTCGGCCGCAAGGATTACGACGAGGTTATCCACCGGGACAACCTGGTCGTCTCGGTCTAGACGGGGGGAAGCAGCATGGAGGGGGCCGAAAGCGCTGCACTGAAGCATCTTTCTGCGGCCGGCGACCAAGCCGGGCATCCGGATGGCAGCTCCGGCGACAATCCCGGGCTGCAGGACGATCGCGCGTACGTGCGGGAGCTGGCCCAGCGTGCCCGGGAGGCAAGCCGCGCCTTGGCCGCCGCCAACCGGGCCGTGAAAGACGCCGCCCTGCTCGCCATGGCCAAGGCGCTGGAAGACCACATGGATTCCATCCTGGCCGCCAACGCCCGGGACGTCGCCGGCGCCCGAGAGCGCGGGGTTTCGAAGGCACTTTTGGACCGGCTCACCTTGAACCCGGACAGGGTGCGCCAGATGGCGGAGGGGCTGCGGGCCGTCGCGGCGCTGCCGGATCCCGTCGGCGAGATGGTGGCCATGACGCGCCGTCCCAACGGACTTGAGATCGGCCAGGTGAGGGTGCCGCTGGGTGTTGTCGGCATCATCTACGAGGCCCGTCCCAACGTCACCGCCGACACGGCCGGGTTGTGCCTGAAGTCGGGAAATGCGGTGCTCCTGCGCGGCAGCTCCGATGCCCTCAATTCCAACCGGGCCATCGTGGAGGCGCTGACCGGGGCCATCGAAGCGGCAGGTTTGCCCCGCGCCAGCGTCCAGCTGGTGGACCGGCCTGGGCATGGGGCCGCCCAGGCCATGATGGAGGCTGTAGGGCTCATCGACGTGCTTATTCCCCGGGGCGGGCGGGGACTCATCCAGCAGGTGGTTTCCACGGCCCGGGTGCCCGTCATCGAAACCGGCGTCGGCAACTGCCACACGTATGTCGACGAATACGCGGACCTGGACCAGGCACTGGCCATCGTCATCAACGCCAAGTGCCAGCGGCCGGCGGTGTGCAACGCCATGGAAACCCTCCTGGTCCATGAGGCGGTGGCGCCAGAGTTCTTGCCGCGGGTGGCGGCGGCGCTCAAGGCGCGGGGCGTGGAGCTCAGGGGGTGCCCTGCGGCGCGGCGGATCGTGCCCGATATGGTTCCAGCCACCGAGCAGGATTGGCACGAGGAGTACCTGGACTTGATCCTGGCCGTGCGGGTCGTGCCCGATTTCGAGGCGGCCCTGGAGCACATCGCGACTTACGGCACCCGGCATTCCGAGGCCATCGTCACACAGGACTTGCGCCGGGCGCGCCGGTTTGTGCAGGCCGTCGACGCGGCGGCGGTATACGTCAACGCGTCCACCCGGTTCACGGATGGGTTTGAGTTTGGCCTCGGGGCGGAGCTGGGCATCAGCACGCAAAAGCTGCACGCCAGGGGGCCGATGGGCCTTACGGCGCTGACGTCGATCAAGTACGTGGTGTACGGCGATGGTCATGTCCGAGAATGATGGGCGCGCTCAGGGCGTCCGAAGGCTCGGGGTCATGGGCGGCACCTTTGACCCCATCCACTACGGCCATTTGGTGACGGCCGAGGCGGCGGCCGAAGAGTTCGGTCTGGAGCAGGTGATTTTCGTGCCCGCCGGGCAGCCGCCCCACAAGCCGCCCGGCGCGGTGACGGAAGCGCGGCACCGGTACTTGATGACGGTGCTGGCCACCGTGCCCAACCCGCGTTTCACCGTGTCGCGGGTGGACATCAACCGCCCTGGGCCATCCTATACGGTGGATACGCTGCGGGAACTGCACGCCCGCTACGGCCCCGGGGTGGAGCTGTATTTCATCACGGGCGCCGACGCCATGCTGCAGATCCTGACGTGGAAGGACGCGGAGACCCTGTTTGGGCTGTGCCACTTCATCGCCGCCACCAGGCCGGGTTTCCGGCTGTCCCGCTTGGAGTCGGTCCTCGGGCCCTTGATGGAGCGGTACCGGGACCGCATCCACCCGCTGCAGGTGCCGGCTCTGGCCATCTCCTCCACCGACATCCGGGAGCGCGTGCGCACAGGCCGATCGGTGCGCTATCTGTTGCCGGACGCGGTCATGCATTACATCCAGAAAACCGGGCTGTACACCGGCCAGGGGCGGCCGGTGCCGGTGACCCCAGGCAGGGAGGGGGACGGCGTTTGACGGTCTTCCCGGAGGAGCCGGTGCTGGAAGCGGCAGTGCGCCGGCGGCTGTCCCCGGGGCGGTTTGCCCACACGGTGGGCGTGGTGGAGACGGCTGAGGAGCTCGCACGGCGGTTTGGCATCGACGTGCGCAAGGCGCGGGTGGCGGCTTGGCTCCACGACGTGGCCAAGGACGAGCCCCGGGAGTCCTTGTTGAAGCGGGCTGAGGAATTTGGTATAGTCTTTGATGAGATTACGGCCAGGCAAGCTGAGCTGTGGCACAGCGTCATCGGCGCCGAGATCGCCCGCCGGGAGTTTGGCATTGATGATGAGGAAGTGCTGGCGGCGATTCGCTACCACACCACCGGCCGGGCGGGCATGTCAGGGCTTGAGCAGGTCATCTTTTTGGCCGACATCATCGAGCCCGGACGCGAGTTTCCCGGCGTCGAGGAGCTCAGGCGGCGGAGCCGCGAGGACCTGGAGGGCGCGGTGCTGGCGGCCCTCGAGTCCACCATCTGCTATGTGATCCGTCAGGGAGGACTGCTCCATCCGGACGCTGTGGCTGCCCGTAATCACATCTTGCTGCGCCGAAGCTAGTCGCGGGGATGGCGTTCGGCCCGTGGCTGGCTTTTTGTATGTTCGGCTGCTTATGTGGGACCGGGACACGGCGACGGTGCAAGACGCGAGCGAAGCAAGGCCGGGAAGCTGAAGAGAGGGACGGCGCATCATGCAGCGTCCGGCTGAACAACTGGAGCAGTTGCGCCAAGCGCTGCAGGAGCAGGAACGCCAGGCGCTAGCCGAGCGGCGCCGGAAGCGGCGGGCAAAGCGGCGGCGCCAAGCCACCGCGATGCTCATCATCATCCTGGTCGCGATCCTGCTGGCCATGGTCGCCTTTTACGTGACGTATCAGCGGGGCATGCGGGGGCTGGGCGTGTCGGGCAACGCCGCCGACGCCTCCAGCGGCGTCGCCCGGCGGGTCACGGTACTGATAATCGGGATCGACGACCCGTCGCTGGGGGCGGCGCGCACCGACACCATCATGCTGGCCAGCTTTGACCCCCGCAGCGGCGAGGCGGCGGTGATGTCCATTCCGCGGGATACCCGCGTGCAGATCCCGGGCCGCAGCGGCTACTACCGGGTCAATACGGCCTACACGCTGGGCGGGCCCGAATTGACCGTGCGCACCGTCGAGAATCTCCTGGACATCGACATCGACCACTATTTGGTGTTGGATTTCGCCAGCTTCGCCCGGTTCATCGACCTCTTGGGCGGGGTTGAGGTGGAGATCGAGCGGCCCATGCGCTACGACGACTACGCGCAAGGGCTGCACATCGATTTGAAACCGGGGCGCCAGGTGCTCACGGGCGAGCAGGCCCTGCAGTACGTGCGCTTCCGGGCGGATGGGCTGGGCGACGTGGCCCTGGTGGACCCGCTGCGGGAAGTCTATGACGGCCGCGTCAAGCGGCAGCTGGAGTTTGTGAAGCTGGTGGCCCAGCGGGCCATGAGCGTCGGGGCGATCCCGCGGCTGCCGCAGCTGGTGCCCGAGCTGTTCTCCATGGTCAAGACCGACATCAGCATGGACCGGGCGCTGGCGCTGGCCGTGTCTGCCCGCCGGCTGGACGTGGACAAGCTGCAGACGGCGGTGCTGCCGGGCGCGGGGATGTACATTGGCGGTGCGAGCTACTGGGTGCATGATCCTGTCCGGACCCAGACGGTGGTCAAGCGGTTGATCCGGGGCGAGCGGGTGCCTACGGCCGCGGTGTTCAACGGCAGCGGCGGGGCCGGCGTGGCGGCGCGGGCGGCGGCGTTGCTGCGGCAAAACGGGTACGAAGTGGTCAAGGTGGGCAACGCTCCGGACGGGTTTCACTATGAACGGACGCAGGTCATCGTGAACCGCCCCGGCGTGCCGGTGGACCATTTGGCCCGGCTGGTGGGCGGTCAAGTGCTGGCCGCGAGCGAAGACGCTCCTGCCGCCGAGGCCGATGTGACCGTCATTGTCGGACGTGACTTTGGCGGCTGATGCGTCGCCGAGAGGGGAAGAGTAGCAGACACGAGCCTGGCGAGGAGGGAACGAGGCTGACCGAGCTGGAAGTGGCCATTCGGGCAGCGCAGGCAGCGGAGGGGAAGAAGGCGGAACGGGTCGTTATCCTCGACATGCGTCCGCTGACGGTGGTGACGGATTACTTCGTCATCTGCAGCGGCCAGTCGATGCCGCAGGTGCGGGCCATTGCCCGCGGCATCGAGGAGGCCCTGGAGAAGGACGGCGTGCGGCTTCGCCGCCGGGAAGGCGATGACCGTTCTTCTTGGATCCTCTTGGATTTCGGCGGGGTCGTGGTGCACGTGTTTCACCATGCCGAGCGCGAGTATTATGACCTCGAACGCCTTTGGGCCGATGCTCCCCGGGTCGAGTGGTCTCCGGTCAGCACGTAAACAGCAAGCATGCTCGCAACCTAAAGCCCGTCCGACAGCCCCTTGACGGGCCGCGGTGGGTGACCTATAATAGGCTTTGCGACGGACGTGGGGCCGTAGCTCAGCTGGGAGAGCGCGTGAATGGCATTCACGAGGTCGGCGGTTCGAGCCCGCTCGGCTCCACCAGAGGTCAAACCCCCGGGAGCTAGTTTCCCGGGGGTTTCGCTTTTCTGCGGTTCTTACCGCCAGTGAAATCGGACCTCTGCAGTCCAGCCATCGCCCCTGGCCTATCCCACCCGCTGCTCCGCGTCTATCATCCAGCCTCGCGGCTCCGTCCTCCGGGACTTACCTCTTTCCATCCTTCTTCCCCGCTTCGCCCTTCGCCTCACGAAGGTATAATCGTTGTCAGGTACGAGCGGTGCAGGCCCGTTCGGCACGCGTGGAGAGGGGGCTTTCCGTGGTAAGACTCTTGCGGTTTCTCAAGCCGTACCGGAGGCAAATCGCCCTGGCGGTGGCACTTGTCCTCCTGCAGTCGTTGGCCGAGCTGTTCCTGCCGGCGCTGATGGCCAGCATCGTGGATGAGGGCGTAGTCACCGGCAATACGGGGCACATCTTGCGCGTCGGCGGCCTGATGCTCCTGGTCGCGGCCGCGGGGACGGGGGCGGCCATTGCCGCCACCTACTTTGCTGCCCGCACGGCCAACGGCTTCGGGCGCGACGTGCGCCGGGAGCTTTTCCGGCGGGTTAGCGCTTTCTCCTTGCAGGAAATGTCCCACCTGGGAACGGCCACGCTCATTACCCGCACCACCAACGACGTGACGCAGGTCCAGCAAGTGGTGTATTTGGCCATGCGCATGCTGGTCAGCGCGCCGCTGATGGCCGTCGGCGGTGTCGTGATGGCCATCGTCACCGACCCGCAGCTGGCCTGGGTCATCGCGGCGGTGGTGCCGCTGCTCATTTTCGCCATCGTTGCCGTCGCGTCCCGGGCGCTGCCCATGTTCCGGGCGCTGCAGGACAAGGTTGACGTGTTGAACCGGGTGGTGCGGGAGCTCTTGACGGGCGTGCGGGTCGTGCGGGCCTTCAACCGCACGGATTACGAACACCGCCGCTTTACGGCCGCCAACCGGGACCTGACGGAGACCGCCATCCGGGTCAACCGGCTCATGGGGGCGTCCATGCCTATCTTGATGATCCTGCTCAACATGAGCATCGTGGCGGTCATGTGGCTTGGCGCTGTGCGCGTCGACGACGGCTATACCCAGATCGGCGACTTGATGGCCTTTATCCAATACGTGTCGCTGATCATGTTCGCGGTGCTGATGGTGTCGATGGTATTGATCATTCTCCCGCGGGCGGCGGTGTCCGCTGGGCGCATCGCGGAAGTGTTGCAGACGGAGCCCGGCATCCAGGACCCGCCCGCGGCGCGACCCGTGGAGGAGCGCCGGGGCGTGGTGGAGTTCCGCAACGTCTCTTTCCAGTATCCTGGCGCCGAGCAGCCGGCCTTGCAGGGCATCTCGTTCCGCGCTGAGCCCGGCAAGACGACCGCCATCATCGGCGGGACCGGCTCGGGCAAGTCCACACTGGTCAACCTGCTGGTCCGGTTTTTCGACCCCACGGAAGGGCAAGTGCTGGTGGACGGGGTGGACGTGCGCGAGCAGTCGCAGGCGGATCTGCGCCGCTACATAGGCTTTGTACCCCAGAAGGCGGTGCTCTTTAGCGGCACTATCCGGGACAACATCCGCTACGGCAACGAGGACGCGACCGACGCGGAGATCGAACGGGCGGCTGAGATCGCCCAGGCGCTGGAGTTTATCCGCAACATGCCCGAGGGCTTCGATACGAAGGTCGAACAGGGCGGGACCAACTTGTCCGGCGGGCAGCGGCAGCGGTTGACCATCGCCAGGGCCATCGTGCGCCGGCCGCGCATCTATGTGTTCGACGACTGTTTCTCGGCGCTGGACTTCAAGACCGACGCCGCGCTGCGGGCAGCGTTGAAGCGGGAAACCCAGGACGCGACCGTTATCATCGTGGCCCAGCGGGTAAGCACCATCATGCACGCGGACCAGATCATCGTGCTGGACGGCGGGCGGGCTGTGGGCATCGGCACCCACGAGGAACTGCTGCGCACGTGTCCGGTGTACCGGGAAATCGTCATCTCCCAGTTGGGTGAGGAGGCGGTGGCATGAGCAGGCAAATGGGCCCTGACGGGCGGGTTGACCGGCGCGACGACCTCTCGGCGCTCCCACGGCACCACGGTCCGGCGATGATCGGGATGCCCGTGCAGCGGGCCAAGGACTTTCGCGGCACCTTGCGACGCCTGCTCGGCTACGTGCGGCCCTATTGGCCGCATTTGACCGCCGTGCTGGTGCTGGCAGCCCTCAGCACGCTGTTTGCCATCGTCAGCCCCAAGGTGCTCGGCGACGCCACGACGCTCTTGTTTCAAGGCTTTATGGCCAAACGGGCGGGTGTGCCGGGCGCCGCCATCGACTTCGGGCGGGTGAGGGACATCCTCGTCCTGCTGGCCGGCCTCTACGTACTCAGCGCGGCCTGTGCGTTTGGGCAGCAGTACATCATGGCCGGTGTGGCCCAGCGGATCGTGTACCAGTTGCGGCAGGACGCGGACGCCAAGCTCATGCGGCTGCCCCTGCGCTACTACGACAGCCGGCCCCACGGGGAAACGCTGAGCCGGGTCACCAACGACATCGACAACATCAGCAACACGTTGCAGCAGAGCCTCGCACAGGCCCTCATGGCCGTGGTGACCGTCATCGGGATCATCGTGATGATGGTGCGCATCAGCTGGGTGCTGGCGTTGTTGACCATGGTCACGCTGCCCATGGCGGGCATGATCACCGCGGCCATCGCCCGCCGCTCCCAAGGCTACTTCCGCCAGCAGCAGCAGGTCCTGGGCCGCCTCAACGGACATGTGGAGGAGATGTACACGGCCCACGCGGTGGTCAAGGCCTTTGGCCAGGAGCACCGGTCGGTGGCAGAGTTTGAGGCGCTCAACGATGAACTCTATGGAGCCGGTTGGCGGGCGCAGTTCGTCTCGGGCCTGATCATGCCCCTCATGGGGTTCGTCAACAACATCGGCTATGTCCTGATCAGCGTTGTGGGCGCCATCTACGTCACGCGCCAGGTGCTCCAGATCGGCGACGTGCAGGCGTTTCTCCAGTACGCACGCCAGTTTGGCCAGCCCATCGTGCAGGTGGCGAGCATCTTCAACATCATCCAGTCCACCATCGCCTCCGCGGAGCGGGTGTTTGAACTGCTGGACGAGGAAGAAGAGGTGCCGGAAGCCGCCGACCCGGTCGTCCTGGAGCAGCCCCGGGGCGAAGTGGTGCTGGAGCGGGTTTCCTTCCGCTACAAGCCCGACGTGCCCTTGATCGAGGACCTGGATCTGGTGGGCAAGCCCGGGCAGGTGATCGCCATCGTCGGCCCCACAGGCGCGGGCAAGACGACCCTGGTGAACCTCCTGATGCGCTTTTACGAGATCAACGGCGGCCGCATCACCGTTGACGGCGTCGACATCCGCCAGATGCGCCGCGGAGACCTCCGCCGCCTCTTTGGCATGGTGATGCAGGACACGTGGCTGTTTCACGGCACCATCCGGGACAACATCGCCTACGGCCGGGAAGGCGCCACCGAGGAGGAGATCGTGGCCGCGGCCAAGGCGGCGTACGCGGACCATTTCATCCGCACGTTGCCCGACGGGTACGACACGGTCATCGACGAGGAGGCGTCCAACCTCTCGCAAGGGCAGAAGCAGCTTTTGACCATTGCCCGGGCGCTGCTCGCGGACCCGGTGATCCTCATCCTGGACGAGGCCACCAGCAGCGTCGACACCCGCACGGAGCTGCAGATCCAGCGGGCTTTGCACGACCTGATGAAAGGCCGCACCAGCTTCGTCATCGCCCACCGCTTGTCCACCATCCGGGACGCGGACTGGGTGCTGGTGATGAAAGACGGCCGCATCGTCGAGCAGGGGACCCACGACCAGCTGCTGGCCGCGGACGGCTTCTACGCGAGCCTGTACCGGAGCCAGTTTGCCGATGCGTCGGTGCTCGGCGCGGTGTGACCGCCTGGGGCGGCGCCGGTCCAGGTCACGTGGAGCGCGTTGGGCAACTACAGGACGGCAGCTAAGGTGCCGGGGGGCACCAGGGGCGCCAGCCGCTCCGCGGTGATGCTCACCCCTTCGCCGTGGCGGTCGATTTTTCCGGAAACCAGAAGCAGGGGGCTGACGAACAAGTCGTCCCCCCAGCGCATGTAGACGTCTTCGAAAACGGTGACGTCGATCAATCCCGTTTCATCCTCCAAGGTCAAAAACACCACCGTGCGGCCGCTTTTGGTCGGCGGGCGGTGGGGGCGGATGCACAAGCCGGCGGCCGTGACCGGGTGCCGGTGGGGCAGCCGGGCCGCTGCGGCGCACGTGCTCACGCCGCGTTTGCGCAGGTGCCGGCGCCAATGCTGCATCAGGTGACGCTCCACGGTCACGCCGAGGGCGTAATACTCCCGTAGGTCCCGCTCGAGGAGCGGGAAGTCCTCTATTGTGACCGGGGGCGCCTCGATCCGCAGATCCCAGTGCCGCTGGGCTTCCCGGGCGCGGCGGGCGTCGCCCAGCAAGGCCGGCAACTGCCACAAAAGGGCCCGGCGGTTGGGGTGGATTGCGTCAAAGGCGCCGGCCAGCACCAGCTGTTCCGCCTCCTCGATGGTGAGCGGCGCCACCCGCTGGCAAAAGTCCGCCAGGGACGTGAAGGGACGCTCCGCTCTCGCATCCAGCATGGCGGCCAGCGTCGCGGCGCTCAAGGAGCGGATCTGGCGCAAGCCGACGCGGATGGCGCGGTCGGCTTCCACCGTGTACTCCGGGGCGCTCTTGTTGACGCACGGCCCTCGCACGGCGACGCCCCGCCGCTTGGCTTCCCACAAAAGCGTATTGGGCGGGTAGTACCCCATGGGCTGGTGGGCCAAGAGCGCCGCGTAAAACTCCGCGGGGTAGTGCTCCAAGAGATACGCGGTCTTGTACGCGATGGTGGCGAAAGAAGCGGCGTGGGCCTCACAAAAGCCGTAGCCCGCGTAGCCGGCGATGTAGCCAAAGATGGTGCGAGCCTGCTCCGGCGTGCACCCTTGGGCGATGGCTTTGGCGACAAACTGCTCGCCGATGCGGTCCATCTCCGCCTGCGACCGGAAGGAGGACATGACCCGCCGCAGGCGGTCGGCCTCACCGGGGGTGAAGCCGGCGATCTCCCGGGCGATCTCGATCACCTGCTCTTGGAACAAGACGACCCCGTAGGTTTTCTCCAGGATCGGGCGCAGCTTGGGGTGGATGTAGGTGATGGGCTCCTGGCCATTCCGGCGGGCGATGAAGGGGCGCACCATGTCGCCTTTGATGGGCCCGGGCCGGATGAGGGCCACGGATGCGACGATGTCCTCGAACTCCCGCGGGCGCAAGCGGGGGTGCAGGGCCCGCTGGGCGGGGGATTCCAGCTGAAACGCCCCGATTGTCTCGCCCCGGCGCAGGCGCTGGTATGTCCGGGGATCGTCGTCGGGGATGCGGTCGTAATCGAACCCGGGGTCGTGCCGCTGGATGGCCCGGGCGGCGGTGTTGACCGCGCCCAACATGCGCAAAAATAAAAGGTCCAGCTTCATGAGCCCCAGGGCTTCCACATCGTCCTTGTCAAACTGGCTCATGACCACCCCTTTGGCCGACATCTGCAAGGGCGTGACGTCCAGCAAAGGCTCGGCGCTGATGACGAGGCCGCTAGAGTGGGTGCCCAGATGGCGCGGCAGGGCGGCCAGCGCCTGGGCCAAGGCCAGCCACTGGCGCCGGCGCGGTCCTTCAAAGGAAACGGCTCTCAGCTCAGGGTAGCGGTGCAGCGCCCGCTCGATCGCGTCCGCGGGCAAATGGGGCATGCGCTTGGCCACCGCGTCGATTTCCTCGGGCGCGAAGCCCAGCACTTTGCCTACTTCCCGCAGGGCGCCGCGGGCGTGGTAGGTGTGATAGGTGGCCACGGCCGCCACGTGGTCCCGGCCGTAGCGCTCATAGACGTAGGCGGCCACCTCGTCCCGGTGCTCGGCCTCCAAGTCGATGTCGATGTCGGGCGGTTCGCCCCGTTCGATGGACAAGAAGCGCTCGAAGCGCAGGTTGCGGCGGAAGGCGTCCACATCGGTCAATCCGAGGCAATAGGCCACCACCGAATCAGCCGCCGAGCCGCGGCCGCTGGTGCGGATGCCCCGGCTGCGGGCAAACTGGACCACATCCCAGGCCACGAGGAAGTAATCGGCCATATCCAGCTGGTCGATGATGGCCAGCTCGCTGCTGATACGCTCGCGCAACGCGGGCGAGATCCGCCCGTAGCGCTGCTCGGCGCCGGACCATGTCAGCTGGTGCAGCAAAACCTGGGCCGTCTGGCCGGGAGGCAGCGGAAAGCGCGGGTGCCGGCGCCGGCCCAGCACCAGCGCCGGCTGGCACCGCTCCGCGACCGCCAGGGTATTGGCCAATCCCTGCGGGTACCAGGCAAAGCGCTCCCGCATGACCGCCGGCGGGATCAAGTATCGCTGGTCGTTAAAAGGCCGGCCGGGGTGCGGGTCTTCCACCGTGAGGCCTAAGGCGATGCAGCGCAAGACGTCGTGGACGGGGTGCCGCTCCCGCGTTGTGTAGTGGACGTTGCCGGTGGCCACCGCCGTCAAGCCCAGGCGCTCAGCCAACTCCACCAAGGCTTGGTTGACCGCGTGCTGGCCGGGGAGCTCCGTCGCCTCCAGCGCCAAGAGGAAACGGTCCCGGCCCAGCATGTCCCTATAGCGGCGGGCGGCGGCTTCGGCTTCCCGGAAGCGCCGCTGGTAAAGAAGGGCGGGGATCTCGCCCCGGCGGCAGCCGGAGAGGAACAGCAGATCTTCTTTATACCGGATGATATCGTCCCACGCGGCGCGCGGCTCGCCCCGGGGATTGCCCAGGTGGGCCGCGGAGACGATGCGGCACAAGTTGGCGTATCCTTTGGGCGAGGTGGCCAGGGCCAAAAGGTGGTGGCCGTCGGCCAGCGTCAGCTCGCAGCCGATGATGGGTTTAATCCCGGCCGCCGTACAGGCCTGCACGAAGCGGACCGCACCGCTCAAGTTGTCGTGGTCGGTGAGGGCCAGCGCTGGGAGTTCTAAGTCCGCGGCGCGCCGCACCAGCTCCTCGATGGCGCTGGCCCCGTCCAGAAAGGAAAAGGGCGAGTGGACGTGCAGGTGAACGAAACCCGCGTCAGTCATACACCCGGTACAACCTCCACTGGTTTGCCGCCACGTCCAGGTACAGCTCAAACAGCCCGCCGTCGGCCGTCTCCACCCGGAAGAAGCGCCACTCCCCTTCGCCGGCCCACCAGCGGCCCAGGTACGACCACTGGTCGATGATACGGGCAATGCGATAAGTGCGGTTTTGCCAGCGAAAGCGCGCCGGCCGTCCGCCCGGCGACGCGACCTTGACGGGAGCGTCCACCAGGCGCATGCCGCATCACTCCGGGAGCCAGTAAAAGCGGTTCATGGCTTCATAGCGCGCCACGGCTTCGCGCCCATGGGCAGCAAGAAAGCCGGGGCGGGGGTGCAGACCGGCCGGCCGCGCCGGATGGAGAAAGGTGTGGCCGAAGCGGGCGCGGATGGCGGCCAGCGCTGGGTGATGGCGGGGGCCGTCGGGACGATCGGGATCCCAGAGCAGCGTCTGCCGCCCCGCATAGGCGGTGGGGGAAATCTCCAGCACGCAGTCGTCGGGGATCTCCTGGTGGTCGGGAATCTCCAAGGACGATGCACGGCCGCTTTTATCGCGGGTTAACTCCACCAGCAGCTGCTTGGCCGCCTGGGCCGCTGCCCGGGCCAGTTGGCCGGCATCGGCGACGGGCGGCGTGAAGCAACGCTCATGCCGCTTCCCGCCCCAGACGACCGCCAGCCGGGCGCACGCCTGGCCCGCCGTGTGCAGGCGCTCGGCCAAAGCGGCCGCCGCCTGCCCGATGACGGTTTCCAGGCGCTCGGCATCGGCACTGGCCAAAGCTTCGGCGGGGACGCGGTGCACAAGCCGCTCCGGGGGATACAACGCCCGCACCGGGCGCGGGTCGCGGCCGCGCGCCCAGTCCAGCAGCCGGCCGGCTTCGGCGCCGATGTGCGCGTGCAAGAGCTCGCGAGGGCTGGACAGCAGATCGCCCAAGGTGCCGACGCCCAGCGCCTCAAGGGCGCTCCGGACGTCGGGATCGAGTTCGGTGAGAAAGGCTATCGGCAGGCGGGACGCGAAGGCCGGCAGCGCCTCGGTGCGCACCCAGTACCCGCCGGGAACCGGCTGGACAGGCAAGCCGGTGCGAGCTGCGTCGAACGTTTGGGACGCCAGGGCGCCCGCGGCAAAGCGCCGCGGCGCTACGCCTAAGCGGTAAAGACCCAGCTGCGGGCGGCCCGGGAGCAAACTGTCCTGCAAAGCCGCGAGGGCCTCCGCCAAGCGGGCTGCCAGCATCGGCACCGGCGGTCCGCCGGTCCAGTCCATCCACACGCAATCCGCCGCGGGCTCGACCACGGGCGTCAGCTCGGCGCACAAGTCGCAGACGGCGGGCGTGGGCGGGATCCGCAGACACGCGATGACAGACATGCCGTGGAGCCCTCCCTGCGATCAAGTGTTCGGGGATCTTTATCCTAACATATGTTCGGTCATGGGCGTCAAGCCGAACAAGGACGGCATTGGCTGGAAACGGATGGCAGAGCGGGCGGCATGACCAACGGGCGGCACATAATGCCGTCGTCGTCGCATAATCCCGCCTGCGGCCGCGGAGGTTGATCCGGGAGGTGAGGGGCGCGATTGCGGTCGTTGTTTAGCCGTCTGCGGGGCAAAAGCGCGGCGGGGCGGGAAGGATCCTCTTCTCCAGTCCACGGGGTACCCGGGCGCGACTTGCTGGAGCAGCTGGAAAACTTGTTCCGCGGGGCGGATGACGTCAAGATCCGCTTGGTCACCTTGGGCGAGGACGGGGTGGAAGCCGCCGTCCTCTACATCGAAGGCCTCGTGGATTCGGTCCGCATCGAGGCCTCGCTCCTGCGGCCCCTATTGGAATGGTCCGGGCAGGCTTCCCCGGCGGAGAGGCGCTCGGTCGGCAGGACGCCTGAACTGCTGGCCCGGCGGGTGCTGGCCGCCAGCGAAGTGACCCTGGTCCGGGAGCTGGAGGAAGGGTGTGAGGCGCTCCTCCAAGGGGATGCGGTGTTTGTCCTGCGGGGCGACCGGCAGGGGCTCCGGATCACGAACCGCGGCTGGCAGTCCCGCCCCGTGGAAGATCCGCTGCTGGAAGTGACCATTCGCGGCCCCCGGGACAGCTTTACCGAGAACGTCATGTGGAACACGGCCCTCCTGCGCCGCCGCATTCGCGATCCCCACCTGCGGGTGGAGTTCTTCAACGTCGGGCGGCGCAGCCGCACCACGGTGGCGATGCTGCACTTGGCCGACGTGGTGCCCCAAGGGCTTGTGGCCGAGGTGCGCAGGCGCTTGAACGCCATCGACATCGACGGTGTGCTGGATACGGGCTATATCGAGCAGCTGATCGAGGACAAATGGTGGTCCCCGTTTCCGCAGCACCTGAAAACCGAACGCCCGGACCGGGCCGCGGCGGCGCTCTTAGAAGGCAGGGTGGTGATCATCGCCGATACGACCCCCTTTGTGCTGGTGCTGCCCGCCACCTTTGACAGCTTGTTTCATAGCCCCGAAGACAGCTATGACCGCTGGTTTCCCGTTAACCTCTTGCGCTGGGTGCGCTT
>PKQR01000156.1 GCA_017578085.1 Bacillota bacterium
TGGTGACGCGGGTCACCAGCCGCCCTACGGGATTGCGGTCGAAAAACTGCACCGGCAGCCGCTGCAGGTGGGAGAAGATCTGCTGGCGGATGCTGTGGACGATGCGCTGGCCGGTGTAGTGCAGGATATAGACCTGACCGTACCTGAGGAAAAACGTGCCGATGACGATGGCCACATAAATCCCGGCGAGCCGGGCGACGGCGTGGAGGTCCGGATGGCGCAAAAGCCGGATCTCGTCCGGACCGAGGCGCACCGCGGGAAACGCTTTTCCCTCGGCGATGATGGTATGCCCATCCTTCCCGGCCACCGCCTCGCGGGCCTGGGTGCGCTGGTCGATCCGGCCGTCGATGAGGTAGTACTCGCTGCCCGCGCCGGTGTCCACCACCACGATCTGGTGCCAGCGCTCGACCGGCGTGCCCGGGGGGACGTTTGCTTCCTTCACCAGCACGTACCCGTTCCACAGCACCCCCGGTGCGGGCTCGGTGCCCGGCGGGAAGGCCGCCAGGGGCTCCTCGAAAGACAAGAGGTGCTCGTCGATGGCGATGCGCACCAGGTAAGGCCGGACCAGCTCGCTGGCGGTGATGAGCAGCATGAGGACGAATGCGACCAGCATCCAGCCGGCAAAGGGCCGCGCATAGCGGAGAAGCCGGCGCATGAGCCGCGCGTCATAGGCTTTGCCCAATACGTCTTCCTGGTGAAAATCCTGCACGGGTGACACCTTCCAAACGGCCTGGTGAAAGCCGATTGTAGTCGGCCCTGCCGTACTGCCGCGGCGCCTATTAAACGGCTTCCTCCAGCTCTTGCTCCAACAGCTGGCGCCGGTACATATCCGCATACAAGCCGCCCAGCGCCAAAAGCTCCTCGTGGGTACCTTGCTCCACGATGCGGCCCTCGTCCAGGACGATAATGTGGTCGGCATCCTTCACCGTGGAAATCCGGTGGGCGATGATGATGCTGGTGCGCCCTTGCATGGCGCGCCGCAACTCCTGCAAGATCGCTTCTTCGGTCTGGGTGTCCACGGCCGACAGGCAATCGTCAAAAATCAGGATGCTGGGATTTTTGACCAGGGCCCGCGCGATCCCGGTACGCTGCTTCTGGCCGCCGGACAAGGTGACCCCCCGCTCGCCCACCATGGTGTCGTAGCCGTCGGGGAATGACATGATGTCATCATGCAGGCGCGCCTGCTTGGCGGCGGCTTCGATGACCTCCTGGTGATAATCGCCGCCGAAGCCGATGTTCTTGGCGATGGTGGTTGAGAACAAGAAGTTGTCCTGCGGCACGTAGCCGATCTGGCGCCGGAGCGTCCGCAGGGGAATGCGCAAGATGTCGTGGCCGTCGATGAAGATGGTGCCCGGGGGCGGGTCAAACACCCTGACAAAAAGATTCGCCAGCGTCGTTTTGCCGCTGCCGGTGCGGCCCACGATCGCGAGGGTCTGGCCGGGCTCCACCACCACATTGATGTCGGAGAGGGCCGGGGTCGCGGCACCCGGGTAGGTGAACGTGAGGCCGCGGATCTCGATACGCCCCTGGAAGGTTTCCACGGGCACCGCGTCGGGCGCGTCGACGATCTCCGGCTGCTCGTTGAAGATGACCCGCAGCCGTTCGATGGAGGCGCGGCCCCGCTGGATCATGTTGATGACCCAGCCGACGGCCATCATGGGCCATGTCAGCATCCCCAAGTACATGTTGAACGCGATGAAATCGCCCAGGCTGATGCGGCCGTAAATGACTAGGGAACCCCCGTAGCCCACCACGATGACGACGCTCAAGGCGGACAACAGCTGCACCAGCGGGTGGAACATGCCCCACACCCGCACGAGCCGCATGTTCATATCCACATTGCGCTGGTTGACCTCGCCGAAGCGCCGGATCTCCGACTCTTCCCGGGTGAAGGCTTTCACGACGCGGATCCCCGCCAGGTTTTCCTGCACCCGGTCGGTCAAATCCGAGAAGGCCTCCTGCACCCGGCGAAACCGGCGGTTGATGAGGCGGCCGAAGTAGGTCACGGTCAAGGCCAAAAACGGCAAGGGCGCCAGGGCCAAGGCGGTGAGGCGCGGGTCGCTGGTGCGCAGGAGGATGATGAGGATCGCGGTCGTCATAAAGATTGCGTCGGTGGCCATCACCAGGCCCGGGCCGAAGGCCATGCGCACCGCGTTGATGTCGTTGGTCGCGTGGGCCATCAGGTCGCCGATCTTGTGCTCCATGAAGTAGCGGGGGGACAACGTCTGCAAGTGCGCGTACAGCTTGTTGCGCAGATGGTACTCTAGCAGCCGCGACGTGCCCATGATGTTGACGCGCCACAAGTACCGGCCGGCGGCAATCACGACAGCCAGGCCAACGATGATGCTGCCGTAGAGCCAGACCGCGCTCATGGTCAGCCGGCCCGTGGACAGTTCGTTCACGAAGCGCCGCACCACTTGGGGCGTGACCAGTTGGAGGGCGTTGACCACCAGCAGGCTCAGCAAACCCGCGATGTAGCGCCATTTATGGCGAAGAAGGAATTCGCGGACCAGTGGGAAAGAAGTCAATGGGCTGCATCTCCCATCGCAGCGGGCCCTGCGCATCGTCGCTTTGGGGCGCGCGGTTTCAGAGAGTACATTATCGCACTCAACGAATTTTCGCAAGCACACGTGCCGCGGGGTGGATTCCATGAAGCAGGTGCTGGTTGGCGCCGCCCAGGGATTCTACGGCGACATCATCGAACCGGCCGTGGATCTGGCGGAGAAGTCCGACGTGCAGTATTTGTGTTTTGATTGCCTGGCGGAACTGACGCTGGCCATCCTGCAGAAGGACCGCCAGCGGGACCCGTCCCTGGGGTACACCAAGGACGTGACGACCACCGCACGGGCGCTGTTGCCTTATGTGAAGCGGAAAGGCATCAAGCTCATCACCAATGCGGGCGGGCTCAACCCTGAGGGGGCGCGGCGGGAGATGGCCCGCATCGCCCAGGAGTTGGGGCTGCAAGGCCTGCGGATCGCCACCGCCACCGGCGACGACATTCTTGATCGCCTGGACGAGCTGCAGGCGGCCGGCGTCGACCTCTCGGACCGGGAGACGGGCCAGCCCTTGGACGCGATCCGGGACCGGCTGCTTTTCGCCAACGCGTACTTGGGCGCGCAGCCCATCGTGGAAGCCTTGCGGCAGGGCGCGGATGTGGTCATCACGGGCCGCACCACGGACACCGCCCAGTTCCTCGCGCCGCTCATCTACGAATTCGGGTGGGCCGCGGACGACTGGGACCGGCTGGCCCAGGGGCTTGTTCTTGGGCACCTCATGGAGTGCTCGGGGCAGGTGACGGGCGGCAACTTCAGCGGTGATTGGTGGAACGTGCCCGACCTGGACCGCATCGGCTATCCCCTGGCCGAGGTCAGCGAGGACGGCTCCTTCATCCTCACCAAAGCGCCGGGCACCGGCGGGCGGGTCAGCGTCGACACGGTGCGGGAGCAGTTCCTCTACGAGATCCACGACCCCACCACGTACATCACCCCCGACGCCGTGGCCGATTTGACGACGGTGCGCATCGAGCAGGCCGGGCCCGACCGGGTGCGGGTGAGCGGGGCCAAGGGGCGGCCGGCTCCGCCCACCCTCAAGGCGGTCATGGGCTACCGCAACGGCTTCATGGGGTCCGGCATGATCGGTTTCGCCTGGCCCAAGGCGCTGACAAAGGCGCGCCGGGCGGCGGAGATTATCCGCAAGCAGCTGGACCGGCTGGGAGTGCAGTATGAAGAGTTTTGGGTGGACTACCTGGGCGTCAACGCCCTGCATGGGCCCGCGGCGCCCATTCCCGACGAGGAAAAGATCAATGAGGTGTTCCTGCGGGTGTCCATCAGGACCAAGGACCGGGAACAGGCGGCGCGCCTTGCGCGGCTCTTCCCGCCGCTGGTGCTCAACGGGCCGCCGGGCGTGGCCATGATGCCCTTTGCCGCCCATACGCGGGAGCTGATCGGCTTGTGGACCACCCTCATTCCCCGGGAGCTGGTGGAGGAGAAGGTGCGGGTTTCCGTGGAGGAGGTGGGGTAAGACGCCATGGCGAAAGTCCAACTCAAAGACGTGGTGCTGGCCCGTTCGGGCGATAAGGGCGACACCTGCGACATCAGCGTCTTCGCGCCCAACGAGGCTGTGTACGAGCATCTGAAACGCGTGTTGACCCCGGATGTGGTTAAGGCCCATTTTGGCGCATGGGTCCAGGGCCCGGTGGAGCGGTTTGAGGTGCCCAATGTGCTGGCGCTCAAGTTCTTGTGCCACGGGGCGCTGGGGGGCGGGGCCAGCTCGTCCCTGCGCCTGGACAATTTGGGCAAGTGTTTCGGCTCCAATCTCATGCGCCTCGAGATTGACATGCCCGACCAGCTGCTGAATCAACTGCGTGCGGGAGGCGAGGACCGTTGACGCCAGTGACGGCGCCCATGACGGGAATCGTGTACCAGCTGCCGGCCGCTGTTGGCTCTTCGGTGGCCGAGGGCGATAGTGTGGCGATCCTGGAGTCCATGAAGATGCACGTGCCCGTGCCGGCGCCAAAGGCGGGGCGGATCAAGGAGATCCGGGTGCAAGAGGGCGAGTTCGTGGAAGAAGGCGCCATCTTGGCCTTCATCGAGTGACCGGCCGCGAATCCACATTTGCAGGCGGAGAGGACGTTCCAAGGGATGGGGCAGATCGAACGCCTCAAGGCGGAAGTTGAACGCATCGCGGCCGGCGGCCCGCCGCAGTACCACGAGAAGCTGCGCCAGCAGGGAAAAATGTTTGTCCGCGAGCGGCTGGCCAAGCTCCTGGACCCTGGGAGCTTCGTGGAGGACGGGATGCTGGCCCGCTGTGAGGACCCGGACTTGCCGGCGGACGCGGTGGTGACCGGCATCGGCCGCATCAACGGGCGCACCGTCTGCATCATGGCCTCTGACGCCACGGTCAAGGCGGGCAGCTGGGGCGCCCGCACGGTGGAAAAAATCGTCCGGATCCAAGAGCAGGCGCTGAAGTTCAACATCCCTATTCTCTACCTGGTGGACAGCGCCGGGGGGCGGATCACGGAACAGGTGGAGATGTTCCCCGGACGGCGCCACGCCGGGCGCATCTTTTACAACCAGGTCAAGATGTCCGGCCGGGTCCCCCAGGTGTGCGTCCTGTTTGGGCCTTCGCCCGCGGGCGCGGCGTACTTGCCGGCCTTGTCCGACGTGGTCATCATGGTGGACGGCAACGCCAGCG
>PKQR01000157.1 GCA_017578085.1 Bacillota bacterium
CGGCGAATGGACCACCCTTTGCGGAAGTGGAGACGTCGGATAAACTCAATATCGACCACCTTGAGCATCTCCTCTCCTCCCTGACCTCCGAGTTCTTCCCAGAAGTCAGGGTAATGGACGAGGTGCTCGGGGTGGTCCCCTTTTTCGTGATCACTCCGCTGTCAGTGGTCCCCTTTTAAGTTAGCGCGTACAGTCAACTGAGGTATTCTGGTGTTTGCAATAACTTCCCTCATCGAACGCGCTCCTTTCCGCTGACCGAAAGAACTAGCGAGCGAGTCGTTGCCGAAGAAGTTGGTCGACGATCTGGAAAGCCTGCGTAACAGAAAGTCTACGTTGCTCGAGGAGTTCAATCGTTCTCTGATAATAGGCGGCGTCAGTTCCGAGCGAAGCGGCGTCGTAAGGGAATTTGAGAGCTGCGATCCTAGCACGTTGATTGGAACTAGGGCGAAGAACTTCTGTGCCTAGAACGTATCTCGCAGCGGCGAATTGCAAGGCTAAAGGTGCGTTGCTGCGCGCTCCGGGGACAAAGGGCCACACATATCTTTCTTCGAACTGAGTAAGATCGACATTCGGATTCGCTTGAAGTTCTAGGAGCGCCATATCGTATGCCTCAAGCAACTGTGCCATCGACGGGCCGGGGGCGTCACAGGCCGCGGAGAGCAGGCCGACAGCAAGAGCCATCAGAGCCAGGACCGTTCTGCTCACCGGGTTTTCTACCTCCTCTACCGGAGAGGGTGTTGCGTTCATCGTGTACTGCGCGCTCAGAGGTCTGGCGATCTTTCAACTTACGATGAATATGGCCGATTCTACTACTTGGCCGAGGCGCATTGCTTTGTGTTTTGTGCCGTCGATAAGTAACCAACTGAGAGACAGCAGCCACGCGCCACGTAGTCGGCGACGCGTGAGTGAACTGGCTAGTCCCCCGAAGGCAACCGTTCCATCCTGAACCTTCACGGTAAGTTCGTTGTATAAACGGCTAACGTAGTGCTATCTATCATGACGGTGCATCCCGCTGGGACAAGACCGGCGAGTTGGTGTAGCGGCCGCCATCTCCCAGAAATCGGCGTCGGGAATCCCACGTAATTTGTGCTGACGCGGCGGCTCTTAGGGCTATATGCCGTTAACTTCACATCCCTTTACTTTTTTTGTGATTCTCACTTGGTTGCCCTACTATCTAGAGGGCGTGGGGGATTCCGATGTGGAGACCACGGGTTTCACTTCGTCACTGGTGCCGTGGGCCTCGATCCCGGGGGCGCTGTTGGTCAGCGCCATTTCTGACCGCACCGGACGGCGGCTGCACCTGGTGCGCGCGCTGCTGGTGCTGGCGGCCTTGAGCATCATGGGCATCGTGTACGCAAAAAGCCGTTTGGTGCTGTTTGCGTGCCTGATCCTGTACGGGCTCGTGGGCAAGCTGGCCATGGACCCTTTGGTGGTGGCTCTCACCTCGGAATGGGCGCCAGCCGGCCGCATGGCGACGGCCATGGCGTTTCTCAACTTTGCCGGGATGGCCTCCTCTGTGTTGGCGCCGTACGTGACGGGTTATCTGACCAGCGCCACCGGCCGGATGGACCTGGCCTTCTTCATCGCTGGGGCACTGCTCCTGGCCGGTTTCGGGATCGCTTTGGCTATGCCGGACCGCGCCCAGGCGAGTGTGGCGCCGCCTCGGCAGTCAGCCATCGCCTCCGGCCTGCGGCGCTGAACATCGGGCGGCTATCGCCTGCCCAGTGAGCCGGAAAGGACCTTGTGAAGCCGCGTCTGGATAAACAAACAGGCCGTCGCAGAGCGCAGCTGCGACGGCCTTTCTCTTTGAGATTACCGCATTCCAAGCACGCTAGGCAGCCAAGTGCTGAGGCTGGGCACGTAGGCGATGATCAGCAGTCCCACGAACGTGGCCGCCGCAAACCGCCATACCTCGGACCAGAGTTCTTCCAGCTTGATCCCCGAGATCAATGCGCCCATGTACAGGTTGACGGCCACCGGCGGCGTGATTTGACCCAAGGCCAAGTTGAGCGTCATCATGATCCCAAACCACACCGGATCCCAGCCCATGGCGGCGATGACCGGCAAGAAAATGGGCAGGAAGATGTAGTACACGGAGATAGCGTCCAGCAGCATGCCCAGGATGGCCAGGAAAAAGTTGAGCGTCAGGATCAGCAGCCAAGGCGTGTCCCCGAGCTGCATTATGGCCTGGCTGATCCGGTCCACCACGCCGATGGACGCGGCCGTCCAGGAGAAGATCCCGGCCAAGGTCACGACGATCATGATGACCGACGTGGCCACGACGGCGTCGGCCAAATGCCGGAAGAGGTGCTTGAACTGCAGCGTCCGGTAAACGAACAGCCCCACAAACAAGGCGTAAAACACGGCGACAGCCGCCGATTCGGTGGGCGTGAAGACCCCGCCGTAAATCCCGCCCAGGATGATGACGGGAGCCAGGAGCGCCCACAGCGCGTCCCGCAATGCTTCCAGCACTTCTTTGCGGCTGGCGCGCGCCTCGCCGCCGTAGCCGCGCCGGACCGACAAGTACACCGTCAGGCCGGCCAGGATGATGCCCACCAGCAACCCGGGCACGACGCCGGCCATGAACATGGTCCGGACGGACTGGTTGGCAAGGGTAGCGAAGATGATCAGGGCGATGGAAGGCGGAATGACGATGGACAGTTCGCTGGTGGCCGAGATGACGGCCGTGGCGAACTTCTTGTCATAGCCAAGCCGCGCCATCCCGGGGATGAGGACGGTCCCCAGGGCCGCCACCGTCGCTGGGCCCGACCCGGAAACAGCGCCCCAGAAAATGGCCACGATCACGGCCACGAGCCCAAGCCCACCGGGCCAATGTCCTACGAGCACCCGCATGAGGCGCACGATCCGCTCGGCCATGCCGGCCTTTTCCATGAGCACCCCGGCCAGGATGAAAAACGGGATGGCCAACAGCGGGAACTTGGCGATGCCCGCCCAGAAGTTGTACGAGATGACCGGCACGCCTAGGTCGTACCACCAGATGGTGAGAAACGACGAAGCGCCCAGGGCCACGCCGATGGGTACCCGCAAGAGCAGCAGGAGAAAGAACGAACCCAGCAATAACCACGCCGCGCCCGCCATTACGCCGTCCACTCCTGCACCGTCGACCGCTCGCCCAGGGCCGCCGCAGCCGGCTCACCCCGCAACGTGCGCCATAGCGCCTGCAGGATCCGCACGATGACGATGGCAGCGCCCACCGGCATGCCGAGGGTGAAGTACCACGTCTGCACGCCCAGGGATTGGGTGACGACGCCCAGCCACATCTCGTCGAGCACCTGCAACCAGCCCAGCCGCAACACGACCGCGAAGACCGCTAAGGAAACCAAGTGCGTGAAGGCGATGATCCAGCGCCGCGCCGCGGCCGGCAGCCGGTCCACAAAGAAGACGACTTTCAGATGCGCGTCATCCCGGAAGGCCGTAGCCGTTCCCAAAAGCACGAGCCAGACAAACAGGTTGACCGTGATTTCCTCCGTAAAGGCGAGCGGCAACTGGATGAAGTAGCGGGTGACCACGTTGACAAAGGCGATGGTCACCATGACAGCCAGGACGAGGGAGCCGACAGTCTCCTCCAGCCGTCGGTCGAGAAACGCAGCCACCCGCGCAAACCACGTCTGCTGCAACCTTCATCACCTCGAATCGGAACCAGAGACCCCCGGGTCGCGCCGGCACAACCAGCGCCGCCCGGGGGGCCTCCACGGCCGAACAATACGGCCTCAGTGCTCCTATGCACGTCTAGTGCTCGTCAGTCGCGAGCCCTACTGTGACTTGGCCTTGGCCTTGTCGGCTTCGGCTAGGCGGACCAGATCCTCTCCAATGATTTGCGTCCAGCGATCCCTGACGGACTGGGTCGCCGCCCGGAAAGCGGCCCGCTCCTCGGGCGTCAGCTGGATGACGGTCACGCCGCGCTCTTCGAGGAACGCAATCGGGTCCTCGATGGCCACCGGCTCGCCCATCTCCCGCAGGATCTGCACCGAGCGGCCGCCGTCAAGCCCGGCGCGCGCCACCGCCTTTTGATAGATCTCCGCGTCCTTGGCCGCTTCCAGGATGATCTGCTTCACGTCATCGGGGAACGTGGCCCAGACGCGGCTGCTGGCGGCGAAGATCAGCGGGTCGATGGTGTAGTGCCACATGGTGACGTACGGGTGCACTTCCCACAGCCGCGACGGGATGTAGATGCCGGTCAGCGGGTTTTCCTGCCCGTCGACGACGCCCTGCTGGAACGCGGTCAGCGCCTCGCTCCAGTTCATGGCCGTCGGGTTGGCGCCCAGCGCCCGGAAAGTGTCAATGAAGATCTGGCTGCCGACGACCCGCGCCTTGAGACCGTGCATGTCTTCGGGGCGCCGCACGGGCCGCACGGAGTTGCTGAACTCGCGGAAGCCGTTTTCGCCCCAGCCCAGCACCGTCACGCCCAGCTCCGCCAGGCGCTGCGTGATCCAGCGGCCGGTTTCGCCGGCGATGACGGCATCCAACTCCTCATAGCTGTCAAAGAAGAAGGGCAGCGAGAAGAGGTTCAGCTGCGGAACTTGCGGCGACCAATTGATGGTCGACCCGAGGCTGAAGTCGGCCACGCCCTGGCGCAGCAGCTGGAACTCGCTGGTCTGTTGGCCGGCAAAGAGCTGGCCGGAGTAGTACACCTTGATGTTGACGCGCCCACCCGTGCGCTCCCGAACCAGGTCAGCGAAGCGCTGCGCGCCCAAGCCCCACGCGGTGTCGGGGCCCGGGACCACACTCATCTTGTATTCAGGCTTGAAGGTTTGCGCCGCCGCCAAGTCGAGGCCTGAGGCCAGCACGGCCAAGGCCAGAAGCGCAGCGGCCATCAGCATCCGGCTACTAAGTCTGCCAAGTCTGTGCACGCGACGCTCCTCCTCTGGAATTCGGGAATGGAATATATAAGTACACGTATTCGTGCCTACGCGTCTAATGCCTGCTCCTGATTTCGAAACCGGGCGGAAAACTGCGCGGCGACCGCGGCCGCCAAGGGTTCCTGGACAACAAACGCGGTCATGGCGGGCAGCGCCGCCTGCGGCCCGAGGGCCGTGGAGGCCAGCGCGATGGCCAGGGCCGTGTTCCGGGTCGCATGCAGGAAGCAAAGGGCCTTGCCCTCGGCCGGCCGTTCGGGCAACCGGTGGGCCGCCCACCAGCGAGTGAGAGCGTACATGGTGGTTTCCATCAG
>PKQR01000032.1 GCA_017578085.1 Bacillota bacterium
TCCACGATGCGCAGGAAACGCCCCGTGGCGCTGTCCCGCACGATGCGGCCGTAGCCGGTCGGGTCCTCCACAACGGCGCTCAGCACCGTGGCTGCCGCGCCGCTCTGTTGATGCCGCTCCAAGAGCTCCGCGATCGTCTGGGGGCGAAACAGGGGGGTGTCGCCGTAGGTGACCAGCACCGGGCCATTATGGTGAGCCAAAAGTGGCTCGGTCTGGGCCACCGCGTGCCCGGTGCCCAACTGCTCGGGCTGCAGCACAAACTCCACGTCGAGCCCCGCGCACGCCGCCTTTACCTCTTCGGCCTGGTGCCCGACGACGACGATGATGCGCCCGGCGCCGGCTCGCCTGACCGTCTCCACGACCGTGTGCAGCATGGGCCGGCCGCACAGCGGGTGGAGCACCTTGGCACGCTTGGACCGCATGCGCGTGCCTTGGCCCGCGGCCAGGATGACGGCGACGGCTCCGGACATGTTGGGTTCCCCTCCTGGACAGAAGCCGGCTCCACCGGCGCCTCCCGCCGGCAGCTTAGCGACTCCTTCGGCACCGCCGCTGGCTTTCCTGCGCGCAGCGCGCAAAGGTCCGGGCGGCAGGCCAATCATAATCAGTATGACGCTGGCCAGGATTCTCCTCTCGCCGCCCGGGACGGGCCCGAAAGCCGTCTGCGGCACGCCGAAACCCGGCTCCCGTGCGCCGGCGCCCAGCTGTTTGACAGTTCAAGCGGCGGGCCATTATAATATGGGTGCAGCAGCCGGCGGCGCGCCGGCGCTTAATGTCTATTGGGGCGTGGTGTAACGGCAGCACTACTGCCTTTGGAGCAGTCGGTCCAGGTTCGAATCCTGGCGCCCCAGCCAAAGAAGGCCGCCTCAGGCGGCCTTCTTTGTTGCGCCCCAAGCCGAAAAGCCAAGCGGCGGCCTAGCCAAGGGCCAGCCGCCGCCTTGCACTCCACCGCGTTTCGCCGCGCCAGCGCTACACCGCGGGCTTCACCGGCTGGGCCGCCGGCGGGGCGATGATGCGGAAGTTGAACACGCCCTTGATCAGCAGCACCAGGGCAACAGCCGCCGCCAGGGCCGCGATCGACTGCGCCGGGTAGAACATGGCGACTAGGGACAGGACCAGCAATGCCCCGCGGCCGGCCACGTCGGCCCACCGTTGCTTGGAGAATTGCCCAAAGGTCGTAAAGGTGAGGGCCAAGCACGCCACGCCCACCACCAAGCTCTCGTAGATCTGCGGCCAGCCGGGCGACGTGAGCAAGTCCTGGCGCACGAAGAAGGAGAAGGACATGACGAACATGGGCGAGCAGATCTTGAGCGCCTCGTAGGCCGTGCGCATGAACGAAGCCCCCGAGATGCTGGACGCCACCGCCGCCGTCAGCGAGGTGGGCGGCGTCAGCTCGCCCCAGACCGAGATGAGGAAGGCAAAGAAGTGGGCGACCCACGGGTTGATGCCAAACCGGGTCATGGGCGGCACGATGATGACGGCGACGATGATGTACGTAGCCGTCGGCGGCAACCCCGTGCCCGCCAGCCAACCAAACAGCCACGCCATCGCGATGATCGCGGCCACGTGCCACTCGCCCAGCTGCAGCATGAGCTGGCCCATGCGCAGGATGAACCCCGTGACGGTGAAGAGGCCGATCATGATGCCCAGCACCATCATGAGGATAACGATGTAGGACGCCAGGTCCGCAAACGACTCCAGGGCCTTGGCCAGCTGCCCGGTGAGGCGGTGCTGGGCGAAGTCGGGGTGCCGGATCCCGTACTTATAGTACAGTTCTAGGGCGATCATCAGCGCGAGCAGCACCGCTGCCGCGTACAGGGCCGCCCGCATGGGGCTCAAATCCATGACGCCCATGAAGATGACGAGCAGCAGGATGCACGACAGGAACACGCCCGTCTTGAGCTTGTCGTAGAAGGGTACCGGCGGCTGCTGGACATCACCGGGCTCGATGTGGCGCAAGGCGATGAGGTACACGGCAAACGCCACCACGGCATAGTAGATGAAGCCGACGGAGAACCCCCGCACCACCACGTCCCAGTAGGTGACGCCCAGGAAGTCGGCCATCATGAAGGCCGCGGCGGCCATAAGGGGCGGCATGATGAGCCCGCCCATCGACGCGGCGGTTTCGACGGCGCCGGCGAAGGCGGCCGGGATGCCGTAGCGCTTCATGAGCGGGATGGTGACGGTGCCGGTCACCGCCGTATTGGCCGCGCCGCTGCCGCTGACCATGCCGACCACCAGCGAGCTGATGAGCGCCGTCTGGGGAATGTGGTGCTTCCGCCGGCCGGCATAGCCCGTGACCACCTTAAGCAGCGACTCCTGGGTGCCGAAGCCGTCGCCGATGGAGGCCAATAGCAGGAAAGCCGCGATGAGCGTCAGGCCCATCTGCGGGTACTTCCCGTAGACCCCGGTGGCCAGCTCCACTGTCGAGGAAGTGATGATCCGCTCCAGCGACGCTCCGGGATGCCAGAAGAAGTCGATGGGGATGTACGCGCCCCACAACGTGTAGGCGATGAGTACCAGATTGACGATAAATAGCACCGTGTGGGCCTTGCGCGAAATCTCCATCACCAAAAGGAATAGGATGGTGCCGACGATGACGTCGGTGGTGTTGTACGCCCCGGCGCGGAAAAGAAACAGGTTGGTGTACTCCCTCTCCAAGTACACCAGGGGGATCAGCGCCGCGATCACGTAGACGGCGGCGATGATTTGGTTGGCCCGCCGCGACAGGCGCGGGTACAACTCGTTGTCCTTATAAGCCTTCAGGATGTACACGATGAGGGAGACGGGAACGAGCCGGGTTGCCAGCTTCAGCGGCCCGCCGGCGCCCGTGAAAAAGTAGATGAGGAGCTCGACAAGAAAGTACAACGACACCAAGAGCAGCAGGTTGCGGGCGTTCACGACCCTCTTGAGCTGTTCCATCGCGGGTTTGTCTCCTCACAGCGGTCTGGCGTTCAGCCCACGGCGCTTGCCGTGGAGGCGAACCGGCGGGGGCTGGCCCGCAGGCCAGCCCCCGTGGCCGCGTTAGCGTGCGATCTTCCAGCTGTCGTTCCAGGCGCCCCGCTCCTGGAGGAACCGGGCCAGCCCCGCGTGCACCGGGATGTGCGGGTTGGCGGAGATGCCGGCGACCTGCAGGCCGACAAAGTTCTCTGCCAGGGGGCCGAAGCCCGGATCCAGCGCCGGCAGCCGCGGCGCGGCCTTCTCCAAAGCCGTCAGGATCTGGTACACCAGCTCCGGGTCGGCGTCGGCCCGCATGTTGTAGCCGAACAGGATGGGCACGCCCCAGATCTCGTCGACGCCCACGTCACGGGTAAAGGCCTTCTTGGGATCGACGCGCATCGGCACGAGGCCGGCCGCGGCCAGCTTCTCGCGCTCCTCGGGGGTCGGGTTGACGACCCTGACGTCGATCCGGAGCTCGGCTTCCTTCCAGAAGGTGGGCAGCGACGAACCGGCCGTCGTGTAGGCGCCGGCGCCCACGATGGAGCCAGCCCGCAGGGCGTCAGCCAAGAGCGACGAGTCGATCTCCACGTGGTTGAACTGGTAGCCCAGGGCGTTGAAGATCCGCTGCAGGTTGCTCCAGTTCATGTAACCGGCGGGGGTGAAGTAGACCGGCTTGCCGCTGAAGTCGGCCCAGGACTTGAAGTTGGCCGCCCTGTCAGCCGGAACCGCCAAGAATGTCTCCATCGGGTATACGTATAGGGTGTGCACCAGATCGCCGACACGCGGCCGGAAGCCCTGATGCGGCCCAACCCGGGCGTACAGCTCGGTCATGCCCACGTCGGCGGTGTAGGACATTTCCGCCTCGCCGTTCATGGTGGCCCGCATGGCCGCGGTCGTATTGGAATACGGATGGACCGTGACCACGTACTGGGACGGCAGCTCGCGGTTGAGCACGTCCGCCAGGATGCTGGACACCGCGTACCCGTAGGAGCCTACGTCAGCCGTGGCCATGCGCACGGGTACGCGTTGCGCCAGGGCCGCGTCCGACAGCACAAGTGCCGCCAGCGCGAAAACGACGATCAAAATCGCTCCTGTCCTACCCATCCACCGAGACACCAACAAACCCTCCTTTTGAAAAAATTCGTGGTCGATGGGGTCGCATAATGCTTGATATTTCCACCTTTTGTCGTTCGTTTCCTCCGTCAATCAGATTTATCTTTCTTTGATCCTCCCTACCACCTCCGCCTCCCCCTGCACCGTCGTCACACCCCGCCGGTTGCGGGCGTAGAGGCTGATCCAGGCCCGCCGCTCTCCACCTTCCTCCGCAACCCGCTCGACGCGGCCGCCGAACTCCAGCACGTCGCCGGGCACGTCCATGCCCGTGTAGCGCACCTGGATACGGCGAATCATCCCGTCCGCTCCCAGCTCCCGGTGCAGCAGGCGGCAAAGAAGGGCGAGCTTGTAGGGCCCGTGCATAATGACGTCCGGCAGGCCCTGCTCCCGGGCGAAGGCCTGATCGTAGTGGATCGGGTTGTAATCTTCCGCGGCCGCCGTCCAGCGCACCAGCATCTCGGTGGTGACGGGGCCCACCACCAGCGGCGGCAGCTCGGCACCCGGTTTCCAATCCAATTGCAGTCCCTCCCTCACACGCCCGGCGCCGCAGGCGCATACCCCCGGCAGCAGCGGGGCCAGTCCGCCGCCCGGCGGCTGCAGCGCTGCCCGGACCGCAGCGCGCCTAACGCCGGACGATGGTCGTGCGCACGATCATGGCGACCTCATCGTTGTCCAGCAGGTACTCGGTTTCAAAGCGCAGGAACACCATGCGCCCCGAACGGCCCGTTTTCTCTTGGATGTCTACCAGCCGCGTGCGCGCCCGGATGGTGTCGCCGACTTTGATGGGGCGCAGGACGATGAGCTCATCCTCCCCCCGCACCCGCCGCGTCGCGTGCAGGGGCACGTGGAAGCTGCGCTCGTCGCCCGATTCAAAGCGGGTCAAAGCAAAGGTCAGCGGCATCGGCCGTCCGCCGTAAAGGCTTTCCCGCGCCGCCTGGTCGTCGAAAAAGATGGGGTTGTCCTCGCCGATGGTCTTGCAAAACCGCTCCACGTCGTTGGCGTAAATGGTCAGCGGCTTGCCCGGACCGATCTGCCGGCCGATCAATTCCCAGGCTTCCGGCGGGACCAGGCTCTGGCCGGTATCCGCCGGCTGGCCCGCAGGGGCACCGCTCCCGCCGGGTGCGCCGCTGGCGCTGGGCGTCCGGCTCACGTCCGGTGTGCCGTTCCCCATCGGTGTACCGCTCACGTGCCGCTTCCCTCCTTGGCGCCGCCCGGCCCATGGCGGGCCTGCCTCTGGGCGACAGCCTCCGCCAGAGCGAGGATCCGGCGCGCCCGTTCGGCGATGGGCTTTTCGACCATGGCCCCATCGGCCTTGCCCGCTCCCCGCCCCGCGGCGAGGCTGGCGTCAAAGGCCTCCAGCACCCGCCGGGCCCAGGCGATGTCGTCGTCGGACGGTGTAAAGGCTTCATTGATGGGCTCGATCTGGGCCGGGTGGATGGCCAGCTTCCCAAAGCAGCCCAGCTCCTTGGCCTGCTGGAGCTCCGCCCGCAAGCCCGCCTCGTCCCGGAAGGCCGCATAGACCGTATCCACCGGCGGCTCCAAGCCCGCGACGCGGCTCAAAAGTGCGAGCAGCCCCCGGGGCACCACATAGCTCAAGCCGCCCGGCACCGCCCGGATGCCCAGCTCCGTGGCGAAGTCCTCGCCGCCCAGGATCACCCGCGGCACCCGCCGCTGCCCTTGCACGATGGCGGGCAAATTCCACAAGGCATGGGCGCTTTCCACGAAGGGGATGAGCTGAAAGGCCGCGTCCTCGCTCTCCGCCGCCCGCACCAGGGCCGCTTCCGCGGTCACCAGCGTCTCCCTGGACTCGACCTTGGGGATCATGTAGCCCGCGACCTGCGGGTGATACACCGCCTCCAGATCCCGGTGAAACCACGGCGTCATCGCGCCGTTGACCCGCACAAACACCGCCGGGTGGGGCTTGCTCCAGTCGATGCTCTCAAGAAACTCGACCAGATTCGCCCTGGCCGCGTCCTTTTGCGACGGTGCGACGCCGTCCTCAAGGTCAAAGATGACCGCGTCCGCGCCGCTCGCGAGACCCTTTTCCATCTTGCGGGTGTCGCTGGCCGGGCTGAAAAGATAACTCCGGTACATGCCTCAACCCCCTTGACCGGGCGCCGCGCCGGCCATGTCCGACCGGTGAGGCGCAAGCCCGCCCGCCCGGCGCCGCCACTCTTCGCGGGCCTGGCGGTGCAGGTCGTTGCCTTGCGCATCGATGGCCACGATGGCGGGAAACCGCTCCACCCGCAGGCGGTGAATGGCCTCCGGGCCCAGGTCCTCGTAGGCTATCACGTCCACGGCGGTGATGGCCTTGGCCAGCAGCGCCCCGGCGCCGCCCAAGGCCACCAGGTATACGCCCCCGTAACTGCGGAAAACATGAGCGGTTTCCTCCGGCCAGTCGCCCTTGCCCATCAAGCCGGCCATCCCGGCGGAGAGGAGCGCTTCCAGGTACGGCCGCAGCCGGGCCGCCGTGGTGGGCCCGGCGGAGCCGATCACCTGCCCCGGCTTGGCCGGCGTCGGGCCGACGGCGTAGATGATCCGGCCCCGCAGGTCGACGGGCAGCGGTTCGCCTGCGGCCAGGGCCCGGGCGAGGCGGCCGCACGCGGCGTCCCTGGCGGTCAGCAGCTCACCGGTAATGAGCACCTGATCCCCCGCCCTAAGCCGCCGGATGTCAGCAGGCGAAAGCGACGGATCGACGTACAGCTCGATGGCCATAGACAGCCCTCACACCATGCCCGGCCGCCGCTCCCGGCCTACAGCCACACGTCCCGGTGGCGGTTGGAATGGCAGCCGATGTTGACCGCCACGGGCAGGCCGGCAATGTGGGTCGGGTACACCTCGATGTTGACGGCCAAGGCCGTCTTGATCCCGCCGAGCCCCTGGGGCCCGATCCCGAGCCGGTTGACCTCCTCGAGGAGCTCTTCCTCCAGCGCCCGGATGTCGGGCCGCGGGTGGCGTTGGTTGATGGGGCGGATGACGGCCTGCTTGGCGAGGCGGGCGGCCAGCTCAAAGCTGCCGCCGATGCCGACGCCGACGATGAGCGGCGGGCACGCCTGCGCTCCCGCCCTGTCCACCGTCTCCACCACAAACCGCTTGACGCCCTCGACCCCGTCGGCCGGGGTCAGCATGGCCAACCGGCTCTTGTTTTCGCTGCCGAAGCCCTTGCACGCGACGGTCACGTGCACCCGGTCGCCCGGGATGATGTCCACGTGCAGCACCCCGGGCGCGTTGTCCCCCGTGTTTCGCCGCAAGAGCGGGTCGCCCACGACGGAATTGCGCAAGAATCCGGCCTTGGTGCCTTCCCGGATACCGGCGTTGACGGCTTCCCGCAGATCGCCCCCGACCAGGTGCACATCCTGGCCGATTTCGAGAAACACGATGGTCAGACCCGTGTCCTGGCAGGCCGGCACCCGCTCCTGCCGGGCCAGCTCGTAATTGGCCACGAGCTGCGTCAGGATATCCCGGCCCAGCGGCGACTGCTCCTCCTCGGCCGCCTGCCGCAGCGCGTCCAGCACGTCGTCGCCGATGCAGTAGTTGGCCTCCATCAAGAGCTCCGCCACGGCCTGCCGGATGGCATCTACGTGCACCCGCCGGGGCAACGTTTCCCGGCCTGGTCCAGCCGCCTCCGCCATGGGACCAGCCTCCCCGCTACAGCGCGTACTTCTCCAACAGCCGGTTGGCGATCACGATGCGCTGGATCTCGTTGGTGCCCTCGCCGATGATCATGAGCGGCGCGTCGCGGTAGTAGCGCTCCAGGTTGAAGTCGGTGGTGTAGCCGTACCCGCCCAGCACCCGCATCATGTCCAGCGTCACCTTGCCGCACATCTCGCTGGCAAACAGCTTGGCCACGCCGGCCTCGAGATCCGCCCGCTCGCCCCGGTCCTTCTTGGCCGCAGCGGCGAGCACCAGGTGCCGGGCGGCTTCGATCTGGGTGTAAGCGTCGGCCAGGAGCTGCTGGATCGCCTGGTGATGGGCGATGGGTTTCCCAAAGGTCACCCGCTGCTGGGCGTAGCGGATGGCGTCCTCAAAGGCGGCCCGGGCCACGCCGACCGCGCGGGCGGCCACGTTGATGCGCCCGACTTCCAGCCCGCTCATGACCTGCTTGAAGCCTTGACCCTCCACACCGCCGACCAGGTTTTCCGCCGGGATGCGCACGTTTTCAAAGCCGATCTCGCACGTGTCGAGCCCCCGGTAGCCCAGCTTGTGGATGTCCCGGCGCACGGTGTAGCCGGGCACGTCCTCGGTGTGCTCAAAGATGAAGGCCGACATGCCCCGGGACGGCCGCTCGGCGTTGGGGTCCGTCTTGGCCAGCACCAGCAGCCCCGTGCCGTGGCGGGAGTTGGTGATAAACGTCTTGGTCCCGTTGAGGATGTACGAATCGCCGTCCCGCACCGCGCGGGTCTGGATGTTGGCCACGTCCGAACCGGCCTCAGGCTCCGTTAGGGCAAGACCCCCGCGCAGCTCGCCCGTGGCCATCCGCGGGAGAAACCGCCGCTTTTGCTCCTCGGTGCCGTAGGTGGCGATGACGTAGGCCATGATGGAATGGGTGCCCAGGACCCCCGCGATGCTCATCCACGCGGCAGACAGCTCCTCAAACACCAGGGCGTAAGTCACAAAGTCGAGCCCCGCCCCGCCATACTCCTCCGGGATCGTCAGGCCAAACAGGCCCAGCTCTTTCATGCGGTCGACGATGGGCTGCGGGTAGCGGTCGTAGGGCTCGTACTCCTTGACCACGGGCTTTATCTCCCGCTCCGCGAACTCCCGCACGACGGCCAAAATTTCCTTCTGTTCTGCAGTCAACTCAAGCATCTTTGTTCCTCCCCGTGGGCCGCCTTTGTGTTTCCGACGCTCATCTGTTGCCATGGCCGCCAGTTGCCGAAACCGGCTGACAGCGGAGACCTGGACGACAGCGGAGACCTAGCCGGCCGCAGTAACCCCCTCGTCGGGCGGAACCGGTCCGGCCAGCACCCCTTGCCGCCACAGCTCCTTGAGCTCCTCCGCCGGGTAGCCCGCGTCCCGCAGCACCGCCCACGTGTCCTGGCCCAACAGCGGCGCTCCCTGGACCACGGCCGGCGGGGGGCACGCCTCGAAATTCATGGGAATCCGGGGCACCCGCAGGTTGGGTATGTGGGGATGTGTGGCGGGCAAGAGCATCCCCGCCGCCTCAAGCTGCGGGTCTTCCAGCAGCTGATCCACCGTCTGGATGGGTCCACAGGGCACACCGGCCTCGGTCAACCGCTGGATCCAGGCCGCCACCGTGTCCGTTTGCAGGCGCTCGGAGAGCAGGGCGTCCAGCTCCGCCCGGTTGCGGACCCGGCTGGGGTTGTCCTTGAAACGCGGGTCGTCGACCAAGTGCACAAGCCCTAAGGCCTCACAGAGCCGGCGGAAGAGGCGGTCGTTGGAGATGCCGATCACGATGGCCCCGTCCCGGCACGGGAAGCTGCCGTAAGGGGCGAAAGCGTTGTGCCCGCCGCCCTGCCGCGGCGGCACCCGGCCGGTAGCCTGGTACGCCATGAGGTGGTAATTCATCCAGGCGACGCCGGTTTCAAACAGGGAAACGCCCACCCGCTGCCCCTGGCCCGTCACGGCCCGGTGGTACAGCGCGGACACGACGGCAAGGGCTCCCCACATGGCCGTGCCCCCGTCGAGGATGGAAACGCCGGCCCGGACCGGCGGACCGTCAGGGGTACCCGTGACGCTCATGATCCCGGTGCGGGCCTGCAGGATGGAGTCGTAGCCCGGTTTGGCCGCGTCGGGCCCTTTTTCCCCGAACGCGGACACGGAGCAATAGACCAAGTCCGGCCGGACGCGCCGCAGGTCGTCGTAGCCGAGCCCCAGGGCCTCCGCCTTGCCGCGGCGGAAGTTTTCCACAAACACGTCCGCCTGGGCCACCAGCCGGCGCACGCACTCCTGCCCTCTCGGATCCTTGAGGTTGACGGCGATGGAGCGCTTGTTGGTGTTGATGGCGAGGAAGTAGACGCCGTGGCCGTTCCACAACGGGCCCATGGCCCGGCCCTCATCCCCCTCGTCCGGCCGCTCCACTTTGATGACCTCAGCGCCCAACTGGGCCAAGATCCAGGTGAGGGTCGGCCCGGCGATGTTGGTGGTGACGTCGACGACGCGGATGCCTGCGAGCGGGCCAGGCAAGCCAATCCCCCCGTGCCGGCGGGCGCCCCTGTCCGTCATCTTGTCATCCCGCGCGGGTTGGGCTGGCGTGCGTCTCGCTCTCCCGCGCGGGGAGGCCGCCTCCGGTTTCTGGATCCTTGGATCCAGAATGGTTAATCCCACATTTCCCTGCCAATTGGCATTTTCCTGCTATCTAGGGGGTTGGCCGTGGCGGAATTCGAAGTAGTCGCGCTCGGCGTTGGTGATGTGCTCGCAGATGGCAGCGGCGGCGGCTTCCGCGTCCCGCTGCCGCAGGGCCTCCAGGATGCGGCGGTGCTCGCTCACCGACCGTTCCGCCCGCCCAGGGAGGAAGAGCGGGCCGTAGATGGTGTCTCCGATCCACACCCGCTGGATCAGCTCGACAAGGCGCGGCGAGCGGGCGCCCACGTGGATGAGGTGGTGAAAGGTGTGGTTGAGCTCGACAAACCGGTCGCCGTCGGCTGCGGCGGCGGCCTCAGCCATCTGCTCGTTGATTTGCTCAAGCTGCAGCCACTGGGCCGGCTCCATGTGCACCGCGGCCAGCCGCCCCGCCTCGCCTTCCAAGAGCCGCCGCAGCATGTAGATCTCCCGCATGTCGGCGGGGGTGTACTCCCGGACAAACACCCCGCGCCGCGGCTGGTGCACCACCAGCCCCTCGGCCTCCAGCCGCCGGAGCGCTTCCCGCACCGGCTGCCGGCTGATGCCAAGGCTTTTGGCCAGTTCCTCCTGGATGAGCTTTTCGCCGGGCCGCAGGCGACCTTCCAGGATCGCCTTGCGGATGTGGCGGGCCACCAGTTCCCGCAACGATGTGATCAGCTCTTCCGGCAGCGGCTCCAGCACCTGCATCTCATCCACCGTCCGACGGGGAATCGTCCTCCGCCAGCCACTCGCTGGCCCGCACCCTTACCGTGCGGGTCTCCTCCTCCACCGCCTCCAGCACCACCAGGGAGACGTAGTCCCGGACCAGCTTCTGCCGGGGCTCGAGCGTCTCGATGAGCACGCCGACGCCCACCACCGGCGCCCGGAACTCGCCCATGAGATCCACGAGCCCCCGGGCCGTGCCGCCGGCTTTCATGAAGTCGTCGATGATGAGCACCCGGGTTCCGGGAGCGATGGCCCGCCGGGAGAGGGACATGGTTTCGATGCGGCGGGCGGAGCCTGAGACGTAGTTCATGGTCAGCACGGTGCCTTCGCTCAGGCGCGTCGAGCGGCGCACGATGGCCAGGGGCACGTTGAGCGCCCGGGCGGTCATGAGGGCGATGGGGATGCCCCGGGTTTCCACGGTCACGACGGCCTGGGGCTCCCGCTCATAGAAGCGCGTGGCAAACAGCTCGCCGATGCGGGTCAATAGGTGGGGCGATGCCACAATGTCGCTCATGTACAGGAACCCGCCGGGCAGGATGCGGTCCGGGTCCGACAAGCTGCGCACCAACTGCTCCACCACGTCCCGCATGACCTGGCGCGAGAGCAGCGGCACGTAGCGCACGCCGCCCGCCGCCCCGGGGAGCGTCTCCACCCGGCCGAGACCCAGCCGCTGGCACGTGTCCCGGATGATGGCAATGTCCTCGCTTAAGGTGGATTTGGCCGCCCCCAACAGCTCGCCCAGCTCGGCTAGGGTGATGATCTGGTGCGGGCGGTCCACCAGGAGTTTCGTGACCGCGCTGATCCGCTCGCTCCGCCGCACAGGCCTTTGCCTCCCTCCCCCGCCGGCGCGGACGCCCGGCCGCCCGCCGCTCGCCGCCGCTTTTCGCCTACCGCCTGGCCAGCACCCGGCGCGCCAGCTCCAGGTCTTCGGGCTTGTCCACGTCAAAGCCGATCTCGGCGTAGGGCACCTCGATGATGGCGCCATGGATGCCGAGCTTTTGCCGCACGACCCGTTCGATGTCCGCGGCCGACAGCCGGCGCATGAGGAACTTTACGATGAAGCCGAGGCCCAAAAGGCGCGCCATGCCCACCGGGTCCTTGCGCAGCGCCACGGCCTGTTCAAACATGGCCCGCTGCTTGAGGAGGACCGCCGGCGAGAGCAGCACGCAGTTGCCGCCGGTATAGACGCCTTCCCGCAAGCTGACGTAGGTGCGCCGCTGGTTGGGAAACCGGGCTTCGCTGGCCTCCCGGCTTACCATCGGGTAAAACGCGTCCAGCTTTCCCGGTCCGCCCGCCGCCCGATCGCGGGCCCGGCACCGCTCGAGGAAGTCCTCGATGGCCTCCGCCGTGACCATGGGGATGTCCGAGGTGACGACCAAGAGACGGTCGGCGCCCCCCGCATCGCCGCGCAGCACCCGTGCGCCGTGCTCCAGGTTGTCTAATAGGTTGCCCACCGGGGCGATGAGCTGCTCGCCCTGCAGGTCCAGGGCCGCCTCCAGCTCCGCGACCGGGCCGACGATCCCGATGCGCCCCACGGACGGCGCCTGCCGCAAGGCATCCAGCACGTAGGCGACCATCGGACGGCCTTCGATCTCGATCAGCGCTTCGTAGGGAGCGTCACTTACAGACGCCAGCGGGCCCCGGTTGGGCGCGCCGGCCAGCACCAGCGCGGCGACGGTCGATTGCGTACTCATTGGTCACCCCGGCCGTTTTGACTGGCGGTAAACTGCTCGGTGATCAGCTTCATCAAGCTGCTCCGGGCGCTTTCGATGTGAGCTTCGGCCAGCGAGCGGGCCAGTTCCGAATCCCGCCGGCCAAGGGCCTCCACGATGGCCTTGTGTTCTTCCAGGGCCACCTTCATGCGCTCAACCCGCGCCAGGGTGCGGGAGCGGAACCGCTGGATCTGCTCCCGGAGCAGGCTCAGGATCTGGACCAGCCGCTCGTTGTGGCTCGCGGAAAACAGCAGGTCGTGGAACTCGGTGTCCTTTTCGATCATCCCGTCCACGTCCTGGCGCTCGATGCACTCGCCGATGGCGACGAGCAGCCGCTCGAGCCGCTCGAGCTCCTCCTCCGTGGCCCGCTCCGCCGCGAGCTCGGCCGCCAGACCCTCGAGAGCTCCCCGGATTTCAAACACTTCGGCGATGTCCTTCATGGAGATGTCCGCCACGTAGGCGCCTTTCCTGGGCACCATGACGACGAGGCCCTCTTGCTCGAGCTTCCGGATGGCTTCGCGGACGGGCGTCCGGCTCACCCCCAACTCCTCCGCGAGCTGGATCTCCATCAAGCGCTCGCCGGGCTTCAGGTGGCCACTGATGATGGCCTCCCGGATCGCTTCAAACACCAGCTCCCTCAGGGGCTTGTAATTGTCCAGCTTGATGGGCATTAACGGTCTCGGCATCGGACACCCCTCCTTCCCCGGGCGACCGGCGCTGCCGGCCTGCCCGTGCCCTCAATGCTGCACCCGTTCTTGCGACCGCACGATCCGGCACCCGTCGGGCCGGAACCGGCACACCTGCACAAAGGGCGCAACGCCCTTGAGGCTTTGGGCCAGCGCTTCCGCATGGTCTTCGTCGGCCGCAAGGCCGAATACGCTCGGGCCGCTGCCGCACATCACCGCGCCAAGGGCGCCGGCCTCCAGCACCCTCTGGCGCAGCTCGAGGATCTGCGGGTAAAGGCGCACCGCCGCCGGCTCGAGATCGTTGTAGAGCAGGCGGGCCACCGCATCCACGTCACCGCGCCCGAGCGCCTCGGCCATGGCCGCCGCCCGCCCCTTGCCGTCCGGCAGAAACCGGCCATGCGTTACGCCCGCAAGACCCACCGGCCCGTTGTCGTTGCCGCCGGCGCCGGCCATCGCCTCCGCGTACAGCTGGTCGTACACGCGGTACACCGCCGCGGTGGACACCGGGAAACCAGGGTTGACAACAACGCCGCACAAGGGCGCCGCAGCCGGCACCGGCTCCAGCTCCTCGCCGATGCCCCTCGCGATCGCGGTGCCGCCATGCAGGCAAAACGGCACGTCGGCGCCGATCCGCACGCCAATGCGGGCCAGTTCCCTCTGGTCGAGGCCCAGCCCCCACAGCGCGTTGGCCCCGATCAAGGCTGCCGCCGCATCGGCGCTGCCGCCGCCCAGGCCCGCCGCAACGGGGATGCGCTTGTGGATCCGGATCTCCAAGCCGCCCGGGCCCTGCCGTCCCGGCGGCAAGGCGGCGCGCAAGGCCTCCACGGCCCGCACCGCCAGGTTGGTCTCGTCGGTGGGCACGCCCGGGCTCGTGCAGTGGACCACCGTGCCGCCGCTGGCCGGCGCGAGCTCCACGCAGTCGGTGAGGTCGAGGGCCTGCATGACGCTCTCGATCAGATGATATCCGTCCGGACGGCGGCCGTTGACCGCCAGGGTCAAATTGAGTTTGGCGGGCGCCTCAATGGAGAGCAAGGCCGTCAACTACTCCCGCCCGGAGACCACGTCCCGCAGCCAGCGGAAGCTGCGCACGAGGAAATTGGCCCGGCCCATGTCCGCGGCGGCGATGGCCGGCACGCGGCCGACTTCCTCATCGCCCACATAGGCCACGATCTCACCGACCACCTCGTCCACGGCCACGGGGGCCGCGAGGTCTTCCCGGGGGATGATTTGGTACGTGACCCGGTTGACCTCCGCCCGGTGGAGGAACGCCCGCAGGTCCTCCCCCGCCCGGACCGGCAGCTGCTCCTGGACGCCGTCGGGCAGGCGCACGCTGCCGGCGGCCTGGCCCTTGGGCAGCACCACATGCCACCCGAAGTTATTGAAGCCGTAGTCCAAGATCCGCGCCGACTGCGAGACGCGCGCCTCGTCGCTGTCCGCGCGCATGACGACCGAGATCAGGCGCACGCCGTTGCGCTGGGCGGTGGCCACCAGGTTGTAGCCGGCGGCCTCCGTCCAGCCGGTCTTGAGCCCGTCGGCGCCGGGATAGCGCAGGATGAGCCGGTTGGTGTTGATGAGATCAAAGCGCGGCCTGTTGGCCGTCGCCTCCCGGAGGGTCTCCTGCCAGGTGGAGGTCAGCTCCAGGACCTGCGGATACCGGGTGATCAGCTCGCGCGCCAGGATGGCCACGTCCCGGGCGGTGGTCAGGTTGGGCTCCGCCCCGGCCGGTGCGGGAAGGCCGGCAGCGTTCACGTAGCGGGTGTTGGTCATGCCCAACTCCCGGGCTTTGGCGTTCATGGCCGCCACGAAAGCGGGTTCGTTGCCGGCCAGATGCTCGGCCACGGCCACCGTGGCGTCGTTGGCCGACTGAATGGCGATGGCCTTGAGCATTTGCAGCAGCGTAAAGCTCTCGCCCGGCGCCAGCATGGCCGTGGACCCGCCGACGCTGGCCGCATGACGGCTTGCCACGACCCGGTCGTTCCACGTGGCGATGCCGTTTTCGACCGCCTCATAGACGAGCAGCATCGTCATCATCTTCGCGAGGCTGGCCGGTTCCGTCTGCATGTCCGGATTCTTGGCCCAGAGGATCCGCCCCGTGCTGGCCTCCATCAGCAAGCCGATTTCGGCGGGGATGTCAAAGGTCAGCTGGGCCTGGACCGGCCCGCCGCTGCCGAGTAGGATGAGCATGAACAGCACAAGGGAGAAACCACACGCACGCTTGAACACAGTCACAGCCTCCGCATCCCCTTGGATCCTCTAGCGAATTCCGCACCTGGTACCGATCTCCTGCCGCTCGCGTTCCGATCTCCTGCCGCTGCGGGTTGGAGATTGTTTCCTCAGCCGAAAACCGCCTGTGCGCCCAAACCGGCCCGCCGCAGCCGCACCGCACCTGGCCTCGCACCCAACCCTCACCCCGCGCGCCGGCCGCCCCGCACGCGCCTGCGGGCCGGGGCATACAATGCCGAGCGAGGGCGCGCCGCCGGCTGGAGGTGCATGGAGGATGTGGCACGGGAGACTCACGCTGCGGCCCGGCGCCCGGGGTCCGGCCGTGCGGGCGCTGCGCTGGCGCCTAAGCTCCTTTGGTTGGGCGGTGGGCAGCGGCGACGGTTTCGACACGGAGCTCGAGGCGGCCGTGCGGGACTTCCAGGAGTTTTGCGGCCTGGCACCCGACGGCATCGTCGGACCGGCAACGTGGCGGGCGCTGTACGCCCGCGCCGCGGGAGCGACCCCAGAAGGCCCGGGACCGGACCGTCTCGCGCTCTGGGCCGGCCTCGCGCCGCCCGCAGCGTGCACGGGCGTCCTGCCGCGCTCGCCGTGGGCGCCCGGGCATGATGAGTTCCCGGCCGTCCGCATCGAAGTCCGTTTGCAGGATCGCCTGCTCATCCTCCACACGCCCGGCGGGTCCGCCGCGTTTCCGGTGGCCGTGGGCCGCCCCGACGCGCCGACGCCTGTCGGCCGCTTCGCCGTCGCCGAGCTGATCGCCAATCCCGGCCCGCCCTTGGGCACCCGCTGGATCCGACTGAAGCCCGACGACTGCAGCATCCACGGCACCGACGAACCGTGGCTGGTAGGCGCCGCGGCCACCCCCGGCTGCCTGCGGATGTATAACAAGGACGTGGAGTATGTCTTCCACCGCGTTGCCCCCGGCACGCCTGTGGACATCCTTCCCTAAGGCCGCCTCACCGCGCCCGTGGAGGAGTTGAAGCGCCCGGCGGAAAACTGGTGAGGTGGCGCACTAACACACCGTTCGCGGGCCTGCGGCTGGCGCCGCCCGCAAGCGGCTTTCACAGGGAAGGTGAACGGCCGTGGCACTGTCCATGGGCAAGCTGCGGGGACTGCAGCAAGTGTCGACCGAGCACGGGATCTTCGCCATCCTCGCGTGCGACCAGCGGGGGGCCCTCAAGCGCATGATGGAAAAGGCGGGACGCACCCCGATCACCTACGAAGCCGTCGTGCAGATGAAGCACGACATCGTCGCGCCGCTCGCGCCCTTTGCCACGGGCGTCCTCTTGGATCCCGAATACGGCGCGGCGCAGCTCGTCACGCGCGGCGCGCTGCCCGGGCGGGTGGGCCTGGTGGTGGCGCTTGAGGAAACCGGGTATGAGGAACGGGAAGGCGACCGGTTGACCCGGCTGCTCGAGCATTGGAGTGTGGCCAAGATCAAGGCCATGGGCGCGGCCGCCGTCAAGCTGCTGGTGTACTACAACCCCCGCCGGGAAGCTGCCGCCGCCTACCAGCGGGAGCTGGTGGCCCAGGTGGCCCGGGAGTGCCAGGCCTACGACATCCCCTTCATGCTGGAGCCCGTGACGTATCCGTCCCGCGACGGCGATGAGGAGGCCTTCATCCGGGAGAAACCGGACCTGGTGGTGGAGACGGCCCGGCACATGAGCGAGTTCGCGGTGGATCTGCTCAAGATGGAGTTTCCCGTCCACCCCGCGGCAGGAGACGATCCGGGGCTGTGGCGCGAGGCGTGCCAGCGGCTGGATGAGGCGTGCCGGGTGCCGTGGGCCCTGCTTTCCGCCGGCGTCGACTTCGACACGTACTGCCGGCAGCTGGAAACCGCCTGCCGGGCGGGCGCGTCGGGCTTCGTCGCCGGGCGGGCCATCTGGCGCGAGGCGGTCGAGATGGCCGATGGAGCGGCGCGGCAGCAGTTCCTGGCCGAGACGATGCCGGCCCGGCTGCGGAAATTGGTGGACATCGCTTCCGAGCACGGCCGCCCGTGGCACGCCCGCGCGTCCCACGCCTACACCGCGGCCGACGCGCCGCCGGACTGGTACGCGTCGTATCCCGGTTTCACCGGCTGAGCCAAACCCGCCACACGCGAAAGCGTTCGAAGCGCCCGGCGCCAGCCGCCCTGAGGCGGGCAACCGTATTAGGCGCTCAGGGGCGCGGAGGGCCCGCGGCGGGGGATGCACAGCTTGCGGCCGGCGGGCAACGGCCCTTCCTGATCTTCGAGCCACGGGTTCGCGGCCACGATCCGGTCCACGTCCGTATGATACCGGTGGCTCAAGGCCCACAGGGTGTCGCCCTCCTGGATGACCACGAACGTCCACGTGGGCGGATCCGGGTCCGGCGGGGGCACGGCCACGGCCTCCACCACCGCCATCCGCGCCGCGGTGCGCCCGACCCGGACTTGGGCAAGCAGCCGCACCTGGGCTTCGACGGTCTCGCGGTTGATGAGGTCCAGCGCCACGTCCTCGACCTGCACCCGTGCGTCCGCCTCAAAGCCCGGCTCGGT
>PKQR01000158.1 GCA_017578085.1 Bacillota bacterium
GCCGCGGCGGCCGGCTGGATCGATGAGCGGGCGGTGGTGCTGGAGTACCTGCTGGCCATCAAGCGGGCCGGCGCCCGGTTCATCTTGACCTACCACGCGGTGGACGCGGCCCGGTGGCTGGAGGAGGCAAGGGCATGAAGGCAGATGCGTCCCGGGAAGCCTTCGCCCGCGCCCTTAAGGTGATTCCCGGCGGGGTCAACAGTCCCGTGCGGGCCTTCCGGGCTGTGGGCGGCGAGCCCTTGTTCATCGCGCGCGGTGCAGGGGCGAGGATCTGGGACATCGACGGCAACGAGTACATCGACTACGTCGGCTCCTGGGGACCCCTCATCCTTGGCCACGCGCACCCAAAGGTCGTGGCCGCGGTGCAGGAGGCAGCTGCCCGGGGCACCAGCTTCGGCGCGCCCAACCTGGCCGAGCTGCACCTGGCTGAGCTGATTGTCGCCGCTGTCCCGTCGGTGGAGCGGGTGCGGCTGGTCAACTCAGGCACGGAAGCCACCATGAGCGCGCTGCGCCTCGCCCGGGCCTACACCGGCCGGAGCAAGATCGTCAAGTTCACCGGCTGCTACCATGGGCACGTGGACAGCCTCCTGGTGCAGGCAGGGTCGGGGGCGACGACCTTAGGTGTCCCCGACAGCCCGGGCGTGACGCCGTCCGTGGCCGCGGATACACTCCTGGCCCCCTACAACGACCTGGCCGCGGTGGAGGCTCTCTTTGCCGTACACGGGCCCGAGATCGCCGCCGTGATCGTCGAGCCCATTGCCGGCAACATGGGCCTCGTGCCGCCCAAACCGGGGTTTTTGGCGGGCCTGCGCGATATCACCACCCGGCACGGCGCGCTCCTGATTTTCGACGAGGTGATCACCGGTTTCCGGGTGGCTTACGGCGGCGCGCAGGAGCTTTATGGGGTGCAGCCGGACCTCACCTGCCTGGGCAAGGTCATCGGCGGCGGCATGCCCATCGGCGCCTATGGCGGCCGGGCCGAGATCATGCAGATGGTGGCGCCGGCCGGCCCCGTGTACCAGGCGGGCACCTTGAGCGGCAACCCCTTGGCCGCGGCGGCCGGTGCGGCCACGTTGGAGGTGCTCAAGGAAGAGGGGGTGTACAAGCGGCTGGAAGAAGCCGGCCGGTTCCTGGCGGAGGGCCTCCTTCAAGCGGCCCGCCGGGCCGGGGTTCCGGTCCAGGTGAACCAGGTCGGCTCGTGCGTCACGCTGTTCTTCGCCGAAGAGCCCGTCGTCGATTACGACAGCGCCCGCCGGTCCGACACGCGGCGGTACGGGACGTTCTTCCACAAGATGTTGGCCCGCGGCGTCTACTTGCCGCCGGCCCAGTTTGAGACCATGTTTGTGTCGTTGGCCCACAGCGACGAGGAGTTAGAGCGGACCATCGCGGCCGCGGGCGCGGCCCTCGAGGAGCTCGCCCGGGACGAGGCACACTAGGCAGGAGGTGGGCCGAGTGCAGCACATCAGCGGGCGGCGCGCCCGGGCTTTCCGGCTACACGAACTGCGAGTAGGCCAGCGGGCTGAGGTTACCCGCCGCGTGACCGCCCGCGAGGTGCTGCTCTACATGGGGGCGACGGGGGATCTCAACCCGATCTACCTGGATCGCAACTACGCCGCCCGCACGCCCTTGGGTGAACCCGTCGTGCCGGCGGTGATGCTGGCAGGGTACGTCTACGCGCTGCTCACCCAGCGGCTGCCGGGGCCGGGAACCGTCTGCCTGTCCCAGTCGCTGCACTTCCTGCAGCCGGTGCGGATCGGCGACACGCTGACGCTAACGGCGGAAGTGACGGCCATAGATGCAGCCCGGGGGCGGGTGCGCCTGCGGATCGTGGCCCGCAACCAGCGGGGGCAGGAGGTGCTGGCGGGCGACGCGGAGGTGCTGCCGCCCCACGACCTGCGCCCGGTGCTGAGCGACGCCTTTGAGGATTACGATTAGGGCACGGTTTGCTGCACCAAGCGTTCATTTTAAGTAGGAGGTCAAAGGAACATGGAACGGACGTTTGTGATGGTCAAGCCCGAAGGGGTCCAGCGGGGGCTCATCGGGGAAGTGCTGCGCAGGATTGAGCAGAAGGGGCTCAGGATCACCCGCCTGGCCATGGGGCGGATCGAGCCCGCGGTGGCGGCGGAGCATTATGCTCATCTTAAGGACAAGCCCTTCTTTGGAGAGCTTGTGGAGTACATCACTTCCGGGCCGGTGGCCATGGCCGTCGTGGAAGGTCCCAACGCGGTGCGCCACGTGCGCAACTTGATCGGCGCCACCAACCCGTTGGAGGCGGCGCCGGGTACCATCCGGGGCGACTTCGCGGTGGAGTTGCCCTACAACATCGTGCATGCTTCCGACAGCCCGGAAACCGCCGAAATCGAGATTAAGAGATTTTTTGGTGCCGAGTAGCGCAAGGGTTGCACCGTCCCGGCCTTTTGATATACTAGCTCTTGTGCATTACGTCCAGCCGGGAGGTTGGCCAGGTGCTGCCCACTCCAAGAAAGTTCACATTGGTTTCTGGCGCCGCCGAAGGGACGACGCCGCTTAACGCGTTTGACAACGCCCTGCTCGCAAGCGGGATCGGCAATTTGAATCTGCTCCGAGTGAGCAGCATCTTGCCGCCCAACGCCGAGCTGGTGGAGAAGCTGGACATCCCGCCCGGCACCCTGACACCTACCGCTTACGGGTATATCACGAGCACTACGCCAGGCGAGGAGATCGCAGCGGCCGTCGGCATCGGTTTCAGCGAGGATACCTACGGCGTGATCATGGAATGGGAAGGCAAGGGCACGGCGGCCGACGCCGAGGCCGAGGTGCGGCGCATGGTGGAGGAAGCTTTCCGCGTGCGCAACCTGCCTTTGAAGAAGGTCATGATCAAGGCCGTGAGCCACCGCGTCGAGCGGTGCGGCTGCGCTTTTGCGGCGGTGGCACTCTGGTATTAAAGAGGGCGGCGCTAGGGAGGTGACGGGCCCGCTTGCACAGTCAGGCGGGCCTTTTTGCGATGGAACTATGGGTAACTGAGAAGCAGACGCCGGCGGTGGGCATCACCTGCAAAGTCCGGCGGACGCTGGTGGAAGAGCAGACCGAATACCAGCACATGGCCATCGTGGAGACGGAGCAGTTCGGCCGCATGCTGCTCTTGGACGGCATGGTGCAGACCACGGAGGTCGACGAGTTCGTCTACCACGAGATGATCACCCACGTGGCGATGAACACCCACCCGCATCCGAAGCGGGTAGCGGTCATCGGCGGCGGCGACGGCGGCACCGTCCGCGAGGTGCTCAAGCACCCGAGCGTGGAGCGGGTGGTGCTCATGGAGATCGACCGCCGGGTGGTGGAGGCCAGCCGGGAGTTCCTGCCGACCATCAGTTGCGGGCTGGACGATCCCCGGGTCGAGATCCGCATCGGCGATGGGCTGGAGCACATCCGCAACTCCGAGGCCGAGTACGACGTGGTGCTGATTGATTCCACCGAGCCCGTCGGTGCGGCCGGGGCGGCCAGTGGGCTGTTTTCGCCCGAGTTTTACCGCTCCGTGGGGCGCGCCCTCAAGGAAGACGGGATCATGGTGGCCCAGACGGAGTCGCCCTTCTACAACCAGGACCTGATCCGGCGCACCCAGGCGGGCATCCGGGCCACGTTCCCCATTACACGGCTGTACCTGGCCAGCATCCCCACATACCCCAGCGGATTGTGGAGCTTCACGCTCGGCTCTAAGCGCTACGACCCCCTGGCCGTAGACCCGGCCAGCATCCGGCCGCTGGACACCCGCTACTACACCCCTCAGATCCACCACGCCGCCTTCCAGCTGCCCCGGTTCGTCGAGGAGCTGGTGCGGGCGGTCGCGGCCGTCGAGGGCGGGGTGTAGCATGGCGGCCGTGGATCCGGTGCAGGCTGTGCCCGGTACGATCCGGCGGCAGCGGTTTCTTGGGGCGGTGGAGAACCCGGGTGCTCCGGTGGTGCTGCTGGGCGCGCCCCTGGATACGACGGTCAGCTTCCGACCGGGCACCCGTTTTGGCCCGAGCCGCATCCGGGACATGAGCGATGGGCTTGAGGACTACAGCCCACACTTGAACCTGGATTTCTCGCAGGTGCCGTTTTTCGACGCGGGCGACGTGGACCTGCCCTTTGGCGATCCGGAAGCGGCCCTGGCGGCCATCGAGCGGGCCGTGGCCAGCGTCGTGGAGCGGGGGCAGTTGCCCATCATCCTGGGCGGCGAGCACCTCTTGACGCTGGCGACGGTGCGGGCCGTGCACCGCCGTTTCCCGGACCTGGCCGTCGTCCAGTTTGACGCCCATGCCGACTTGCGCGATGATTACCTGGGAGTGCGGCACTCCCACGCGACGGTCATGCGCCGCGTGGGCGAGCTCATCGGCTTCGACCGCGTCTTCCAGTTGGGCATCCGCTCGGGGACGCGCGAGGAGTTTGCCTTCGGCCGGGCACGGACCGGCTTTTACCCGCTGGAGGTCTTGCCGGCGCTGGACCGCGTGCTGCCGCAGCTGTCCGGCCGGCCCGTGTACGTGACCGTTGACATCGATGTCGTGGATCCCGGCTTTGCACCGGGCACCGGCACGCCGGAACCCGGCGGCGTGACGCCCGGAGAGCTGCTTGCTGCCCTCCACCGCCTGCGGGAGCTGCAGGTGGTGGCCATGGACCTCGTGGAAGTGTGCCCGCCCCAAGACGCGAGCGACATCACCGCCATCCTGGCGGCCAAGGTGGTGCGGGAAGCGATCCTCGGCTTTGGGAGTGGACGGCAATGAACGTGGCTGCCCAGGTGCGGGCGCAAATCCAGCAGCTGGTGGCGGACGGCCTCAACCGGGCGCGTGCGGCCGGCGAGCTGAGCCTCGGCCGCGACGTCGCGCCCGCTGAGATTCAGGTAGAGCGTCCCAAGGACCGGGCCCACGGGGACTGGGCTACCAACGCCGCGATGGTGCTGGCCCGGGAGGCCCGCACAGCCCCGCGCCAGATCGCCGAAGCCGTGGTACGTCATCTCGATCCCCAGGGGACCCTCGTGGAGCGGGCCGAGGTGGCGGGTCCCGGCTT
>PKQR01000033.1 GCA_017578085.1 Bacillota bacterium
TTGCCAACTGGCCCTCGGCCGTGGCCGTGATTACGTGCCGGGGCACCGACGGGGAGCCGAAAGGGTTTACCGCCAGCTCCTTTGACCCGTTGTCCCTGGACCCGCCGCTGGTCTTGTTCACCCTGCATAAGAAGGCCGGCAGCCTGCCGCACTTTGAGGCGGCCGAAGGCTTTGGGGTTAACGCCCTGCGAGCGGGACAGGAGGAGCTGTCCGCCCGGTTTGCGAGCCCCGAGCCGGACCGGTTCCGCGGGCTCAAGTACACCCTGGGACAGACGGGTGCGCCGCTTTTGGCCGACGCTTGGGCGCGCCTCGACTGCCGGACCCGCCACCGCTACGACGGCGGCGACCACATCTTGTTTGTGGGCGAAATCATCGCGATGGAATTTGAACCTGATGCCGAGCCGCTGGTGTATCACCGGCGGCGCTATCGCCGGGTGACGGACGCCTAGAGGGCGCCCGCCCCGGCGTGCGCAATTTCGCCCCCCGCCCGGCGCTGTTCGCCCTTGGGTGCCGGGCGTTGTCTGTCCTCGCGCTCGGCGAAGGGGTTTAAGCTTCAGTTTGGCTTTGGGTAGAAGTGGGGACGGAAGGGTCGCTGCCGGGCTCGAAACTGGCGGAGTGCAAGCTCGGCGTGTTGGCGATGCAAAAACCCCCGCCACCCTGATACTTGATCTGGTACATCGCGTAGTCCGCGGCGGCGAACAGGGCGTTGGCGCTGGTGCCGTCCTCGGGGTAGGCGGCCAGGCCGACGCTGATGGACAGGCGGATATCCCCCGGGAGCTTTAGCGACCGCACCTGGGTGCACAGCCGCCGGGCGACCACCGTCGCGTCCTGCTTTGTCGTCTGCGGCAGGATCAGGGCAAATTCGTCTCCGCCCACGCGGGCGCCGATGTCCATGGCCCGGGAAGAGTTGGCGATGACGCGGGCGACGGCTTTGAGCGCTTCGTCACCCTGCAGGTGCCCGTATACGTCGTTGACCCGCTTGAAGTTGTCGATCTCGAGCACCAGCAGGGACAGCGGATGGGAAAACCGCTGCGCCCGGGCCAGTTCCCGCTGGAGGTTTTCCCAGAAGGCCCGGTTGTTGGCCAAGCCCGTAAGCCCGTCGGTCAAGGCCAGGTGCTGGAGCTCCTCATAGCGCTGCGCCCGGTAGATGGCCAGGGCCGCCAGGGCGGCAAACCCCTCGAGCACTTCCTGCACTTCCCGGGGAAACGCGTCCAGTTCCCGGCTCTCTACGTCGAGGATGCCGACCAGCTGGCCGTCCAGGAACAACGGGACGGCAAACTCGGACCGCACGTCGGGTGACGCCGCGATATAAAAGGGATCCACCGAGACGTCGGGAGCGTAGTAGGGCTGCCCCGTAGCGGCGACGTGGCTGACGATGCCCCGGCCCCCGCCGATGGGAAGCCGATACCGGCTGACAATCTCGGGGTCATACCCACGGTGCGCGGCGATGTACATGAAGTTTCCGCACTGGGACGGCAAGAGGACGCAACAGATGTCGTAGCCGAACAGCCGCTGCACCTGGGACAAGATCTCATCGAGGACAGAGTTCAAGTCCAGGGGCTTGAGCAGCTGCTTGGCGACGTTCACCAGCGCGGCAAAGGCCTGGTGCAAGACGGGCAAGGACGCCCCGTCGCTCCTGGGCAGATTGGTGCCCGTTCGGTCCACAAGCACGCGGACCCACCCCTCCCCCCACTGACGGTGGGCACAATCATGCGAAAATTAGACGTCACATGCCGGTTTCCCTCTCGGGTTGGATGAAGTGAATAGGAGCGAATCAGTAAGGTGTGATTAGCTATGAATACTTTGCATCAATTTTGCTCTATTGGGCGGGATCCAACGGGAACATCCCAGCTGTGATCACGAGGTGGCGGTGGGACAGCGGAGCCCATGCGGCATAGGATCGTCGTCCGCGGCTAAACTGGGGGCCAGTGCCTGCGCGAACGTCCCCGGCCGCACGGACACGGTGCGGGGATAAGCGGCTTCCTTACGGCAGGGCCCGACGGGGAAGGATTCCGACGGTGGTTTCATGAAGCTAGCGCGGGAACGCGGATGCGTCAATTTGCGGCCTGTGCGGCCGTGCCGGAACGGGGCTGGCCGGCACGGGGCCCAGGAGGGATGCGCCGTGGCGGAAGTGACCCTTTACCACTATCCCAGCTGAACCTCCTGTCGCAAAGCCCGGCAGTTGCTGGGCGAGCTGGGGGCACGTGTGGCAGAGCGCCGCTTTTTCACCGACCTTCCCACCGAGGACGAGGTCCGCCGTTTGGCCAGTCTTTTGCCCGGCGGCGTGCACGATCTCGTCTCCACCCGCAGCCGCCGTTTCAAGGAGCTGGGCCTCGCGGAGAAGCAGCTCACCGAAGACGAATGGGTTGCTCTCTTGGCCCGCGAACCCGGCCTCTGGCGCCGGCCCATCGCCGTCAAGGGCCGCCAGGTCGTGATCGGCTGGGACGAACAGGCCCTGCGGGAGCTCTTGTCTTGAGGTTCCTGTCGCAGAATCAGGTCCTGGCCGCGGAGGGGCCGCGACCGCGCGGCCCCTCTTGTCTCGGGAAGGAATCCCTCCTACTCCGGTGGAAACACTGTGGGTGCGTGCCGCTGGGAACCTGTACCTTGCGGACCCAATACTGCCATCAGGGAGGGACAGAGCGTGGGCCAGGTTATCTTTGGGGGCAAGCCCGTTGAGCTGGCCGGGACCCCGGTTGAGGTGGGCCAGGAAGCGCCCGATTTCACCGTGATCGCCAATGACCTTTCGGAGTTTCGCTTCCGTGACACGTCGGGGGTGCGGCTGATCGCGTCGGTCCCGTCGCTGGACACGGGCGTCTGCAGCGCCGAAACCCGGCGTTTCAACGAGGAAGCCGCGAAGCTCGGCAACGTGCAGGTGCTGGTCATCAGCATGGACCTGCCCTTTGCCCAGAGGCGCTGGTGCGCCGCGGAAGGCATCGACAGGGTGAAGACGCTCTCGGACCACCGGGACGCGTCCTTTGGCCTCAACTACGGTGTGCTCATCAAGGACAAGCGCCTGCTGGCCCGGGCCATCTTTGTGGTGGATTCCAACAACAAGATCACCTACAAAGAGATTGTGCCCGTGGTGAGCGATCACCCCAACTACGAGGCGGCCCTGGAAGCGGCCCGGGCGGCCAAGTAGCGCCAGACAAGGCAGGGGCAGGTCGCAAAGACCTGCCCCTGTTGCCATCCAACGGGCTTGGCGAGGCCGCGGCGCACCGGCATCGCTCAGGACAAGCGCCGGAACCCTTCGCCCAGCGCTTCGTGGACGTCGTAGATGACGACGAACGCGTTGGGATCCGTGCGGCGCACGAGTTGCTTGAGGCGGCCCACCTCGTCCCGGGAGACGATGACCAGGAGAATGTCCCGGTCCCGCCCGGTGTAAAGGCCGCGGCCCTGCAGCGCAGTGGCGCCCCGATTGAGCTCGTGCAGCACCAGGTCGCTGATCCGCTCCGGTACGTCGGAGACGATGATGGCCGCCTTCGCGTAGGGCGTGCCTTCCTCCAACAGGTCCACGACCCGCATGGTGACGAATACCGACAGGAGGGCGTACAAAGCCAGCTCGGGGCCGAAGGCGAGGCCCGCGGCCAAGATGACGAGGCCATCCGCCAACAGCATGGCCCGGCCCGTGCCGATGCGCAGGTAGTGGTGGATGAGGCGAGCGCCTAGGGCCGTCCCCCCTGTGGAGCCGCCAAAGCGGTAGGTGATGCCTACGCCGATGCCGACCAGTACCCCACCGTAGATGGCGGCCAGCACCGGGTCATGGGTCAGTGGCTGCAGGTAGGGGGCGAGCCCGTCGGTGAGGACGGAGAGCGCCACAAAGCCAAAGATGCTGCGGGCCCCGGCGGCCACGCCCAGCACCTGCGCAGCCAGGGCGAATAAAGGAATGTTGATGGCCAGCATGGTGGCGCCTACGGGGACGTTAAACAGGTGGTAGATCACCACCGCCAAGCCGCTCACGCCGCCTGCCGCCAGCCGGTTGGGCACCAGAAACCAGTTGAGGCCGAGGGCCACCAGCGTGACGCCGATGGTGATGCCGGCGTAGGCGGCCAGGAGCGCCCGCATGGCGGGCAAGTTGCGCCGCCACCAGCCTGGGCTGGCGCCCGATCCTCGCTTGCCTCCGGCTTCCATGGGTTGCGTCATGCAGTTGCCCTCCGGGCTCGCTGGCGGAGAAAACGAATCGGCATCCAGCACGACTTCCTTCCAGTATAGGGCAAGGGAGGGGGACGAGGCAATGCACGACCATTTCCCGGCAGAAACGCAACACATCGCCCGGCGGGCGTGGCGGGTGCGGGGCCGCGTGCAGGGCGTCGGCTTCCGGGCCTTTGTGCAGCGGCACGGGCGGGCCTTGGGCTTGGTGGGGTGGGCGCGCAACCTGCCGGACGGCTCGGTGGAAGTGGTGGCCGAGGGCGCGCCCGAAACCCTGGCGCTCTTGCGGGACTACCTCCAGCAGGGCCCCCGTTGGGCCGTGGTGACGGCGGTGGAAGAGATCCCGCCGCCAGCTGATCTCGGGCACGCCCGGCACGATTTCGTCATCCGCTGACGAGTCCCAGTCAACGCGGCTACTCCCCGTACGGGATCCAGATGTTCTTGATCTGGGTCGCGGCCCGGAGGAACTCCTGGCCCGCGCCCTGCTCGCGGTCAAACCAATCCCGCGGCCGGCCGTAGTTGACCCAGGTGCGCTTGAGGCTGCCGGCGGATGCCCGCTCGACCATGGCGCTCCCCTCCGCGGTGCCGAAGTACCAGACCGCGTCCACGTCGTAATGCTCGGCCAGCACCCGCACGAGAGCGTCTCGGGCGCCCGTGACGATGTTGATGACACCGCCGGGCACGTCGGAGGTGTCAAACACCTGGTAGAGGTCGGTGGCGGCCAGGGGCCACCGCTCCGACGGCACCACCACCACGCTGTTGCCCATGGCGATGGCCGGTGCGACCAGGGACACGAAAGCCAGCAAGGGGCATTCGTCGGGGCAGCCGATGCCGATGACGCCGATGGGCTCAGGGATGGCCAGGGTGATATGGCGCTGCAGGGTGCGATGGACCATACCGTCGTACTTGTCCGCCCAGGCGGCGTACGCAAACCACCGCTCGATGGCAGCGTCCACTTCCCGCAAGCTGCTGGCCGCGTCCTGCCCGGTCATGGCGGCAAGGCGCGCCGCGAACTCATCCCGCCGGAGACTGAGGTTTTCGGCGATGTAATACAGCACCTGGGCCCGCTGGTGGCCGGACATGTGCCGCCATGCGCCGGCTTTGCGAGCAGCTTCGACCGCATTGCGGATGTCCTTCCGGTTGCCCTCGCCCACTTCGCCCACGACCCGCCCGTCGGGTCCCAGGACATGGCGGGAATAGGGGGCGTCGGGCCGCACCTGCTGGCCGCCGATATACATCTTGGGCGAGCGGTCGATGTCGGGGACACGGACGACGATGGGAACGGCGCCGCCGGCATGGTTTACGGCGGCCGCCGGGGACGGGCCGGGCTCGGTGACGGCGCTAGCGTCCGGTGCAGCGGTTCCGGCAGCCCGCTGCCAGCGCGGGCGCAGGTACTCCCACATCCCTTCCCGGCCGCCCTCGCGCCCGAAGCCGCTTTCCTTGTAACCGCCGAAGCCTGCGGCCGCGTCGAAGAGGTTGGTCGAGTTGATCCACACGACGCCGGCCTTCAGCTGCGCGGCCACATCCAGCGCCAGGTTGATGTTTTCCGTCCAGATGCTGGCTGCGAGGCCATAGACGGTGTTGTTGGCCAGCTCGACCGCCTCCGCCGGCGTGCGGAAGCTCATCGCGGCCAGCACCGGCCCGAAGATCTCCACCTGGGCGACGGTGGACGCGGGGGCCACGTTGGTCAGCAGCGTCGGCGGGTAAAACCAGCCGTCCTTGGGGCACGACCAGGACGGTTGCCACACGGTGGCGCCTTCCTCTTGCCCCCTGCGCACCAAGTCCTCGATGCGCTTAAGCTGCACCGGGGCGACGATGGCCCCGATGTCGACGCTCTTGTCCAAGGGGTTGCCGACCCGCAAGGTTTCCATGCGCCGCCGCAGTTTGGCCAGGAACGCCTCCTCGATGCTCTCCTGCACCAACAGGCGCGAGCCTGCGCAGCACACCTGGCCCTGGTTGAACCAGATGGCGTCCACGACGCCCTCTACCGCGCTGTCTAAGTCCGCGTCGTCAAAGACGATAAAGGGCGACTTGCCGCCGAGCTCGAGGGTGAGCGCCTTGCCGCTGCCCGCCGTGCGCTCGCGGATGAGGCGGCCCACCTCGGTGGAGCCGGTAAAGGCGATCTTGTCGACGTCCGGGTGGCGCACAATGAGCTCGCCGACCGCGCCGTCGCCGGTGACGATGTTGACGACGCCCGGCGGCAGACCCACTTCCTGGCAGAGCTCGGCGAAGTAGAGCGCCGTCAGGGGCGTGTACTCGGCGGGCTTGAGGACCACGGTGCATCCTGCGGCCAAGGCCGGGGCGATCTTCCACGCCAGCATCAACAAGGGAAAATTCCAGGGGATGATCTGGCCCACGACCCCGACGGGTTCATACCCCGGGAATTCCGTCTCCAACAGTTGCGCCCAGCCCGCGTGGTGGTAGAAGTGGCGGGCGACCAAGGGGATGTCGATGTCCCGGGTTTCCCGGATGGGCTTGCCGTTGTCCAGCGTCTCCAGCACCGCGAGAAACCGGGCGTGCTTTTGCACCTGCCGCGCCAGGGCGTACAGGTACCGCGCCCGCACGTGCCCTGGCAATGCCGCCCAGCCGGGTAAGGCTTCCCGCGCGGCGGCCACGGCGTCGTCCACGTCTTCCGGGCGAGCCTGGACCACTGTGGCCAGGGTTTCACCGGTGGCGGGATTCACCGTGGCAAACGTCCCGGCGTCCGAGGGCTTGCGCCATTGGCCGTTGATGAACAGGCCGAAGCCGTCCTTATGCTGAGCCAGCCACTGGCGGACGGGCCCGTCGCTCTCCGGCGCAGGCCCGTATTCCATCGTCTCCAGGATGCGGCCAATCTCCATAGGCCTCGCCTCGCTTTCCGCTGGGTGTCTCATGGGTGCCTGTTCGCGGTCGCGGCCGTGTGCCTCTAACCCATCGGGTGCCGGTGGGCGGCCGAATAGCGGCCGGTGACGTGGTGCTCCAGCTGCCGCTCGATGTCGGTCAACAGGCCGCTGGCGCCCAGCCGGAACAGGGCGGGCGTGAGCCAGGCATCGCCCAGTTCTTCCTTCATGAGGATCATCCAGTTGAGGGCGTCTTTGGCCTGGCGGATGCCGCCGGCGGGCTTGAAACCCACCCGGTAGCCCGTGCGCTCCATGTAGTCCCGCATGGCCCGCACCATCACCAGGCCGATGGGAAGCGTCGCGTTGACGGTCTCCTTGCCGGTGGACGTCTTGACAAAGTCCGCCCCGGCCATCATGCACACGAGGCTGGCCCGGTACACGTTGCGCAAGGTGCCGAGTTCCCCTGCGGCGATGATGGCTTTGAGGTGGGCGCCGCCGCAGGCTTCCTTGAAAGCTTGGACCTCGTCGTAGAGCGCCCGCCAGTCGCCGGTGAGCACATGCCGGCGGGAGATGACGATGTCGATTTCGTCAGCGCCGGCCGCGACGCAGGCGCGGACTTCATCAACCCGCTGGGCCAAGGGGCTTAAGCCCGCGGGGAAACCGGCCGCCACCGCGGCCACGGGGATGCCGGAGCCTTTGAGGGCTTCGACGGCTGGCGGCACCAGCGCCGGCCACGTGCACACCGCGGCCACTTTGAGGGGCAGGTGGCCGACGCCAAGGGCGTCGAGAATCTCCTGCCGCACCGGCTGGCGCGCCTTGGCACACAGGCGGCGCACCCGGCCCGGGGTGTCGTCGCCGTTCAAGGTGGTGAGGTCGATCAGTTGCACGGCCCGCAGCAGCCATGCGGCCTGCCACTCCTGCTTGACGCTGCGGCGGGCGGGCAAACTCGCTGTCCGCCGCTCCACGGCCGAGCGGTTGACCTGCACCCCGGCGATCCAGTCCAGATCCAGCGGGATGCCGGGATTGTAAGGGGCCTCGAGGGCATCGATGCCCTTGACGGTGACGGACATGCCGTACACCTCCTATGCAAAGGCGGTCGTCACGGCCCGGGCGACGGGCTGAGGAGCGCCGCCCTCTACACGCGAAACCCTTCGGCTGAGTGTGGTGGGTCTCCTTCAGCGGCCAGGGGAACGGGAGGGGCGTCGTCGGGTCACCCTCCCCGTCGCCGTTACGGGCGGTGACGGGGACAAAGGCCCGCCGGGCCAGGCGCCTTCTTTCCGGCGCGGAGGGCAGCCGTCAAGGAACAAGAGGCGACGTTACGCTTGACGGCCGCCCTGCTCTACCGATCCGGCAGTGTGCCCGGCAAGAACCGCTTTATTGTGTGGACAGTTGCACCTCGCCGCCGTCCAGGAATTGGACGGACCGCGGCACGGGGGCGATGTTGACGACCACGTCGTGGTGTTCGCCGGGCGCCAGGGTGAGCGCCGCCCGCTCCGGCTGGCACGCGCACGTGGACCCGCACCGATGCGGCCCGCACCAGCTGGAAGTCGCGGACGACCGTCTCGCCGCGAACGACCTCCACCGCCAGCGGGGTGGTCCTTGACTTGCGAAAACATCACGACATAAGCCCCGGGAAACCCGGCGCGAAGCCCATTTGGGGTGCGCAGCCCATTTGGGCCATGGGGCTCGAGGGTTGGGAGCCTTTTCCCGGCGGGTGCATTCTGGTATGCTGGCAACGGTGACGCCAATGGAGCGCGCTCGACACATGCGGCCTGTCTTTATCGGCATCGCCGGCGGCAGCGGTTCGGGCAAGACGACGGTGACGCGCGCCATCGTCAGCCGGGTGCCCGAGGCCACCGTCGCGGTCATCGAGCAGGACTCGTACTATAAAGACCAAAGCTGTCTGCCCTTCGAGGAACGCCTCAAGATCAACTATGACCACCCAGCCGCCTTCGATACCCCGCTTTTGGTAGCCCACCTTGACCAGCTAGCTGCCGGGCAGCCCATCGAGAAACCGGTCTACAACTACAAGACCCACACGCGCGAAACGTACACGGTTCGCGTCGAGCCCAAGGACATCATCGTGGTGGAAGGGCTTTTGATCTTGTGGGAGCCCGACATCCGCCGCCGGTTGGACATTAAGATATATGTGGACTGCGACGCCGATGTGCGGGTTTTGAGGCGGCTCGAGCGGGACATCCGCGAGCGGGGGCGTACCATGGAATCGGTCATCCGGCAGTACCTGGAGTCCGTGCGCCCGATGCACCTGGAGTTTGTGGAGCCGTCCAAGCGCTACGCGGACATCATCATCCCCGAGGGCGGTTTCAACGAAGTGGCCGTCGACATGGTCGCGACAAAGCTCGCGGCCACCTTGCGGGACCGGTTGGGGCGGTAGGCAAGAGGGCACCCGGGGAGGAAGGTTTAGGACCGGCTTTAAGGAGGGCGTGCCTGCAGGCGTATCAGGCGGCGGGGGGCAGAGGCCCTCGCGGCCGGGCGAGGTACCAGGCAATGAACTCTGGCAGCTGCATGACGGCGACCTGCCCTGCCAGGCCGGCCTGGCGCACGCCGGCCAGCATCTGCAGGTGGCAGCCGGGGTTCGATGTGACAATGACGTCGGGCGGCCCACCGCCAAGAGCGGCGATTGCCGCCATTTTTCGTTCCAAGACCGCCGCCGACACTTGAGGGTGGAGCGCGTTGTAGATCCCGGCCGAGCCGCAGCAGGTGCCGCCATCGGACGGCAGCGCCACAGTCACGCCGGGCAGGGAACGCAGGAGCCGCAGGGGTGCGTCCGTCACCCCACAGACATGGGTCAGGTGGCAGGACGGCTGGTAGACGACTCGCAAAGATCGCCGCTGGCCGCCTTGGACAGCGTCTCCCGGCGTCCAGCCGCGCTCCACGAGGACTTCCGCGACGTCTTTCGCCAGGACGCCCAGCTGCCGAGCGGCGGCGTGCTCCGGGGTGCCCGCAGGAAACAGGCTGGCGGCCTCCTTGATCCACGCAAGGCAACCACCGGCGTTGAAGACGATCACCTCCGCGGGTTCCCCGCGGAGAAGCCCAAACGCCTGCAGGTTGCGCCGCAGCAGGGCCCGGGCGTGCTCCGGATCGCCGTGGTGGCGGTGCAGCGCCCCGCAGCAGACTTGTCCCGCCGGCACCTCTAGTTGGAAACCGGCCGCGGCCAGCAGGCTGGCCGTCGCCGCATTGACCTGGGGAAAGAGTCCTGCTTGCGCACAGCCCGCGAACAGCGCCGCGCGGGGCCTGCTGCGTCCAGGAGCGGTCGTGCCGGGCGCCGCGGCTGAGCCCGGCAGGCGGCCACCCGATGACGACGGTCTTGCCGCCTCCAGCCGTCCGCGGGGAGACGGCAGCGCCCGGGCGAAGGTGAGGGCCGCGGCCAGCCACGAGCCGGGCCGGCGGGCGGCCAGCATTTCCAGCTGCCGGCCCGCCGCGCTGTGCAAGAAGCGCGCCGCCAGCCGGGCGGCGAGGCCTAGGCGACGGGGATAGGCGGCCACGTGGCGCAGCGCCAATTTCAATAGGATGTTCGCCGGTTGGCCCGCGCGGCGCTGGGCCAGCTCATCCCGGGCGGCTTCCAGGATCACGCCGTAGCGGACGTCCACAGGGCAGGCGGTTTCGCAAGCGCGGCAGCCAAGGCACAAGTCCAGCGCTTCGATAAGACCTTCGTCGGCGTCGACGCGGCCTTCCGCCCACGCCTTGACGAGTTGGATGCGCCCCCGGGGCGAGTGTTTCTCGAGCCCCAGGACCTGGTAGGTGGGACAGGCGGGCAGGCAGAAGCCGCAATGGATGCAGCGGGCGGCCTCTCCCTGAGCCGCCGCCAGGCCGATGGCGGTTACCGTGTGGTGGGGGTCGCCGACTGCAACGTTGCGGGGCGGTTCCACGGCCCTCACGCCGTCCGGCCTCCCAGCGGCTGTTGGTTCGCGCTGTCGCCCTTGTCGTGCGGCTCCGCGGCGACCCGTGGCGTGGCCGTTGGGCCGGTCACCGGCCGGCCCGCGAGCGGCTCCTCCACGGCCCCGTCGGGAAAGACCTTGCCGGGATTGAGCAGGTTGTCGGGGTCGAAAAGCGCCTTCAGCCGGCGCATGACGTCTAAGGTCTCGGGCGGGAGGGCCTTGGGCATGTAGCGCCGCTTGAGCAACCCGATGCCGTGCTCGCCGCTTAAGGTGCCGCCCCGGGCGAGGCATGCGGCGAAGATGTCGTCGATGGCGGCCTGCACCCGGCTCATCTCGTCCGCGTCCCGCTCGTCGCAGATGATGTTGGGGTGGAGGTTGCCGTCCCCGGCGTGGCCGAAAACCAGCAGGTTGACCCGCCAACGCTGCCGGATCTCCTCAAGGTCCGCCAGGAACGCCGGGATGGCCGCGATGGGCACGGTTGCGTCCTCGGAGATCTTGGTGGGCTTGATGCGGGCGACCGCGGGGGACAAGGCTTCCCGCATAGCCCAGATGCGGCGCTGGGCGCCGGCGTCCGCCAAACCGGAGACGGCTACGGCGCCGACGCCCCTGCAGACTTCCTCCAGCGCCCGGAGGCGCCCCGCGAGGGCTTCAGGCCAGTCCAGCACCTCGCACAACAGGGCGCCCGCGACGCCCGGGGGGATGTCCGGCGGGCGGTGAGCCTCCACGACCGCCAGGCAGTGGCGGTCCACCATCTCCAGGCTCGTCGGGCGGGCGGGGTGTGCGGCCAGCGCGCCGATGGCGCGGCCGAGGGCGGTGAGGTCCGCGAAGGAGGCGACCAGCGTCCCACGGGCCGGAGGGGGCGGGGGCAGGAGCCGCAGCGTCACTTCGGTCACGATCCCGAGCGTCCCCTCAGAACCCACAAACAGGCTCGTCAGGTCGTAGCCGGTTACATTCTTCGTGGTCATGCCGCCGGTCTTGAGCACCGTCCCGTCCGCCAGCACGACCTCAAGGCCCAGGACGTACCGGCCGGTGGTGCCGTAGTGAAACGAGCGCGGGCCACCCGCGTTTTCGGCCACGTTGCCGCCGATGGTGGAGATGCGGGCGCTGCCGGGGTCCGGGGGGTAAAACAGGCCTTGGGCCCGCACGGTTTCCTGCAGGTGGGCGGTGATGACGCCGGCTTGGACCCGGGCCAGCATGTTGTCCCGGTCGATCTCCAAGATGCGGTTCATGCGGGTCATCACGAGGGCGATGCCGCCCAGGGGCACGGACCCGCCGCTCAAGCCGGTGCCGCTGCCGCGAGGGAAGACGGGCACGCGGTGCGCCCGGGCGACCGCCAACACGTGGCGCACCTGCTCGGTGCTGGCCGGGAACACCACGACGTCCGGGAGATGGGACAGGTAGGTGGCATCGTAGCTGTAAGTTACCCGGTCCGCGGGCGAGGCCAGCACCTGGTCGGGACCCAGGACGGCCCGCAGTTCACGGACGATGGCGTCGGTCATCTGGCTCGCCCCCCGCTTGCGCCAAAGGCGGGTAGATGTCCGCACAGCGCTCGTCAAAACGGCGCAAGACTTCGGCCGCGTCGACCCGCGGCCGCTGGAGTTGCAGCTGCGGGACGATCAGGTTGAGATGGTCTATCTTACGATTGAGCTCATCCAGCCGGCGCACCAGCTGCGCGCGCATGCGGCGGTGCCAGTCCAGCACGGCGGCCGGGGCCCGGCCGTCGGTGGGGAGGGGTTGGTGGCGGAGCCATTCCATGTGCCGCTCTTGAAACGCGGCCAGTTCCTCCCGGGCGGCGCGCACGTCCCGGTCCAGCTCGATCCAGTCCGGGGCGAAGTTGGCGTCTTTGAGCAGCTTATAGGCCAGGCGCAGCTCCGGCGGGGTAAACGGGTTTTCCCGCAGGTCCAGCGGCTTGCCCTTGCCCGGCAAGTTGTCAAAGGCGCCCTGGGCCATGGCCTCCTGAATGCGCTCTTCCACCAGCCGCCGCCAAGCCCGCTCCCGCAGGGCGGCTTCGTCCTCTTCCCGGTGCTGCGATGGGGGAATCCAGCTCACGGGGTGCTTCACCTCCCCGGCCGCCATCGACCCGTTTCGCGTGCAGTTCCACAGAGTGTGCCCGGTGCCCTGCCGGGAAAGCCAGGGGGCCAAGGGCAAGAGCCCCGGCTGGCGGCCCGCACCGGACAGGATGCCCACAGCCAGCGGCGAATGGAGTGAAAGACGCTGCAAGGGACGGAGGAGGAGACGCGCGTATGTCGGCGTCGCTGGCGGTCGAACGGGTGCGGGCTGCGCTCCGCGAGAAGGGAGTCGACACCGAGATCATGGAATTTGCCCAAAGCACCCGCACGGCGCAGGAAGCGGCCGATGCCATCGGCACCAGCGTGGCGCAGATCGTGAAGAGCCTCGTGTTCGTGGCCGGGGGGCAGCCTTTTCTGGCCCTGGTGTCCGGGGCCAATCAAGCGGATACCGGCAAGCTCTCGGCGCTCATGGGCGCGCCCGTCGAACGCGCCGACGCCCGCACCGTGCGAGAAGCGACGGGTTTTGCCATCGGGGGCGTGCCGCCCGTGGGCCACGCCAAGTCGCTCGTGACTTACATCGATGAAGATCTCTTGAAGTTTGAGGAAGTGTATGCGGCCGCGGGTACGCCCCACCACATCTTCCGCATCACCCCGCAGGAGTTGGTGCGGATCACGGGCGGGCGCGTCGTGGCGCTGGCCCGCTAAACGCGCCCGCCGGGTTTCCCTCACCGGGAGGCGCCCAGCTGCTTGATGGCCTCCAACAGGCCGCTGTAGAGGCCGAAGAAGCGCAGCTCGTCCAGGTTGTCCGTGTGGTTCCACGTGGCGCTGACGCAGTAGCGGGCGCCGCTCGCGTCCGCGAGGGCCGTGGTCAGGTTGAGCACGCCGGGCTCCGAGCCGCCCTTAAACGCGACCCACGCCCAGTCGTCGGCATTGGCCACGCCCGGGTTGATCGACATCAGGGGCAGGTCATAGACCGCGCCCATCAGGCCGCAGAGCTCGCGGGTGGTGAAGAACCACTCCACATCCAGCGCTCGCGGCGAGTCGAAAACGTCGGCCGTGGGGAGAGGCCGGTTCGCGGCCTCAGCCAGCAGCGCCCGGCGGCCGGCTTCGTCGGCGGCCCGCCAGCGGGCGAGCAGGTCCTCGTTCGCGGGGCTCTTGAGCACAAACGCCTCGCGGGTGGACAAGAACGGGCGGTTGCGCACCGTCAAAGCTTCCACCGCGTCGCGGCCGACTAAATGCAAGAGGGCGTCGGTCGCGGTGTTGTCGCTGAAGGAGATCATCAGCGCGGCCAGCGTGTGGAGGGTCACGGGTGACCCCGCCGGCCACTCTTGCAGGATGCCGCTGGGCAGACTCCGCCAAGTTTCGTCTAAAACGACCACTTCGTCCCACGACCGCTGGCCCAGGGCGATCTGCTGCCTGAGAGCGGCAAGCACCGCGAGCTTGAACGCAGAGCCCACCGCCAGGGGCTCGTCGGGATTGAGCGCGGCCAGCTCCGCAGAGCCGCCCAGCACGAGGACGCTCACCTGGCCCGGCAGTTCCGCAAAGGGTGCGAGGGCTTCCTCAAGGCCGGATACCTTGGGCCGCGGGGGACCAAAGAAGAGCCCGGCGATGCGCCCTTCGGCGTCCAGCACGATCTGGGCCGGCAGCACGCCTTGCTCAAAGACGACCTCGTAGTTGACGCCGGACCCTTGGACGCCCACCAGTTGGCCGAGTCCGGCCCTGAGCTGGGCGACGATGATCTCCACCTGCTCGACGGGGATCTGGGCCAAGAAGACGGGCGCGAACCAGTCGGCCTCGAGGGCTTCGGACACAAGCAGCCGCTCCAGCGCCGCGGCAGGGGTGATGTTGGCCTGGGCCAGGGCGTCGGGGGCGCCCGCCCACAGGGTGAACGCCAGGGCCAAGGCGACGATGGCCCCGGCGCTAACGGCAATCCGGTTCCCGGGGGGCGTGTGCAAGCGTCGGTGCATGGGGCTTCACATCCTCCCGTGTGTCGTGCAAGGCTATTCCTGGCGCGTTCTTCCCCAGCTTGTCCCCGGTTTCCTCCGTGAGGGAGTTGGTTTCCGGTTTCCACCCTCGCGAACCGGCGTAGGAAAAGGGGCCGGGCCGGTCGAATCGCCCGGTGGTGACCACATGTGAAGAGTCTGCGCATGGGCGGGCGGCTGCCTGTCTTGCTGCCCGCCGCGGCCGAAGGTGCGGCCAGCGCCGCGGTGTACGGCTATGGGCCGTTGTACATGCGACAGGTGCTGGGCGAGCCGCGGCTGACGGTGATTACGCTCATGCTGGCCATCGCCGCCCTGGCGTGGTTTTTCGCCGCCGGGGCGTGGGGACGCGTCGGCGATCGGGCCCGCCGGCCGCTGGTGCTGGTGGGGTGGGCTCTCATCTTGAGCGGGGCCGTGCAGGCGGCGCTGCCCTTTGTTCCCGGCTCCGCGGCTTTCATCGCGGGGGTCGTCGTCTGGTCGTGCCTGTTGGCGGCCATCGCGCCCTTGAGCGTCAGCTGGCTGACCTTGCAGGCTCCGGACCGCCCCGCGCAGGAAGCCGCCGGCTTTTACCGCATGCGGTCGGTAGGTTGGACCGTCGGGAGCATAGGTGCAAGCCTCCTGGTCAGCCTGCTGGACCTGGGCGGCATCCCGGCAGCCATCCTCATCACGGCAGGCACCAGCGCCGTCGTGGGCGTAGCGGTGCTTGCAGGCTTGCGGCGTACACTTGCTACGGCTGTGGAGACGCGGACGGGGGCAGGGGCTGCGACAGCGCCGGAGACCGGGCCGCCACGGGAATCCGGGCCGCCGGGAGAACCCGGGCCGTCGCGGGAACCCGGGTCGCCGGCGGACGCCGGCGCCGCAGCACCGGCCGAGGCCGGGGCGAGCGCCAGCGGCCCCATTTGGCGGTTCCACGCCGTGTGGACGCTGGCAGCCGTCATCCTGCTGACCGTCACGGGCAACGAGGCCTTCTTCGCCGTCCTGGGGCCGTATCTGACCGAGTACCTGGCGGGGTCGCTGGAGTACATCGGGATCAGCATGGGCGTCGCGAGTTTCCTCGGGATCGTGGTCGTGGGACCCCTGGGACGCCTCGCGGACCGTTGGGGCGCCGAGCGGGTGCTCTTGCTCGGCTGCCTGGGGTACGCGGCCATGTACGGCCTGATGGTGCTCTGGCGGGATCCCCTGGCCACCCTCGTCCTCTTTGGCTTGCCGGTGTTTCCCTTCATGTCCACAGGTGCCACCGGCACCTTGGCCCGGCGCACGCCGGCACGCCGCCGGGGGGAGGCCATTGGGGTGTATGAGGGCACCTCCGCCCTGGCTGGGGCGGTGGGAAGCGTGCTGGGCGGCACCGTCGCGGACGCGGCCGGGCTTGCCAGTGTGCCCGTCATGTCGTTCCTGCTTGCCGTCGGCGGCCTGCTCGTCGCCTGGACCCGCCTGCGCCCGGGCGCGACGAGCTGGGAGGGCGGCAGCCGGGCGTGACCCAGGGCGGGGCCGTAGGGCGGGCGGCAACGCCGGCCGGGAGTTTCCGTAGGATGAGGCGAGGACTTTGCAGCCCGCGTGGTGAAACTACCAGGAATTCGGTTTCAAGGAGCCCCGGCAATGAACGAAGACCTATCCTATATGACGCTATGGCACCTGTCCATCACCCTCGGCCTTGGCCTTCTGGTGGGGTTTGAGCGGGAGCGGGCCGGGAAGGAAGTAGGCCTGCGCACCTTCTCCTTCACGGCGCTTCTGGGCTTCTTGTCCTGGAAGATGGGCCAGCCCTACACCGTCGCCACGCTGGCCTTCATCGCCGTCATCGTACTCATTTTCAACGTGAACGCCATGCGCAAGCAAAACAGCGTGGAGGCCACCACGTCGGTTTCCCTCTTTTTGATGGCGTTCGTCGGGATGCTGGTGGCGCAGGGACAGCTCTTTGTGGGCGTGGCGGTTACCGTGCTCATGCTCATCCTTTTGAGCTGGAAGGAAGAGCTGGTGCTCTTTACCCGCCACCTCAAGCGCCACGAGGTGCATGCGGCCATTACGCTGCTGCTTTTGAGCTTCGTCATCCTGCCGGTGCTCCCCAGGGGGCCGGTGGACCCGTGGGGCTTGTTTGACCTGCGCAGCGTGTGGACCATGGTCGTCTTGATCAGCGCCATCAGCTTCGGCAACTACATCCTTCTCCGGCTCTACGGCGCCCGCGGCATCACCTTCACGGGGTTCTTCGGCGGGCTCGTCAACTCGGTGGCCACCAGCATCGCCTTGGCTCAAAAGGCGCGGGACGGGGACCCGGTCGTGGAGGACCTGGCGTTCCGGGGCATCATGCTGGCCAAGACGGCGTCGTTTTTGCGCAACGGCATCACGTTGGCCATCTTCGCGCCGGCGGCCTTGCCTGCAGGCATCTTGCCGGTGGGCTTGATGATGGTGGTCACCCTGATCTTCGCCCTGCGGGGCCGGCGCAAGACCATGGTGACGCCGCCGGCCATCCAGGTGGAGTCGCCCTTCTCCCTGGCCTCGGCGCTCCAGTTCGGCGTGCTCTTTGCCATCATCACCGTCGTCGGCGCCATCGCCCAGCAGCTTCTGGGCAGCCTGGGCTTCTACGCCGTCAGCTTCGCGGGCGGGCTTGTGTCCAGCGCCTCCACGGCGGCTACGGCGGCCAACCTGGTGGCAGCCGGCCGTATAGAACCGATAGTGGGCGGCTCAGGGGTCGTGCTGTCCAGCCTGGCCAGCGCCCTCGTCATCCTGCCCCTGGTCTGGCGCGGCTCGCACCGGGTCACCCTGGTGCGGCGGGTGGCCCTGGCCCTGGCGCTGGTGGTGGTGGCCATCGCCATCGGGATCGCCTTGAATCCCGTCTTCCTGGAGCAGTACATGTCGGTCGACGCGTGGCTGCGGAGCAGGAACTGACGACAAAAGGGGGGTCCCTTTCGGGACCCCCTTCGCCACTGCTGGCCGCAGGAGCGCCGCTCCACCGGCGGCAGCACCTGTGGCCTTGCGCCGAGAGCGCTGGCTAGCATTCAGCCTTGGCCTTAAGAGGTGCCGCCCACCAGCCCCTGCCGGCGCCACTTGTTGAAGATGCTGCGGATCTGGGCCGCGGCCTCGTCCAGCGCATCCTCCGGCCGGTCGATGCCCTGCGCCACGCGGGCGAACATGACCGGGATGATGAAGGTGTTGAACACCTCGTCGATGGCCGCGTTGGCCGGCCCCGGCCAGCCCACGTGCAGCGCCCAGTCCATGGCCGACTCGACCTTCTCCAGCTTGTTGG
>PKQR01000159.1 GCA_017578085.1 Bacillota bacterium
GCCGCCCGGAACGTATCCGCGGCCCCGATGATGACCCGCCGGCCCTCCTGGCGGAACCGGTAGGCCAGCTTGCCGATGCTGGTCGTCTTGCCGGCGCCGTTGACGCCGACGATGAGCATGGCCGTCAAACCCTCGGGCTTCACGTTCAGCGGCCGGGCCACCGGCTTCAACACGGCCAAGATTTCCTCTTGCAGCATCGTCTTGACCGCCGCTGGGTCCCGGGGTGACTCCCGCCGCACCCGCTCCCGCAGCCTGTCCATGATGCGCAGGGTGGTGGCCACGCCGGCATCGGCCTGGATGAGCGCCTCCTCGAGGCCCTCGAAGACCTCCTCGTCAATCCGCCCGCCCAGGAGCGTATCCACCCGCTCCGCGAGCCCCGCCCGGGTGCGGGCCAATCCTTCCCGCAGCCGTTGCAGCCATCCGCCGCCAAAGGCCATGACCATCCCTCCAGCTAATCCCGTTGAGATGACTCTACCACCGTCGAGGCGGCTTTTCATCAGGCCGTGGTCGCTCGCGCCTTTTGCAGATCCAGGGAAACCAAGGTCGAGACCCCGGGATGGGCCGCGGTCACGCCGTACAGGACCGAGGCCGCCTCCATCGTCGTCGCCCGGTGGGTGATGACGATGAACTGCGCGTGCTGGGCGGCATCGAGCAGCAGCCGCTGAAACCGGCCGAGATTCGCCTCATCCAGTGCGGCGTCGATCTCGTCCAGCACGTAGAACGGGCTTGGGTTGACCCGGAGCATCGCAAACAGGAGTGCCGTCGCGGTCAGCGCCCGCTCGCCGCCGGAGAGGGCCAACAAGTGCTGGGTGCGCCGGCCCGGCAGCTGCACGTGAACATCGACCCCGCCGTCAGGGGGCACCAGCGACAGCTGCGCCCGCCCTCCGCCAAAAAGCTGCTGGAAAATGTCGTCGAACGCCTCGGCCACTTGCTCCAGCGTCGCGTTGAATCGCTCCTCGCAGATCCGGTCCAGGCGGGCAATGGCCTCCCGCAGTGACCCGGCCGCACGTTCCAGGTCCGCCTGCTGTTCCTGGAGAAAAGCCAGCCGCCGCTCCAACTCCGCCAGCTCGTCGGCAGCGCCCAGGTTGACGGCGCCCAGCGCGTCCAGTTCCTCCTGCAGGCGGCGCATCTCTTGGGGAGACGCCTCAGTGCTTGCCGCCACCTCTGCGGCGGCCTCCGGGACAATTTCCAGCTCCGCCATGCGCTCGGCAACGGCGTCCAGCGCCGCCCGGTGCCGGCCGCTCTCGGCCTCCAGCGCCCACACCTGCTCCCGCGCCTTCTCGACCGCGGCGGCTGCCTGGGCGCGGCGGTGCTCCCGCCCGTCGGCCTCGGCCTGGGCGGCGGCCACCGCCTCTTGCGCCGCTTGCACCCGGGCCAAGGCGTCCCGGACCGCCCGCTCAGCCTCCGGCAAGGCTTGCATGAGACGGGCCTCTTCCGCCTGCAGCCGCTGGCCCTCGGCATCCAGCTCGGCCGAGAGCTTGTCCAGGCGCTCAAGCTCGGCGCGGATGGCCGCCGCCTGCGCCTGCCATTGCTCCCGGGCCCGCAAGAGGCCCCGCAGGGCTTCTTCTTGCGCCGCCAGGCGAGCCCGCACCTCGCCAAGGGCGTCGAGCCGGCGCCGGCGGCCCTCGTCCTCCCGGCGGCTCTGCTCGGTCAGATCGGCCAACGCCTGGCGCAGCCCGTCCTCGCGCGCCTCCAGAGCCGCAACCTCCGCCTGCAGCTCCGCCAGCCGCTCCGCGGCACCGGCCGCAGCCCGCTGGGCCTCGGCCTGCTCTTCTTCATTGAGGGCGATGCTCTTCTCAATGCGCTCAATGCTGCTGGCCAGGGATTGGCTTGCCTGCCGCTTCTCGGCCAGGGCCACTTCGTCGGCCTGGGCGGCGGTGCGGATGGCCGAGAGCTGCTGCTCCAACGCCTCCACCCGTGCGGCCAACTCCGCCGCCTGCCGTTCCCGGCGCTCCAACTCCTCCTGGCCGCGCTGCACCCGTTGGGCCAGTTCCCTGAGCTCCCGCCGCCGGGCCAAAAGGCCCCCGCCGGTTTCCGCCGGCGCGGAGCCTCCGGTCACGGGCCCGCCTGGCACCACCAGCTCCCCGGCAAGGGTCACCAGCCGGACGTTGGCGGGCAGCGCCCGGGCCAGTTCCAACGCCCGGGGCAGCGTCTCCACCACCAGCGTGCGTCCCAGCAAATGGTCTGCCACGATCCGCAGCCGCGGCTCATATTCGACCAGCTCCGCCGCCCGGCCCACAACCCCGGGTTGCGTCAGGACGCCCGCCAGCTCGCTGGGCCACGGCCGGCCCCGCAGCGTTTCCAAAGCCAGGAAAGTGGCCCGCCCGGCCCGGCGCGCCTTGAGGTATTCGATGGCCCGTTGCACGCCCTGCTCGTCGGCCATGACGATGTACTGCAACGCGCCGCCGAGGGCCACGTGAATCGCGACCTCAACCCGCGCCGGTACGACCAGAAGCTGCGCGACGGTGCCCAACAGCCCTGGCAGCGATGGCGCCGCGCTCAGCACGGCCTTGACCGCGGGCTGGTAACCCTCGTGGCTCTCCTCAAGCCGCTCCAAGGCCTGAAGCGTCGCCCGCACTTCCGACAGGCGGGCCCGGGCCTCGTCCACGGCCCGCCGCCCTTCTTTCAAGGCTTCGCGCGCCGACGCCAGCGCCGCCTGCACTTGCTCGGCCTCTGTCCGCCGCTCCTTGAGCCGCCGGGCGTGCTCGTCAGCGGCGGCCAACGCCTCGCTCAGCGCCGCCTGGGCCGCGGCCCGCTCCCTTTCCAGCGCATCCCGGGCCGCCGCCAAGCGCTCGAGCCGCGCCCGTGCGCCCGCCATCTCGCCCTCGAGCCGGCGCACCTCATTGCGGGCCTGCGCCAGGCGCTGCAGCACCTCGAGCACCTCAGCCTGGGCCCGCTCCAGGCGCGCAGAGACTTCCTGGTGCTGCGCCTCATAGGCCGCCAATTCCCGCTCATGCGCCGCCACCTGTTCCCGGATCTCGGCCGTCGCCGCTTCCTGCTGAGCCAGCTCCTGCGCGAGGCGCTCCATTTGCTGTCTCGCCTCCTGCAGGCCGTTGATCTGACGGGCTTGGTCCGCCTGCAGGCTCTCCCGCTGCCGCGCGACGGCCTGGCCTTTCACCCGCGCCAGTTCGAGGCTGTGGGCCAGCTCCGCCCGCCGCGCCTCGGCGGCGTGCAAGGCTTGGCGCGCCGCTTCCAGCTCCCTTTGCGCCTCGGTCAGACGGGCCCGGCTCCCCTGGGCCTCGGCGTCGGCTGCGGCCAACTCCGCTTCCGCCGCCTCCAGGGCTACCCGGGCGACCGCGAGCCGCTCAGACGCCCGCTGCCAGCGGTCGCAAGCCGCCTGCCACTCCCTGGCCAGGCGCGCAATTTGCAGTTGGCGCAGCCGCTGGGAAAGCTCCCGCCAGCGGGCGGCAGCCGCTGCCTGCGCCGTCAACTCCCGGGCGCGGGCGGACAACTCGCCTACCAGGTCCCGCACCCGTTCCAGGTCGGCTTGGGCTTGGGCCAGTTTGGCCATGGCCTCGCGCTTTTGCGCTTGATAGCGGCTAGTGCCGGCCGTCTCTTCCAAAAGCAGCCGGCGATCAAGGGGATGGGCGCTGAGGATGCTGTCGATCTCCCCCTGGCCCACTACCGCCATGCCGCCCTTGCCAAGCCCCGTGCCGAGGAAGAGCTCCTGGATATCCCGCAAGCGGCACGGCTCCCCGTTGATGAGAAACTCGCTTTCGCCCGAGCGGAAAATGCGGCGGGTGATGGCCACCTCGGTGTAAGGCAGGGGCAGGGTTTCGTCGCTGTTGTCCAAAATCAGCGTCACCTGGGCGAGACCCAGGGGTTTCCGGGTGGCGGTGCCGTTGAAGATGAGGTCCGGCGCCCGCGGCGACCTGAGTGCCCGGTTGCTCTGCTCGCCCAGCACCCAGCGGATCGCGTCGACGATGTTGCTCTTGCCGCTGCCGTTAGGCCCAACGATGGCCGTGACGCCGGGGCCGAAGCGGATCTCGGTCTTGTCCGGGAACGACTTGAAGCCCAAGAGTTGCAGGGCCTGCAGGCGCAACGGGGCGGCACCTCCTTGGCAACCACCCCTGCATTTTACCATAGGCCCAGGTCGATTTTAACCGCTGAGGCTGACGTTGACCCGCACGTAGAGGTCTTTCCGCCGACGCGCCGACAGCGGCACCCGCGGGTCCAAAAGCGATCCGTACCTCTCCACCAGCCGGCGCAGCTTAAGCCTGACCCGGGTGCGCGCGTTGTCCACAGCCTTTGGGCTCACCCCGATGGCCCGTTCGATCTCCTGGATCGTATAGCCCTGCAGGAGCAGGCCAAACACCGTGTATTCCAGGAGCGACAGGTGGTTACGCAGCAGCCTGGCCAGGTGCTGTGAGGCCAGCTTCTCCGCGACGGATTCCAGCGGATCAGGCTGGGTTGCGTCGTCGCAGCGTTCCAACATGGTGCGGGAGTCGTCGCCCGGAAGGGTGCTGTAGAGGGAAACCGCGTCGTTGAGGGCCTTGTGCTTGCTGTTGTTGGTCTGTTTGATGGCGTTGTAGACCTTGCGCACGATGCACAAGTAAGCGAAGGAGCTGAACTTGACATCGAACTCGTGGGGACGGTACTCCTCGATGGCGCCGAGAAGCCCGATGAGCCCCTCCTGCATCAGGTCCTCGAACTCCAGGAAGCTGGAATAATGGTGCCGCACGATGTGCTTGACCATGGGGATGTACTTTTGCACGAGAGCTTCCTTGGCGGCCCCATCCCCTTCCCGGATGCGCGCAAGCAGCGCCAAGTCCTGCAGCTGGTTGTCACCGCCGCGCATCGCGTCCCCTCCCTGTCCAGCCATCCTCCCTTCAAGATCTATGGCTTGTCTAGGGAGAATATGACGCGACGCGCGGGGCCAGCTGCCGGTTTCAGCGCCCGATCAGCGCGGACCGACGATGAACCGGATCGCGGTGCGCTCCTCGCCGTCGATCTCGATTTCGCTGAACGCGGGCACGCACACCAGGTCGATGCCGTTGGGCGCCACAAAA
>PKQR01000160.1 GCA_017578085.1 Bacillota bacterium
CGCAGCCTGGTCGGGCAGCCGGCCACCAGGGCCGCCAGCCGGTCGAGCCCGGAGCGCCGCAGCTGGTTGACGTAGTCAATCATGACGATGCCGTTGTTGACGGCGATGCCGGCAAGCATGATGATCCCGAGCAGGGCAGGCACGCTCAAGGGCCGGCCGCTCATGAACAGCCCCCACACCACGCCGGCGAAGCCCAAAGGCACGGTGAACATGATGACCAGCGGGTGCATGAAGGACTCAAACTGCGCCGCCATGATCATGTAAATCAGCGCGACGGACAGCACGAGTGCGAAGCCGAGGCTGCCGAAGGCTTCCTCCATCTCCGCGGTGTCCCCGCCGAAGTCCCACGCCACATGGGCCGGCAGGTTCATGGCCTCCACGGCGGCGCTGATGTCCCTCGTCACACTGCTCAAGTCCCGCCCGGTCAAGTGGGCGTAGACATAGACGACCCGCGACTGGTCCTCCCGGTCGATGGCTACCGGCGCGGTGCCTTCCACGAGCCGCGCCACCTCATGCAACGGCACGTTGAACCCAAGGGGCGTCGGCACCAGCAGCCGCTCCAGTGAACCCAAGTCCTCCCGCCATTCCTTGGCCAGCTGCACGCGCACGTCGATCTCGGCCCCCACCCCGCCCGGGCGGTAGCGGGTCGCCACTGCGCCGTCCACCGCGGTGCGCAGCGCTGACGCGATCTGGGCCACCGTCAGGCCATAGCGGGCGGCGCGTTCCCGGTCCACGATCACCTGCAGCTCCGGCCGCCCCTGGCGGGTCGACACCTCGATATCGCGCGTGCCCGGCACCGTCGCCACCCGGGCGGCGACGGCCTCGGCGATGTCCCGCAGCTCGTCGGGGTCATCGCCGATGAGCCTGAGCACAATTGGCGCCCCGCCGGCCTCGCCGGTGCCCGTGTAGGGGTTTAGCATGGCAACCCGCACTTCGGCTTGCGGGAAGTTGGCGACAAACTGGCGCAGCTGTTCCACGATCTCCTCGGTGCTCCGCCGCCGCGCCGACTTTTCCACGAGGCCGATGTGCATCACGCCGGTTTCGCTGCCGCTGCCGTCCCGGCTGCCCACGGAGGAAAAGACGGTTTGCACTTCGGGGATCGACGAGGCGAACTCCTCAATCCGGCGCACGATCGCGTCGGTGTCGTCCCGCAGGGTGCCGTAGGGCATGCGCACCCGCACCGCGATCTCGCCGGTGTCGGTTACCGGCAGGAACTCTTGCCCCAGAGAGGGAACGAGCGCCACCGCGGAAGCCAGGAACACGAGGACGGTTACCACCGCCACCCAGCGCCGGTGCAGGAGCCAGCGCAGGAAGTTGGCGTACCCGTCCCGCGCCCGGTCCATGAGGCTCCGGCTGCCTGTCCGCCCGCGGTCGACCGGGACGTCGTCGCCGGCACCCTCAGGGCTCTTCATGCGCACCCGGGCAGCGACCATGGGCACGAAAGTCACGGCCACCACCCAGGACATGAGCAAGGCGAAGGCCACCGCGTACGACAAGTCGCGGAAAAGCTCCGCGGCAATCCCGCCCACGAACACGATGGGCAGGAACACCGCCACCGTCGTCAGCGTGGAAGCCCCGAGCGCCAGTGCCACCTCGTTGGCACCGATGATGGCCGCTTCATCGGGTCGCTTGCCCATCTGCCGGTGGCGGAAGATGTTTTCCAAAGAAACGATGGCGTTGTCCACCAGCATGCCCACGCCCAGGGCGAGACCGCCCAGGGAAAACATGTTGAGGGACACGTCCATCATGTAGAGGATAAACAGCGCGGCCATGGCGGCCACGGGAATGGAGCTGCCGATGATGAGGGTCGGGCCCCACGCCCGCAAAAACAGCCACAACACAACCATGGCGATGACAGCGCCCTGCAGGGCGCTGTCAAAGACCGATCGGATGGACAGGCGGATGAACTGCGCCTCATCCCAGACGACCTGGAAGGTAAGGTCGGCAAACTCGGCCCGGAGCCGCTCGAGTTCTTGGAGAATCCGGTTGGAAACGATGACCGTGTTGGCCTCGGCCTCCCGCTGGATGGTCACTGCGACGCTGGGCTGTCCGTTGAGGCGGGACGTCATCAGCTGCTCCCTGTAGCCGTCCACTACTCTCGCCACGTCGCCCACCCGCACGACGCCCGCGGGACCGGCATGAATCACGGTGTTTCGAATCTGGTCCAGGTCGGTGAAATCGCCGACAGTGCGGACGTTAAGCTCCCGGCCTTGGGCGGTCACCCGGCCGACGGGCAACGTCACGTTTCCGGCGGCCAGGGCCTGGCGCACCGTGTCGATGGACAGACCCCAGGCGTCCAGCCGGGCCTGGTCCACCTCCACCCGGATCTCGCGCTCCATGCCGCCCATGATGTTGACCTGCGCGACGCCTTCGATGCGCTCCAGGCGGGCTTTGATGTTGTCCTCCACAAACTGGCGCAGGCTGGCCAGGTCCTCCATGCCGCCCACGTTGAACTGGAACATGGCCTGCATGGACGGATCAAACCGGAACACCTGCGGCTGGCCGACGCCGTCGGGGAGGAAGTCGCGGATGAGATCAAGCCGCTCCCGCATCTCGAGGGCGGCAAAGTCCATGTCGGTGCCCCAGTTGAACTGCACGACGACCTGGGAAGAACCGGGCGATGAGGTGGAGGTGATACGGCGCACGTTGGCCACCGTGGCCATGGCTTCCTCGATGGGCCGGGTGACGAGGGTTTCGACCTCTTGGGGACCTACGTTTTCGTAGGTGGTGTAGACCACCGCAACCGGGAAGTTGAGGTCCGGCAGCAGGGCCAGGGGCATGCGCATCCACGCCACGCCACCCAAGACCAGCATGGCGAGGATGATCATGAGACTGGCGACGGGCCGCCGGACTGATAAGGCCGGGATAGACACGTTACCGCTCCTCCTGGATCACACGAACCCGGGCGCCGTCCCGCAAGAGCATGCCCGGCTCGGGCACCGCGACGCGAACGCCCGGCACAAGACCCTCGGTGACCGCCACCCGATCGCCCGCCTCAAGGCCTACGGTCACGGGCGTCTCCCGCACCACGAGCTCTGAACCGCGTTCTTCGATCACATACACTACATGCCGCCCGCTGCGGGCGAATACCGCCGAGCGTGGGACGACCGGTGCGACGACACGCTCCACTTCCGCCTCCACCCGGGCCACCATGCCGGGCTTGAGGCGATGGCCGGGATTGTCGACCGCAAAGCGCACCGGGAAAGCGCGGCTCACGCGGTCGGCGACGGGCGAGATGGCGACGACGGTGCCGCTGAGCCCCTCATTGCCCAAAGCATCCACCTGCACGCGCACCGCCTGCCCGACGGCCAGGCCGTTGACTTCCCGCTCGGTGAAGCCGGCTTCTATCAGGACGCGGTCGATGTCCACCAGGGATGCCACCGGGCTGCCCGCCCCGACAAGGCTCCCGACCACCGGCGGCCGGCTGGCCAACAGCCCCGTGAACGGCGCCCGGATGGTGGCGTCGGCGAGCTGCTGCTCGGCCAGCTCCACCGCAACCCGCGCCTGTTGCACCTGGGCCTCGGCCACCTGGATGTCCTCCCTGGTCGCTCCCCGCTCCATCAGGATCAGGCGCTGCCGGGCCGACTCGAGCTGCAGGCGCGCCACCTCGTGTTCGGTGCGGACCGCTTCGAAGGCGTCTGCGGAGATAATGCCCTGCTGGTAGAGGACCTCATACCGGGCCAGCGTCTCGGCGACCCGCTCAAAGCCCGCCTCGGCCTGCGCCACCGCGGCCCTGGCCTGGGCCAACTCCTCCTCGGCCGCTCCGGCCAAAAGGCGCGCCAAGCTCGCCTCAGCCGCCGCCAGCGCCGCCCGGCGCTGCTCAAGGCTCAACCTAAGCTCCTTGTCGTCCAGCTGCACGACAGGCTGGCCCGCCTCCACACGGGCGCCCAAGTCGCCGGCTACCCAGCGCACGGTCCCGGGCACCTTGGCGACCAGCGTCACTTCCTGGTTGGGCATGACGGTGCCGGTCACCACCACCGTCCGGCCCAGCGGCTCCTCGGCGATCGTGACCGCGCGCACGGTCACAAAATCGGACGCGCTCGCTGCCGCTCCCTGGGTCGCGGCCCCGGTTCCGGCAGTGGACGCCGCCACCGCCGCGGGCGCGGCCCCCGTGGGCGCCGCCCCGGCGCCGAAGCCGCCGGTGCCCGACAGCCCGGCCCCGGGCGGCTGCCCGGCTCGGCCGCCGCTTTGGCCAAGCCACCAGCCGGCCATGCCGGCGACCAAGATGAGGATAGGAATAAGGATATAAGTCAGGCGGGCGCGCACGGGCCGATCCCTCCGGGAAAAACGGGCAGCGCTGAGGTCAAACTTTGTTCAGCATTGCGGCGAGTACCTATTCCACGATACGATTGCTGCCAGCGGTCGTCAAGGCAGGAGTTACGCAGCCAGGAGATCCATTGAATGGTGATGACCCCCACGGCCCGCCCGTCCGAATGGGTTATCGGCAGCCACTCCCGGGCGGGCTCCGGCGAAGGCGGGGAGTCTGGAACGGAAGGGCTCGGATGGGCTCGGGCCCGGGCGGCTACGCCCGGGCCCGAGCGTCAGCGCCGGCCATGGCGGCTTCGCCGCCGGCTGCAAGCAGGCGCACCAGCGCCCGGAAGACGTCGGATTCGGTGATGACCCCCACGACCCGCCCGTCCTCCACCACCGGGAGGCCGCCGACCTTGCGGTCGATCATCAGCTGGGCCACTTCGGCCAGGTCGGTGTCGGGCGCGACCGTCACCACGTTGCGGGTCATGATCTCCTCAACCCGCACCTTGTCCAGCAGGTAGTTGATCTCCCAAACCGAGAGGCTCGTGGCCACCGACGGCGTCGCCCGCAAGAGGTCCGTCTGCGTCACGATGCCCACGAGCCGATCCCCGTCGACGACCGGCAGCCTCCGGATCTTGTGCTGCTCCATGAGCCGCCGGGCTTCCGCGATGGACGTGCGCGGCGTCACGGTGATGGCACCCCTGGTGTACACATCC
>PKQR01000034.1 GCA_017578085.1 Bacillota bacterium
CAGATTTTGCTAAAGGAAGACTTGCCGGCCGGTTCGTACGTGGTCATGTGGCGCGTGCTCTCGGTCGACACCCATGTCACGGAAGGGTACTTGATCTTCCACGTGCGGCCAGACGGACAGGACGGTTAACGGGCGCCCGGCGGGCGGCTGACGGCCGCCCGGCGTCGGATTAGACCGGCAAGGAGAATGGGCTTTGACGTTCCCGGTGCTAAAGGCGGGCCATTACATCGGGCTGGCCCTTCTCTTGGGGGGACCAGCCTTTTGGCACTGGATCACAGCCGAGCGCGGCCGGCCAGGCTCGCCGGGGCGGGCCGGGTTGGCCGTATGGCTCACGGGCTTGGCGCTCTTTGTGACCACAGGGCTGCTGGACGCCGTGCGGGCCGCGTCGGAGCTGTATGCCAGCGCGAGCGTGGGAGACGTACTCTTCCTCTTGGTCAACGCCCGTTACGGCCGCATTATCGTGCTCAAGCTCGCCCTGGCCGTAGTGTTTTCGCTGCTGGCGCTCCCGCGGCCGGTTTCCCTCTGGAGCAAGCTGCTGCTCCTCTTGGCGGGCGCCGGCGTCGTCTGTGCCGTAAGCGCGACGGGCCATGCGTCCGCGAGCGGCTGGGCCGGGTTTCTCGCTGACGTCATCCACGTGGCGGCCATGGCCACCTGGGGCGGCGCCCTGTTGCATTTTGCCCTGTGGCTGTGGCGGATGGCCCCTTGGACCCAAGGCCCCGAGCAGCGGAGCCTCCCGGCCTCGGCACAGGCCGAGCGCTTCGCCCGCCTCGGCACGGCCGCGGTGGCGGCCCTGGCGGCGACGGGCGCGCTCATGGCCATGCGCCTCATCTATGGATGGCCCGCCTTGACCGCGACGCCCTACGGCACCGCACTCCTGATCAAGCTGGGGGTGTTCGCCGCCCTGCTGGCGGTGGCCGCGGCCAATCACTTCTTCTTCGTGCCCGCCCTGGGGCGGGAGAGGGCTGGGCAACCGGGGGCCGCACGGCACGCCGAAACGCGCTGGTTCAGGTATGCTGTGGCCGGCGAGGCGCTGCTTTTGCTTTTGGTGCTGGGCGCTACCGGGGTACTGACGACCGGTACGCCGCCCCGGGAGCCGCAAGTGTTGGCATATCCCATCCATGAAACCGGCCGGCTGGGAACGGTGACCTACGAGCTGGACGCATCGTCCCAGGCCACGGGCGGCATCCTGTTCACCTTGCGCCTGCACGACGCCGGGGGGCGTCCCGTCCAGGGACCGGCGTTGCCCATGGAGCTGACGATGCCAGGCCACGTCATGCCGCCTTATCGTGCCGCCTTGCGGCCCTCGGGCCCGGGTGAGTACCGGGCAGAGCTCATCTTGCCCATGTCGGGCCGCTGGCGGGTCGCCATCGATACCAGCGCCGTGGCGCCCGATTCCGCGGGCATCGCGTTTGAGCTGCGCGCCGGCTCAAGCCCCCGGGAGTTGCAGCGAGTGTGGTATTTCACCTGGTACCGGGCGCTCCGGTGGCCGGCCGGTGTCCTGTGGTTGATCGTGTACATCGCCATGGCCGGCTTTGCCGTCCATTCCATCCGCACCGCAGGCGCCAAACCAGCCTTCCGGCCGCTGCGAGGGAGCGCGCAATTGCTGCTCTTCTTCAGCCTCTGGCAGCTCGTGTCGCTGTTTGTGGCCAAGGGGTATCCGACGGCCGACAACCCCAATCCGGTGCCTGCGACCGCCGATGTGGTAGCCACCGGCCAGGCGCTGTTCGAAACCTACTGCGCCCAGTGCCACGGCACCGGGGCCCGGGGCGACGGCCCGCTGGCCGGGGAAATGTGGCCGCCGCCCTCAGACCTGACCATCTTTGCCCCGATGCACACCGACGGCGAGCTTTATTGGTTCATCAGCAAAGGCGTGCCGGGAACCGCGATGCCCGCCTTTGAAGCGGTGCTGAGTGAAGAGGAACGCTGGACCGTGGTGCGCTACCTGCGCAGCCTGCCCGCGACGGGGCCTGGCGCCGCGTGGCTCAACCGGTATCAGTACTGACGCTACCGGCGTCGACGGCATCGCTGTCCACACCGTCTGCTTTAAGAGAGCCGCCGGTGGCGCCGTCTACCTTGCGGCTGAAGGTGTGGATGCCGCACTCGGTTTTGTTCTTGCCGGGCCACCGCCCGCTGCGCTCATCGCCGCCGGGCACCGCCCGCTCCGTGCACGGCCAGCAGCCGATGCTGGCGTAGCCGTCATCCAGCAACGGGTGGTAGGGCAGCCCGTGGCGCTCGATGTAGCGCCACACGTCCCGGCGGGTCCAGTTGGCCAACGGGTGGACCTTGACCACCTGGTGGTCCGGGGCCACTTGATGGAGCTCAAGGATTTGTATTTGGCGGCGGGTCGCGGACTGGTCGCGCCGCAGGGCCGAGACCCAAGCCTTCACCCCCATTTCGACAAGGGCGCGGGACAAAGGCTCGACTTTGCGCAGCCGGCAGCACAAATCCGGGTCTCGATCGTACAGATGAGCGCCCAGCAGCCGCTCCTGCTCCGCTACGGTCAGGGCTGGTTGGACGTCGATCACCCGCAGGCCGAAGCGGGCCGCAAACTCCCGCTTGAACTGCAGCGTTTCGGCAAAGTGGAAACCGGTATCCAGAAACAGGATCGGCACGTCGGTCCCGTGCCGGTGGAGCATGTGGGCCAGGACCGTGCCGGCGCCGCCGAAGCTGCACGTCATGGCCAGCTGTCCCGGAAAGCGCTCCAGGGCCCAAAGGAGCACCCGTTCCGGATCCCAAGATTCCATTTGATTGGAGAAAACCGCCAATTCGGAACTATTCATTGACATCGCCCCTCCATCGCCGCTATGCTATGCGGGGACCGGCCGGACAGCGCCGCCCTCCGCTGCCAGCGTCCCCACGGCCTGCCAGTCCTTACGGACATTGCTTGCAGGTCTCCGCCAGGGCGCGTCCAAGGGGCAAAGGGAGGCGTGCTCTCGCGCTGATGGAGAACGGGAAAGGGGTGTGCGGCAGGTGGCGAGCGGGGCCGGGAACCGGCGAGTCCCGGTGCGGCCATTGGCCGCAGCGGCTGCGGTCCTCTTGGCGCTGGCCGCGCTTGGGGCCGCCGCGACCCTGTTGATCAACAATGGCCCACTGCCGGAGCAGTGGCGGGCGGCCGCAGCCGCGGGCTTGTCCCAATGGCTCGGGACCGACGTGACCGTGGAGGCGGCGCGCCTTTTGGGCCCCGGCCGCGTGGCGTTTGAAGGCGTGCGCGCCGACGGTGAGGTCGCGTTTTACCTCAAGCGAGTCACCGTCGGCTTTTCCCCTTGGGACCTGGGACGGTTGCTGCGGGAGCCGCTTTCGGCCGTCCACTGGATGCAGGTGCATGGCTTTGATGTCACCGTGCCGGTCGAGTGGCTCGCGGCGCGCTGGCCCGCCCGCAGCGACAGCGCGGGGGATACCGGGGCGGGAAGGGACACGGCTCCTGGAACCCCGGTGCGAGCCTTAACCGCCGAGGTAGACGTCGCGGTGGAAATCGCGGATGGCCGGATTACCGTCGTGGCCGGCGAAGAGCAGCTCCAAGCCGCCGTGGCAGGGAGAGTGGCCCTGCAGGGGGGGCAGTGGGTGATGCGCAACCTGCGCCTCAGCCTCCCCGGTTTCGAAGTCGAGGGACACGGGCCTGTTTGGCCGCAGCCGGAGGTTTACGCCCGCATCACAGCCAGCGACTGGAGGGCGGCCCTCGCGGCCGTCCCCGGAAGGTGGCGATCGGCGCTTCCGCTGGAGCTGTCGGGGATGACGGAAGGGGAGGTGTGGCTCACCGGCACGTGGGCCGCGCCCCGGGCGTGGGGGCGCCTGCAGCTGGAGGGGCTCACCGTCGGCGTGCCTGCCGTGGCCGGGCGGCCGTACCGCCTGACGGGCGGGGTCTTGGCGTGGTCATGGCGGCCTTCCCGCGGGCTGGAACTGGCCCTCGAGGCCGAGCGGGCAGAAACCCGGGTCAAGGCGGAGGGGGCCCTGGGCGCCGACGGGGCCCTTGAGCTCGCGGTGAACGCGACGGACCTGGACTTGCCGGAGGACGCGTTGCCCCTTGAGCGTTTGGGGGTCGCGGGCCGTGCCGACTTTTTCGGCCGGCTGGGCGGGACCGTCAAGGAGCCGGTGCTTGCAGGAGAACTGCTGGCCGACGGCGGGCATCTTTTTGGTCAGCCCGTCTCCTCCCTCAAGGCCCAGGTGCAGCTGACCCGGGACGCCTTTGACTTCTCCCGCGTCCGGGTGGTGCAGGGATCGTCGGAGTATCACCTGGAAGGGCGCGTCGAGTTTGGACGGGAGGCGGGAGATCCGGGCCAGTTGCACCTGGTGCTGCGCACCGACCGGGGGCGGGTCGAGGCGCTGACGGCGGCCTTGGGCTGGCGGGTGCCCGTCGAGGCGGTGTTCAGCGGCACCCTGGTCATCGGCGGGCCGCTGGGGGCGGTCACCGGCCAGGGCGACATAGTATTGACGCAGGGCGTGGCATGGGGCCAGCCCTTTGACCGGCTGGCCGGGCAGTTTCACTACGGCCCGGAAGGCTTTGAGATCCCCGCAGCGACGGGCAGCGTCCGAGGCGCCAGCGTGGAGGTTCGGGGCGGCGGAAACCCGAAAGGCCCGTGGGAGCTGCACGTGTCGGCACAGGACGTGCCGCTGCAGGCCATCACGGGACTCCGGGAGCGGCTGCCCATGATCAGCGGCCTGGTGAGCGTGGACGGGACTGTGCGCCGGAATGCGGGCGAGGTGCTGCCGGAGTTTGCGGGCCGGATCAGCGCCCGCCATGTGCTGGTCGGCTCCTTGGACTTTACGGAAGCCGCCGGAGAGCTCCAATTCGCCGGCGGAACCTGGCGCACCGGGGGCATCACCCTGCGCCGCTCCAGCGGCGGCACCTACGTGGCCGCAGGAGCGGTGCAGGCCGGGGGCGCCAAACCCGGCGCGGAGCCGGCCTTGGACTTGTCCATCGCCGTGCACCGGGAGTCGCTGGCCGACGTGCTGGCCCTAACGGGGCTGCGGCTGCCTGTGCTCGCCCCCAACGGCCGGGTATCCGCCCGGGTGGCGCTGGCCGGGAAGCCCAGCGACCCGGTGGCCCGCATCCGGCTGGAGGCGCCCGATGTGTACGTCGTCGGGTACCGGACCGCCGTCGCGGTGGAGATGCGCATCCAGGACGGTCGCGTGCACATCGACGCGCTGTCCCGGGAAAGCGGGTGAGCGGTTTCCAGGAGTCGCGGAGACGAGAGGCGAAGTGAAGCAACCACAGTTCTTGAAGACAGGAGCGATGAGACCGATGAGACCCACACTTGATCGCCTGATGGAGAGCTTGCGGGCCCGGACAAACCGGACCGTGGTGGCCCTGGTGCTGACCGCGGCGCTCGTGGCGGGCGGCGCGGTGACCTTGCTGGCCCAAAGCCAGGATGATGTCGTCGCCTGGGTCAACGGCGAGCCCATCACCCGCGATGAGCTCTACGAAGAGATGGTGCGGTACGTGGGCACGCAGGTGCTGGATGAGATGATCCTGATCAAGCTGGTCCGCCAGCAGGCGGCGCAGCGCGGCGTCGAAGTCAGCGAAGATGACGTGGCGGCCCAGCTCGCGGCCATCGAAGAGGACGTGGGCGGGCCCGAGCAGCTGAAGTCGGTGCTGCAGATGTACAACATGACCTACGACGACCTCAAGCAGCAGGTCAACCTCAACCTGCTCCTGCGGGCGCTGGTGGCCCCCGAGATCGAGGTGACCGAGGACGAGATCCGCTCCTATTTTGACGAAAACCGGGAGCGGCTAGGGCAGCCGGAGCAAGTGCGGGCCCGGCACATCCTGGTGGAAACCGAGGAGCAGGCCAAGGAGCTGAAGGAACGGCTTGAGGCCGGCGAGGACTTCGCGGCGCTGGCCAAGGAGCACTCCATCGACCGTGGCTCCGCGGCCCGCGGCGGCGACCTGGGCTGGTTTGGCCGCGGCGTTATGGTGGAGCCTTTTGAGAAGGCGGCCTTCAGCCTGAAGCCGGGCGAGGTCAGCGACCCCGTGCAGACGGACTTCGGGTATCACCTGATCCTCGTGGAGGAGCGCCGGGAGGCCCGGGAGGCGGTGCTGGACGAGGAAACCCGCAGCGCCATCGAGGAGCAGCTGCGGGAGGAGAAGCTGTCCCAGCGCATCCCGGAGTGGCTCGACGAGCTGCGCAGCAAGGCGGACGTGGAGATCCGGCTTGGGCGGTAACCGCCCTGGAGGAGCGGCAGGAGGCGGCACGGGCGGCTACGGGCTGCGGCGTCCCGGGTGAACGGTTAACGGCGGTCTCCCTTGCCCAAGCGGGGGAGACCGTCTCCGCCTTTGCCTGGTTGAAGCTCCGTTCCGAGGGGGAACCGTTCCGGCGGCCCTTAGCCTTCGGGTTCGCTGCCCGGGAGCGGGATGATCCCGGCCTTGGCCAAGGCCCTGGCGATGATGGCGAGGATGGGCCCGATCAGGATGCCGTAGACGCCAAAGACGACGATGCCGACCCACAAGGCCACGAGCATCAGCAGGGGGTGCATGCCCACCGAGTCGCCCAGCACCTTGGCCTGGAGCAGGTTATGGGTGGCGAACTGGGCCACAAAGATGGCGACCAGCCACACCGCCTGGGGCACGTTCCCGAGGAACACGCTGATGGCCGCCCAGGGAAAGAGGAGCAGCCCTGGGCCGAGAACCGGGATGACGTCCAGGAGCCCGAGAATCAAGGACAAGACCATCCAGTAGCGGGTGCCGATGATGACGAGGCCCACCGCCGCGATCGCGGTGCTGATGAACAGCATGATCAGCTGCGCGCGGAGGAACCCGCCTAAGTCCACCAGGACCTTGTCCCGGGCGTCCGCGATGCGGGGCCGCCAGTGGGCCGGCGCCATGCGCAGAAGGGTGTTGTTGACGTTTTCCCGGTCAGTGGAGAAGAAGTAAGTGGCCAGCATGATGATGATCCAGATGGCCGCCGCGCTGGGCAGCGCCGCGACGGTGCCCAGCAGGCGGTTGGTGAGGTTGGCGACGAACTCCACGAAGCGCTGCGAGAGGCTGTTCAAAGTTTCGCGCAGGTACGCGGTGAATTCCTCCGGGACCGACTCGAACAGCTCCTCCACGCTTTGCAGGAGGTCGTTGGCGACCCGCATGGCGGTGCGCTGGTGGGCCGGCAAGAGCGTCGCCAGGTCCAACAGCTCGTTGTACACGTTCATCATGACCCAAACGAGGCTGCCGCCCACCACGACGACCAGCAGGAGCAAGGTAACCCCGGCGGCCACCGGCCGCGGCAGGCGCAGCCGCTGGTGCAGGGCCATGACCATCGGTTCGATGAGATAGGCGAGGACGAAGGCAACCAAGAAGGGAAGCACAGCCGCCAGCACGGGCCGGCGGTAGACAACGGCGAGGGCCAAGAGGACGAACAGCCCGACCTTGCGGTAGTTCACGGCGACGGCCAAAGCGCTGGCCCTCCCTGGCGAAGTCTGGCTTTCATTATAGCACAGAAAGGGACGGGAAATGGCGAACAGACTGGTCCCACTCCTCCGCAACTACTTCATCACCGGCCTTTTCGTGTCCCTACCGCTGGTGGTGACCATTTGGGTCCTGTGGCTTGTGTTTCGCACGGTGGAAAGCACCTTGGGGGCGTTTTTGGCGTGGATCATCGGCCTCGTCACCGGCGAGCCGCGGCACATCCCCGGCGTAGGGCTTGTGCTGACGGCGGTCGTGTTGGTGCTGGTCGGCATGGTGGCCACCAACGTGGTGGGGCGGCGGCTGGTAGCGGCCGGCGAGCGCATCTTACTCATGTTTCCCGTGGTACGACCGCTCTACACCAGCATCAAACAGGTCATCGAAGCCTTTGGCGTCAAGCGCAGCTCTTTCAGGGAAGTTGTCTTGCTCGAGTATCCGCGCAAGGGGCTTTATACAATCGGGTTCGTCACAAATGAAGGGCGTGGCGAGATCGCGGCTCACTTCTCCGAGCCCGTGAAAATCGTGTTCGTACCTACCGTGCCCAACCCGACGTCCGGTTTCGTCATCGTTGCTCCCGAGCGGGAACTTATCCCGCTGCGCATGAGCACCGAGGAGGCCTTTAAGTTGGTTCTCTCAGGCGGCGTACTGGTGCCCGAAGACATGCCTTCGAACGCCGGAGGCCCGCCCGCCGCTGGTTAGCGGTTGAGCAGCGCGACGGTGTCCTGCGCGATGACGAGCTCCTCATCCGTGGGGATGACAAAGACCCGGACCGTCGAGCCGGGGGCGGAGATCTCCGCTTCCCCGGTCGCCGACGCGTTGCGCGCCTCGTCGAGGCGCACGCCCAGATAGGTGAGGTTGGCGCAAATCTGCTGCCTGAGGCGGGGCGAGTGCTCCCCGATGCCGGCCGTGAAGGCGATGGCGTCAACCCCGTTCATGGCGGCGGCGTAGGCGCCGATGTACTTGCGCACCCGGTACTCGTACATGTCGAAGGCCAGGCGGGCCCGGGCGTCACCTGCGTCCATGGCCGCTTCGATGTCCCGCATGTCGCCGGACAAGCCCGAAATGCCCTTCAAGCCGCTCTGGCGGTTGAGGAGGGCGTTTAAGTCGGGCAGGCTCAAGTCTTCGTGGGCCATCAGGTAAATGAGGGCCCCGGGGTCGATGTCGCCCGATCGCGTGCCCATCATGAGGCCTTCCAGGGGCGTGAAGCCCATGGAGGTGTCGATGGAGACCCCGGCCTGGATCGCCGCGACGCTCGCGCCGTTGCCCAGGTGGCAAGAGATGATCCGCAGCGTCTCCACGGGGCGCCCGAGTTTCTCGGCGACCCGGCGGGCCACGTACTTGTGCGAGATGCCGTGAAACCCGTAGCGGCGTATCCGGTGGCGCTCGTACAGCTCGTAAGGAATGCCGTAAAGGTACGCGTGGGGCGGCATGCGGGCGTGCAGGGCCGTATCGAACACCGCCACCTGGGGCACGTTGGGCAGGAGCGCCTCGACCGCCTCGATGCCCGCCAGGTTGTGGGGATTGTGCAAAGGCGCGAGGTCGTTGAGCTGGCGGAGGGCTTCCTTCACTTCCGGCGTGACCACCACGGCTTCGCGGAACAACTCGCCCCCGTGGACGACCCGGTGCCCGACCGCATCCACGGCGGCCGCCTTGCCGGCCGCGCCGTCGCCCGCCAGCATCGCCAGGCACATCGCGATGGCTTCGTAGTGGTGCAACACCGGGCGGGTAACCTGCCGCTCCTCGCCCGCCTGGCGGTGGGTAATGATGGCTGTGTCCGTCCCGACGCGCTCCACTTTGCCTGAAGCCAGCACCGCGGGGGAGCTGCCGGGCGACATGTCATAGAGCTTGTATTTGACCGACGAACTGCCGCAGTTGAGCACAAAGACTTTCACCCGGCGGGTGTCCCTCCCCGGCTGACAGTCTCCCCTGGGCAAGAGGACCGGATGAGCCCCCCGGCGAACCTCCCCCTATCACGGAACGCCGCGGCGCACCTGCACCCTCCCAAGGGGACGGTGATCAGCCGTCGCCAACATTCGAGCTGGGATAACCTGCTCCCTGCTCCGCTGCTTGCGGCTCGTCGCCGTCGGCAGGTCTTGCCGCCGCGGCCCCGAAGTGCGTTGGCCAAAGGAGTGTCGGTGTCTTGGACATAAAGCCCTTTCGCGGCTTGCGCTACGCCGCAGGCGCCGGGGCGCTGGCGAGTCTGATCGCCCCGCCCTACGATGTCATCGACGCTGCCGAGCGGCAGCGCTTGGCCGCCCAAAGCCCCTATAACATCGTCCGTGTCGACCTGCCTGACGACGGTTACAGCCAAGCGGCCGCCCGCCTCAACCACTGGATCGCGGCGGGGGTCCTCGAACGGGAAACCTGCCCGGCTTTTTACGCGTACCGGCAGACCTACCGCGGCGCCGGCGGGGAGGTGCTGGTGCGCTGGGGTTTGATGGGGATGGTGCGCCTCGCGGCCTACGGCGAAGGGGTCGTCTATCCCCATGAGCGCACGCTGGCCAAGCCCAGGGAAGACCGGCTGCAGCTATTGCGCGCGACCCGCACCCATTTGAGCCCTGTCTTTGGCTTACACTTCGGCGCCACGAGGTCGTTAGACGACTTGCTGGCCAGCGTCTGCTCCGGCCCCCCAGCCATGGCCGTTGACGACCGGGACGGGGTTGAGCACCGGATGTGGGTGCTGACCGACCCCGACGTGCTGGCGGCGGTGCAGGCGGCGCTAACGCCTGCCCGTATCGTGATCGCCGATGGCCATCACCGCTACGAGACGGCCCTCGCGTTCCGGGACGAGGAGCGGGCGCGGCGGGGCCTCGTACCCGGCGCAGCGGCGACGGGTGCGGCGAGCTCTGGAGATGACGCGGGCTGGAACTACGTGTTGATGGTGCTGGTCGACCTCGGTTCCCGGGGCCTGACCGTTTTGCCGACGCACCGCATCTTGAGGGCGGTGGACGGCCTGGCGGGCGATGAGCTCGTCCGGCGGCTTGCGACCGCGTTTGCCCTCGAACCGGTGGAGCTGGCCGGCCGCGCGCCGGCGGCGGCGCTGTCGGCAAGCTTGGCCGCGCTGGGGCCTGATCCAGGGTTCGCGGTGTACACCGGTGCCGGCCGGGGTTGGGTCGCCCGCTTGACCGACCGGGACGGGTGGCAAAAGGCCACGGCCGACAAGCCGGACGCGTGGCGGGCGCTGGATGTGACGGTGCTGCACGGGCTCGCGTTGCCTTTGGGCGCTGGGCTCGATGCCGCCGCCCAGGGGTCCGGCGTGTATCTTGCTTATACCCGCGACGCCGCGGAAGCCGTGGCGGCGGTGGACCGGGGCGAGGGCCTGGCCGCCTTCCTGGTGCGGCCGACGCCCCCGGAGGCGGTCCGGGACATTGCGCTGGCCGGCCACGCCATGCCGCAGAAATCCACTTACTTCTACCCGAAGCTATTGACGGGACTGGTGATGGCCCAACTGGACACCCCTGTGGGCCTTTGATATAATCGGTGCGATTCCAGCGGGGGAGGACCCAGCGCGTGGAAAAGTTTTTGCCCGAAGCGTTGACGTTTGATGACGTGTCCCTGGTGCCGCGCATGTCGGAAGTCATGCCGGCGGAGGTGGACACGTCCACCTGGCTTACCCGGACGATCCGGCTCAACATTCCCTTTTTGTCCGCTGCCATGGACACCGTGACCGAGAGCCGCCTGGCCATCGCCTTGGCCCGGGAGGGCGGCATGGGCGTCATCCACCGCAACCTGGATCCCGAGACCCAGGCCAGCGAGGTGGACAAGGTCAAGCGCTCCGAGAGCGGCATCATCGTGGACCCGATCTACCTGCATCCCCAGCACCGGGTGCGGGACGCCCTGGACTTGATGGCCCGCTACCGCATTTCCGGCGTGCCCATCACCGACGAAACCGGGCGGCTGGTGGGGATCCTCACCAACCGCGACCTGAAGTTCGAGACCGACTACGACCAGCCCATCGCCAACGTCATGACCAAGGAAAACCTGATTACGGCCCCAGTGGGCACCACGCTGGAGGAAGCCAAGAAAATCCTCCACCGGCACCGCATTGAGAAGCTGCCCCTGGTGGACGAGCACTTCCGCCTCAAGGGCCTCATCACCATCAAGGACATCGAGAAGGCCCGCAAGTACCCCAACGCGGCCAAGGACGAGAAAGGGCGCCTGCGCGTCGGTGCCGCGATCGGGGTCGGGAAGGACGCCAAGACGCGGGCACGGATGCTGGTAGACGCAGGCGTCGATGCCTTGGTGGTTGATACGGCCCACGGCCATTCCCGGGCGGTGCTGGACATGGTGTCGTGGCTCAAGGGCGAGTTCGGCGACCGGGTCGCCATCATCGCGGGCAACGTGTCCACCGGCGAGGGCACCCGGGCCCTCATCGAGGCGGGGGCGGACTGCGTCAAGGTCGGCCAGGGCGGCGGCAGCATCTGCACGACCCGGGTCGTGGCCGGCATCGGCGTGCCGCAGTTGACGGCGGTATGGCAGAGCGCCAACGTGGCTAAGGAGTACGGCATCCCCATCGTCTCCGACGGCGGGATCCGCTACTCCGGCGACATCGTCAAGGCCATCGCCGCCGGCGCCAATGCGGTGATGATGGGCAGCCTGTTTGCCGGGACCGACGAGGCTCCGGGCGAGATCGAGTTCCACCAGGGCCGCAGCTACAAGGTATACCGCGGCATGGGTTCCATCGGCGCCATGCGGGCGGGCAGCGGCGACCGCTATTTCCAGGACACCAGCGGCGAGGGCGGCAAGGACCGCAAGCTGGTGCCGGAGGGCATTGAGGGCCGCGTCCCCTACAAGGGCCCGCTGTCGGAAATCGTCTTCCAGCTGGTCGGGGGCTTGCGGGCCGGCATGGGGTACCTGGGCGCCCGCACCATCCAGGAGCTGCAGGAGAACACCCAGTTCGTCCGGCTCACCTACGCGGCCATGCGCGAAGGCCACCCGCACGACGTCGAGATCACCAAGGAGGCGCCCAACTACTGGCTGTGAGGGACGCCGCTCCGGCCGGGATCCGGGACAGCCTCCTCAATCCCTTATCCATCTACCTGTTGGCCATGGTGCTGCTTCCTTGGACGGCCGCCCCTCTGCTGCGCCGTGTCATAGGGGCGGCCGCCGGCGTTTCCGGGGAAGTGCAACATGCGGCGGTTTCAGGTTTCGTCGTGGTTCTGCAAGGATTTGCCCTCATCGCGCTCACCCTGGCCCATGTGCTCGGACCGCGCGGCCTGGGCCTCTCGCCGCGGGCGCTCGGTCTCTCGGGGCGCGGATGGCAGGACGCCGTGCGGTTAGGTGTCGCAGGCGGATTGGTTCTTGTGATCATCAACATCGCGGGCTCGCGGGCCGCAGCGGCCCTGTTCCGCGTGCTCTTGGGCCAAGACGGTCTGACCCGGCAGCTGGCGCGGGAGAGGGCGGTCATCACGGAGTTGTTCCAGCTGGACCTGCCGGGTGCCCTACTGGCATTGCTCCTTTTTGGGTCGGTGGTCATCGCACCGCTGTCCGAAGAGCTTTTTTTCCGCGGCTATCTGCACGCGGTCTTAAGGGAGCGGTTTGGTGCCAGCGCCGCCTACGTGAGCGGGGCGCTGTTCGCCGCGGCCCACATGTACCTGGTGCACTTCCTGCCCTTGGCTGTCATGGGCGTGGTGTTGGCCCGCATCTACGAGCGCCGCGGCACCCTTGTCGCTCCCGTCGTCGCCCACGGGCTTGCCAACCTGGTGGTGGCCGCGTCCCTGCTGCTTGCGCGGGGCGTATCCCCATCGTGACCGCTGGTGGGAACAAGGGGCCAGCCAGGTGAATAGGTTGCCCCCAGAGCGGGACGCGCCCAGGATGGACCCGGGCCGGTATTGGGCCCGCGCCCGGGGCGCTCCGAGACGGGGGGGTGGCCAGGACGAGCCTGTTTCTGGCTTTTTTGCTCGGCATCACCTTGGCGCTCTTGGTGCTGGCGGTGACCGACATCCAGTGGCCGCCGCGCCGGCGCCGCCGGTGCGGCCCGCCCGTTCCGTAAACGCCTCAAGCCGTGCCCCGCCAGGGCGAACGCGCCAGGGCGGGGCGCCGCGTCGCAGGCTGGCGGCCGGGCAAGGAGCCGGCAGCGGCCGCTGCGGGGCAGGAGACCGGGGACCTCAAGCCGAACAGGTGGCCAACCGGATGTTGCATCGAGGTGTCCGCTTCGGTGGAGCTCGCCATCCAAACGTGGGAAGCGTACACGCCCGCCGCACGCCGGCGGGTGCTTAATGATCTGGGGCCCATGGGCCGCTCGGCGCTGTCTGAGCTGCCGCCCGGCGCCTGCCACATCGGCCTTCTCCAGGGGACGTCCCATGAGGCCGCAGCCGTCCTGGCCGCGGCGGTCGAGCAGCGCGGCGGGCTTGTGCGCCGCCGGGGCGACGCGTGGCTCATCGCCGCCAGCCTGGGCGCATGGTGGCAGGGGATAACGGCTTTGCGGCGCAGCGGGCAGGCTTGCAGGTGGGAGGTTGCCCGGCGGGTCGAGGCGTCCCTGATGGAGGACAGCGGCCGTCCCGCCAAGGACATGCCGTGCCGGGACCGGGTGCTGCCCGTCGGCCGCCGCACCGTCGTGATGGGCGTGCTCAACGTCACCCCGGACTCCTTCTGGGACGGGGGACGCCACCTGCACCCAGACGCGGCCGTGGCCCGGGCGCGGGAGATGGTAGCGGAGGGCGCCGACGTCATCGACATCGGCGGCGAATCAACGCGGCCCGGCGCCGAACCGGTGTCCGCAGCGGAGGAACTCCGGCGGGTGCTCCCGGTGGTGGAGCGGCTGGCTGGGGAGGTCACCGTGCCCTTGTCCATCGATACCTATAAGGCCGAAGTGGCCGAACGGGCCCTGGCCGCCGGCGCCCACATCATCAACGACATCAGTGCGCTGCGCTTTGACCCCGCCATGGCTGAGGTGGCCGCCGCCCATGACGTCCCGGTGGTGCTGATGCACATGCAGGGCACGCCCCGGGATATGCAGTGGAACCCCACCTATGAGGCTGTCGTCCCAGATATCTTGGACTTTCTGGATGCGGCCATCGGGCGCGCTCTGGCCGCCGGCGTGCGGCGGGAACTGATCCTGGTTGATCCGGGCATCGGCTTCGGCAAGACCTTGGACCACAACCTAGAGATCCTGCGGGAGCTGGACGCGTTTCGCTTGACGGGCTGCCCGGTGCTGCTCGGGCCGTCGCGCAAGTCCTTTATCGGCAACATTCTGGGCCTGCCGCCGCTCTTGCGGCTGGAAGGGACGGCGGCCTCGGTTGCCCTTGGAGTCAAGGCCGGGGTTTCGGTGGTGCGAGTCCACGACGTGGAAGCCATGCGCCGCACGGCGCGGGTGGCCGACGCCATCGTGCGCGGCTATCGTCCCGCGCGAGCGTTTTTGAGCCTGGGCGCTAACCTGGGTGACCCGGTTGCGCAATTGCGGGAGGCGGTGCGGCGCCTGCGCCGGCTGCCCGGCACGCGGGTGGTCGCATGCTCGTCGGTGTACCGGACCGAGCCTGTGGGCCCGGTGGCTCAAGACTGGTTTTACAACTTGGTCTTAGAGGTCGAAACCGATCTGGACCCTGTGCGCTTAGTCGCCGAGGGCCTGCGCATCGAAGTCGAGTTAGGCCGCCGGCGGACGGTGCGCTGGGGCCCGCGCGTCATCGACATCGATTTGGTGCTTTACGGCGACGAGCGGATGGACAGGCCCGACTGCCGCGTGCCTCATCCGGAAAGCCACCGGCGGCGGTTTGTGCTGCAGCCGTTGGTGGAGCTGGCGCCCGACGTGCGCTGGCGAGGGAGGTCTGCCCAAGAGCATCTGGCCCACTTGCCCCCTGGCCAAGATCTGGAGTACTGGGGGCCGCTGGAGGACACCGCTGGGTAGGCGCACCCTGTGCGCGGGAACGAGAGCCGGCTTTGGTTGCGGGCTAGATCTTGTGGAACTGGTCGACGTCGAGCACCCAAACGGTGGCGCCGCCCGACTCGATTTCCATGGGCATCGCCACCGACGTGGGGATTTCCGCCGGGGCCTGGGGCAGGAGCTTCTTGCGCCGGACGCATACCCGCCGGATGATGCGGAGCACTTCGTCCACTTGCTGGTCGTGGACGCCGATGAGCAGGGTGGTGTTGCCCCGCAGCAGAAAGCCCCCGGTACTGGCTAACTTGGTCGCGCTGAAGTTGTTGTCGATGAGCGCGTCCATAAGAACGGTCGCGTCGTCGTCCTCCACGACGGCGAGGATCAGCTTCATCAGGGAAACCCCCCTTCAGGCTGTCTGTCTCGGATCTATTGCCCACGGCGGGGAAATTTCCTTTCGAGACGGGTTGCGAGGGGAGATGCGGGCGGAAGCGGGAGGCAACGGTGCCTGGCCGCCGGCAGGTCACAGTAAAGGCGGGCAAGTTTCTCACCGTTGCGGGATCATTGTATCCGCCTGGGAACGAAAGGTATACGCCGGGAAGCCCGCGGGTGCGCCGCCCGGCGCCGGGCGGCGCCTGCCCGGAGCGGCAATGCGTGCAGCGCCCGCCCGCAGCGGCGGCCCGTGCTGGACGCGCGTGGGCCCGGCGGGAGGTGACGTCTGGTGCGCTGGCTAGGAATGACCGCCGCGATCGCCACCTTGATCGCGGTGGTGATGAACACCATCTGGTTTGCCCGGCGGGGCATGGGACTGGGCGGCTTTTTCTCCATCGCGTGGCCGGCGGCATTGGCCACGTTTGGGCTGGTAACCTTTGCCTTGGTGCTGGGCTTCGTCTCGGTGCGGGCGCTCAACCGTGCGGCCGAAGCCGATGGCGCGGACCGCGAGTCCACCGGGGACGCCGGCCGGAATGAAACCGGCAATGCCGCGCACGGTCGCACCGGCGGTGGGAGCGCTCCGGACAGCACCCCTGGGCCAAGGCCTGGAGAGAGGAATTGACGGTTTTGGGCTGAATCGTAAGAAATTGGGGTGCTGCCGCTTGGACGCCTTGAAGATGACGGTGCCCGACGCGATCGACCAACTCGCCCTCTACTACCCGACAGGGAACGAGTATGTGGCCTTGCCCCTGATCAACGAGCGCGGCGCCGTCGAGTCGGCCAACGTCCTCCACCTGGGCTGCAAGGGCCTGATTGAGTTCTGCGGCACCCAAGAGGCGCCGCTGCTGGCTCCGGTCGTCATGGTCAATGAGCGGGAGATCGAGTTCCCCGACATCGCCTGGCGGCGCCACGAGCACTGGATCCCCTATTTTACCGCCCACGCCGCGGGCCTGCGGGTGACGGGCACCATCTGCGCCCCGCCCGGCCACCGCGGCTTTGTTTATATCCTTGAGGCGGAGAACTTGAGCGGCGCGTCCCTGCCCATCCGCTGGGGCTGGACCGGCACCTTCGGCGTGGCCCGCCAGGCCGTCTACCGCTCGCGGCCGATGCTCGCCCGGCGCATGGCCTGGTACGATCGCTGGACCGACGCGCTGGCGCTGGAGCTCGCGGCGGGTCCTGCGACGGCGGCCATGGCCGTGGGCGGCTGGGTGCCCATGCGCGAGCTCGGCTGGTTTCTCGGACGGGCATCGTCGGCCGAGCGAGCCTTCCGCGCGGCCCTGGGCCACAGGGGCGGCCCATCCATGGAGCAGGCGTTGCGAGAAGACAACGAGACCGGTGCGCCGCTGCGGTTTGCGCTGGCCCAGGAGCAGGTGCTGGCGGCGGGGGAGCGGGCCCAGATTCACCTGTACGTGGCGGTGAGCGCGGAAGCCGACGGGGCCTGCACCACGGTGGTGGACCTGCAGCGGCACGGGGCGGCGGCCCTCGTGGATGAGGCGCGCCGGTGGCTCACGGCCCGCCTGCGGCCCGTGCCGGACACCAGCTTGAGCGAGCGGCTCAACCTCAACCTGTGGTTCAATTACTTCTTTGCCGCCGGGCGGGCCATCGACACCGAAGAGCTGGTAATGGTTACCTCCCGGTCGCCCAGGTATTATGTGAGCGCGGCTTTCTGGGCGCGGGATGCTTTTCTGTGGAGCTTCCCCGGGGCGCTCTTGACCGATCCCGAGCGGGCGCGGGAGATGGTGCTGGCCGGTTTCGGCCGCTATTTGCGCAATGCGGGCGTGCACAGCCTCTACATCGACGGGACGGTGCTGTACCCCGGCTTTGAGCTGGACGAACTGTGCGCCTATTTGCTGGCGCTCGAACAGTACGTGCGGGCCACCGGCGACTGGGGCATCCTGGAAGAGACCGGGCTCGGCGGCACCAAGCGCGTCTTTGACGGGGTGATGTGGCTGGAGCAGCTCCTGGAGCAGCACCGCCACCCCGAGCGCCACTTGTATGCCACATTCTTGTCCCCGACCGACGACCCGGTCACCCACCCGTACCTCACCTACGACAACGCCATGGTGTGGCGGGCCTGGCGGGCCTTGGCGCTGCTCAAGCGGCAGCGGGGCGACAGCCTCGGCGAATGGCGCGCCAACCAGCGGGCCGCCCAGGTCAAGGAGGCAGTGCGCCGCCAGTGCGTCGTGGACGGCCCACGGGGACCGATGTTCGCGTGGGCCTTGGACGATCGGCGGCGGGCGCAGCTTTTGGACCAGCCCCCAGGCAGCCTGCAGTTGCTGGCCTACTACGGGT
>PKQR01000161.1 GCA_017578085.1 Bacillota bacterium
TTTGCGCCCATCATTCCCCCAGCCGGCTCCTCGCACCTCCCCCGGCGCGGGCAAAAAAACAAGGAGACCTGCACTGGAGAAAGCCGCCCCTCGCGCCCCCGACGGGCCTGCACAGCAACAGGGACTTCTCCACGGTCTCCGTGTCCCGCGCTTATGTCATTTCGCTTTGGTCGTCTGCTGCTATATTTCCGTTCCCGCGCCAGTTTTCCTGCTTTGTCCAAAAATGTGCCAGAGCTCTGCCCGGCTGGTGGAGACGCTCACGGCCGGCGTTTTGAGGATGCTGCGCACTTCCGCCTCGGTTTCCACAAGCCCGCCGGCGATCACCGGCGGCAGGGAGGCAAAGGGGAGCCGGTGCTGGATGCTGGGCACGACCAAGGCTGGCAGGAGCTCCACCGCGTCCGGTCCGGTGCTCGTCACCACCTTCAGGCCCGTGCGCAAGGCTTCCGAGTCGAGGATGAAAAGGCGCTGGATGGCGTACAGCCCCTCGTCCTGGGCCGCCTTGATCAAGTTGGAGCGGGTGGACACGATCCCGTGGATGCCCAGCTCCTGTCCAAGCCACCGGATGCCCGCCGGATCCTTCCCGACGCCCTGCAACAGGTCCACGTGGGCAAACAGCATGGACGGCGTCTGACGCACCAGCGCGGCGGCCCGCGCCAAGTCAAAGATGGTACCTGTTAAAAAGAAGATGATGCCTATACCGGCTTCGAGGGCCGTGGCCACCTTCTCCACATCCTTGGCCCCCGCAATAACCGGGGTCTTCCTGAGGCGGGCTGTGAACGCAGACATAGGCGCTCCCTCACCTGTGACCGCCAGCGGCGATTCTCTTGGGGACATTATACAATCCCGCTGCGATCCCGTCGAAACCCATGCTGCATCGCCATCGATTAAGAAGGAACACTGCAATTCCTGTGGAATCCATTGTGCACCGTACGATTTGCGAAAGCCCATCATCGCGCGGGCAGGGTTGGAGACGCTGGAGAAAACCCTCCGCTCCTCGGCGTGCGCAGGCGGCCGCGAGGCGGAGGGTTTCTGCTTTTCCCAAGGGAGGTGAAAGCCCGCCCACCCCACACGGCCTGGCGCTGCGCCATCGCGACAACCCTAAGTCAGGCCCAGACAAACATGAGAAACGAGAATCGAGGGAGGTGCAGATAATGTGGAGACTTAGCCCGTCGCCCACACGCCCGTGGCCCGTCGTCCTGCTCGTCGTCTTGATCGGTCTTGTCGCGGCCCAACCCGTGTTCGCGCAGCAGCTGGTCCGGCTCACCTTTTACTACCCGGTCGGCGTGTCGGGCCCATTGGCCCGAGTCATCAACGAAATGGTAGACCAGTTTAACGCCGAGCACCCCAACATCGAGGTGGTCGCTGTCTACACCGGCGACTACGACCCGACCATGCAGAAGGTGCAGACGGCGGTCATGGGCGGCAACCCGCCGGACATCGCAGTGGTGGAGATCTCTGAATTCCCAACGTTGTTGGCCATGGACGCCATCATCCCGCTGGATGAGTACCTGGCCCAGGAGGACCCCTCCTACTTCAACGACTTCTTCCCCGCTTTCTGGGAAAACAGCCGTTACGACGGCAAGATCTGGGCCATCCCCTTCCAGCGCAGCACGCCGGTCCTCTACTGGAACAAGGAGGCTTTCGCCGAGGTTGGCCTCGACCCCGACCGGCCGCCGCGGACGTGGGACGAACTGGCCGAGTACGCCGCCCTTCTCACCAAGCGCGAGGGCGGGCAGGTGACCCGGTGGGGCGTCACCATCTCCGGCGGCTGGAACGACTGGCTTTTTGAGGGCTTTGTACGGCAGAACGGCGGCAAGCTCATTGATTTTGAGAACCGCAGCTTGCACCTGAACTCGCCCGAAGCCGTGGAAGCCTTGGAGTTCTGGGTCAAGCTGACCCAGCAGATGCAGGTGGCTCCGCCCCACAGCACCTGGGCCTCCACGCCGGCGGACTTCGTGGCCGGCAAGACGGCCATGCTGTACCATTCCACCGGCATCCTGACGTTCCTCAAGGACTCCGCGACCTTTGACTTCGGCGTCGCCTTCATGCCGGGCAAAAAGAGCTACGGCGCGGCCGTCGGCGGCGGCAACTTCTTCATCTTCAAGAACATCCCCAAGGAGCGCCAGGACGCGGCGTGGACGTTCATCCGCTGGATGACCACCGCGGAGCGGGCGGCCCAGTGGAGCATCGCCTCTGGCTACATCGCCACCCGCCAGTCGTCCTATGAGTACCCGCAGATGCAGGCTTACGTCGCACGGCATCCCGAGTACCTGGTGGCCCGCGATCAGCTGCAGTACGCCTACGGCAAGGCCATGAGTCCAGCGTTCCAGCGGGTGCGGGAAGTGCTCAAGCGGGCCTTGGACGATGCCACCGCCGGCCGCATGACCCCGCGGCAGGCCCTGGACGGTGCCCAACGCCAACTGGAGATGCAGTTGCGCCAGTGGCTGCAAGGGAACTGACCGAGCAGCGGGCCGGGCGGGAGCACCCGCCGGTCGTGCAGACCTGACATACGAAACGCAACACGCGTCGGGCGGGGAAGGGATGACGGACATCCCTTCCCCGCGCCGCCGCAGCTAGCGGACAGGGGACTGTCTATGCGCAGGAACCTCAGAGCGTTAACCCCTTATGTGTATCTCGTGCCTTCCCTCGTCCTGCTGGGGGCGTTTACCTACTACCCCATCCTGCGGTCGTTATACGTAAGCTTTTTCGACTGGAATCTCTTCAGCCCGCGCCCGGTCTATGCGGGGTTGGCCAACTACCGGTACCTCTTGCAAGACCCCACGTTTCACCTGGTCTTGCGCAATACCCTGGTGTATGTGGCCGTCACCATCCCCGTCACAATGGCGCTCGCGCTCATCACCGCGGTTCTGTTGAATGAGCGGCTGGGCTGGTTGCGGGACGTCTACCGGGTGGCCGCCTTTTACCCCACCATGGTGCCTATGGCCGCAGCCGGCATGCTGTGGGTGCTCCTGCTCAATCCCAGCATCGGCTTGGTGAACCACTACCTCGGGTACCTGGGCGTGCGGCGCATCGACTGGCTCTATGACATGAACTGGGCCCTGCCGGCCATCATGCTGGCCAGCGTCTGGAAGAACTACGGCTACTTCATGCTGATCTACCTGGCTGGCCTACAGAACATCCCCAGTTCCCTTTACGAAGCCGCGGACATCGAAGGGGCCGGCTTCTGGCACAAGCTGCGCTACGTGACCTTGCCCCTGGTGGCGCCCACCACCGTGTTTGTCTTCGTCGTGGCCATCATCTCCTCGTTCCAGGTGTTTGACCTGGTCTACGTCATGACCCAGGGCGGCCCCGGCGACCGCACCAACGTGCTGGTGTACTTCATCTACCAGTACGCGTTCCGGTTCGGCGACTGGGGCATGGCTTCCGCGCTGACCGTTCTCTTCGTTGCGGGGCTGCTCGTCGTCATTCTCCTCGTCATGCGCATGGTGGAGCGGAGGGTGCATTATGAGGTCTAGAACGCCCACCCCTTCCCAGCTGTTGCAACGGCTAGGCCTTAACAAGCTCCTGATCCATCTAATCTTGATGATGGTGGCCGGCGTCACCGCCATGCCGTACCTCTTCGCGCTGTCCACCTCCCTCAAGCACCGGACGGAGGTGTTCACCCCCGTTCCCCAGTGGATTCCCAGCTCCCTGCGCTTCGCCAACTACGCCGACGCGATGGCCATTGCTCCCTTCGGCACCTACTTCATCAACACGGTCATCGTCGTGCTGGGAATCCTGGCGGTGCAGCTGGTGACCGCCACCCTGGCCGGGTACGTGTTCGCGCGCCTGCGCTTCCGGGGAAGCTCGCTTTTGTTCGGGCTGTTTCTCATCCAAATGATGCTGCCGGTCCACGCCGTCATCGTGCCCAATTACCTGACCATCAAGGAGCTCGGCCTCTTGGATACGCGGGTGGCCATGATGATGCCGTTTTGGGCCAGCGGTTACGCGACGTTCCTGTTGCGGCAGGCGTTCCGGCAGATCCCGCAGGACTTTGAGGACGCGGCGCTCATCGACGGCTGCAGCGGGCCGCGGTTTCTGTGGAGCGTCCTCATACCGCTGGCGAAACCGACCATCATCGCCTTCTCTTTGATCAGCATCGTGACGCACTGGAACGACTTCCTCTGGCCGCTGATCGTCACCGACTCGCCGCAGGTCCGGACGTTGACCATCGGCCTCGCCATGTTTGTGCAGCAGGAAAGCGGCGCCGACTGGCCGCTGCTCATGGCCGGCACCATCTTGGTGACCGCTCCCTTGATGGTCTTGTTCTTGATCTACCAGCGCAAGTTTGTAGAGAGCTTCATGCACGCGGGGGTAAAGGGATAGGGCGCTCGCCTGCGGAGAGACCGCCCCTGCCGGCGTCACGGCTGACGCAGGCACGATTGCATCATCGGAACAAGGAGCTGGACCATGCGGCGCCTCACTGACTTCGACGGTTACATTTTCGACCTGGACGGCACCATCTACCTGGGTGAGCGGCTCATCGACGGCGCCCGGGAGACCGTGTTGGGCCTACGGGCCGCCGGCAAACGGGTCGTCTTTCTATCCAACAAGCCCTTGGAAACCCGGGAGGACTACGCCCGCAAGCTGACGCGCCTCGGCATCCCGACGCCGGCGGAGGAAGTCATCAACTCATCCTGGGTCATGGCCCGCTGGCTTTCGAGCCGGGCGCCGGGAGCGACGGTATATGTCATCGGCGAACCGCCCCTGCTGGATGAGCTCCGCCGCGCCGGCCTCACCGTGCTCGAGGACCCCACGGGCCGGTACGA
>PKQR01000035.1 GCA_017578085.1 Bacillota bacterium
TCCTTGAGACCGGTTTCCATGGCCTGGACGGACCGCTCCACACCGCTTTGGATGCTGCTCACCAGCACCGCGATCTCCTGGGTCGCTTTGCTGGAGCGTTCAGCCAGCCGCCGCACCTCATCGGCCACGACGGCAAAGCCCTTGCCGTGCTCGCCCGCCCGGGCCGCCTCGATGGCCGCGTTCAACGCCAGGAGGTTGGTCTGGTCGGCGATCTCCCGGATCAGCTGCACGATCTCGCCGATCTGGGCGGAGTGCCGGCCCAGCTCCCGGATGCTCTCCGCCACGTGACCGGCGGACTCGCTGATGCGGCCCATGGAGTCCAGCGTCTTTTGCACCGCCTCGCCACCGGAAACCGCCGCCTGGAGCGCCTCGGACGCCGCGGCGCTCACGTCCTGCGCCCCCTGGGCCACCTGCTCGATGGCTTTAGCGGCCTCAGCGAAGATGGTGGAGGTGGCTTGCACGTTCTCCGACTGCAGGCGGGCACCCGCCGCGATCTGCTCGATGGCTTGGCGCACCTGGGCAATGATCTCGGTGGTGTCGGTCACCGACCGGTTTTGCTCTTCCGCACCTTGGGCCACCCGGGCGATGGAGTCCGACACCTGCTGGGCGCTGATGCTCAGCTTGTCGGACACGCTGCCCAGCTGGGCCACGGCCGACAGCACCTCATCGACCGCCCGCAAGAGGCTGCGCAGCACCTCCCGCATGCGGCGGGCCATGACGCCAAACGTCCGGGCCAGGTCGCCGATCTCGTCGTTGGAGTGCACGTCTACGCCTTCGACGGTCAAGTCGCCCTGCGAGATCCGCTCGGCCGCGTCCATGAGCTGCCGGAACGCCCGGCTCAAGGGGCGGCCCAGGACGACCGACAGGACCATGATGCCTACGGTACCAATAATCAGCACCGGCAGTAAGGTGCCGAGGAACTGGTTTCGCAAAGCGAAAAAGTTCTCTTCCGGGATCCCGACGTACGCCCCGCCGATGACGCGGCCCACGTGGTCGTAAAGAGGCACGTACACGGTCTTCTGCCACTCGTCCACCACCAGCGCGCGGCCTTGGTACCTCTGCCCGGCCCACAGGCTCTGCATGACCGTGGACGAGAAGGTGGTGCCCAAGGCACGGGTGTCGGTGGGGTTGCCCTGGGCATCCTTCAAGCGCACGTTGGTGCTGACCTGCACGCCGTCCAGGGCGATGGTGGCCGACACAAGACCGCCGGTGCGCTTCTGGACCTCGTCAACGATGGTGTAGTTGCGGTTGAGGATTTCAGCCGCCACGACGGCCCCCAGCACCTGGCCGTCGGTAGTACGAATGGGTGCGACGCCCACCAGGGCGAGTGCGTCGGTAAGCATGTCCCCATCGCGCCACTGGGACTCCTCCGAGGGCATGACGCGCATGGTCACCATGCGGCGGATGGCGTCGCCTTCCTGCGCCCACTCGGATTCGGGGATGATCTCCGCCGACGCGACGAGGCGCCCCTCGAGGGCTTGCGCCACCAGACCGCTCAAGCGCATGGTCCCGCCGCGCTGGCTGCTGTTGGCCCTGGCCACCACGTTAAACGACGGGTCGACGACCGTCAGGATGTGGGTGCCGGGCATCACTTGCTGGGACCGCCTGAGCGTCTGGGCGGCGGCGGCGTAGTCGCCCGCCTGCAGCTGTTCGATCAGCGTCTGGTCCTGGGCGACGGTGGCCGCATATCCCTTGACCCGCTCCAGGTACTGGTCGATGAGCGCCAGCTCCAAGTTGATGGCCAGGTCCAGCTGGGTGCGGGCGTTTGCTTCAATGTCCCGCTCGATATAGGACAACGTGGTCCATCCCAGGATGCCGCTCACCGCCAGCACACAGGCGATGGAAAACCCGAAGATTTTCACCACAAATCCGACTCGAAGGCGCCTCATGCGCAGCATCATATCCCTTCATATCCCTTCCTTGCGGGAGGTCTTGCCAGGGACTTCCTACTCCCAATATCCCCTGCCAACAGTCCTAGGTACAAGGGACGTTTGTAACTTAACTTTTGAGACACCTGCAAAAAATTAACGTGGCCCACGAAACGCGGCGCGGCCGGTGGGCAGGCGCAGGCGCCCTCTGCAAGGGAAAACCCGCCGCTGGACCGAAAGTTCAGTGTACAAGCCCTTCGTGGCCTGGCTTGGGTCGTCTCTACCACACTTTAGAGGTGGGCTCAGCCATGGACCATCGCCTCAACCCGGAACGGCGGCTCATCGACGCATTGCGGCGGGTGCACCGGCTGGTGGTGCTGACGGGCGCCGGCATGAGCACCGAATCGGGTCTGCCCGACTTTCGCTCCGAGCACGGGCTTTGGCGCCAATACCGGCCGGAGGAGCTGGCCAGCGTCGACGCCCTGCGCCTCCGCCCGCTGCTTTTCTACGAGTTTTACCGCAAGCGGCTGGAGATGCTGGACCACGTGGGCCCCAACGCGGGACACAAGGCGCTCGCGTTGCTCGAAAAGCAGGGCCGCCTCAAGCTCCTGGTCACCCAAAACGTGGACGGGCTGCACCAGGCCGCAGGCAGCCAAAAGGTGGCGGAGCTCCACGGCTCGCTCCGGCGGGCCCGGTGCCACCAGTGCGGCCGGAAACACTCGCCGGACGTCCTCAAGCGCCCCGTCGCCGATTTCGACTCCCTCCCCCGCTGCCCCTGCGGGGGGCTCGTCCGCCCCGACGTCGTCCTTTTTGGCGAGCTGCTCCCCCAGCGGGCCCTCAACCAGGCCATTGAGGCCGTGGAAAACTGCGACGCGCTCTTGGTCGTCGGCTCGTCGCTGCAGGTATACCCGGCCGCTTCCCTGCCGCAGCTGGCGCTGGACTCCGGCGCACGCCTCTGGATCATCAACCTGACCCCGACGCCCTACGACAGCGCCGCGGAAATCGTGGTGCGCAGCAAGGCGGCGGAGCTGCTGGGGCGGCTCTTGGAGTAGGAAAACGGTCGGGAGAGCGGATGCGGCTTGGCCCATCGCGAGGCCAGTGCTCTGGCAGCCGCGATCGGACAACGTTTCATGGGCCAGCTCCCCGGCGGTCGACCGGGGGACCCGGCTCTGGCACGACGGGGAAGTCGACTACGAGGAGCTGAAGGCGCTGAACCTGCCGACCGGTAACGCCGGGTGACGCCGGCCAGCTTAGGAGGCGTCCAAGAGTTTCACCAGCGCCCGGAACACGTCGGACTCGGTGATGATCCCTACGACCTTGCCGTTTTCCACCACCGGCAGGCCGCCGATCTTGCGCTCAGCCATGATGGATGCGACAGTCTTCAGGTCCGCGTCGGGCGTGGTGGTGACCACGTCACGGGTCATGATCTCCTTAACCTTGACCCGGTCCAAGAGGTAGTTGAGCTCCCAGACGGACAGGGTGGTGGCGGGCGACGGCGCGGCCTTGAGCAGGTCCGAAAGGGTGACGATACCCACCAGCTTCCCCTTGTCGACCACCGGCAGGCGGCGGATCTTGTGCTCCTCCATGAGCTTGCGCGCCTGCGGAGCGGACGTCTCCGGGTCAACGACGACAGGGTTCCGGGTGTAGATGTCGGCGACTTTCATCGGCATGGCGGTGATCCCTCCTCCCTGATCACCTCATTCCGCAGCCTGCCAGGCATTCCCTGCCGCAACTGCCACACTCGACTCTATCTTGCAGCCAAACTCGGATAAAGAATGAATTCATCGGAACTCTACGGCACTACCCAGCGTTCGAGCGTTCTACCGCCACCGCCTCTGAAAACGGCAACGGCGCGGCACGATGTCTGCCGCGCCCCCCTACATCATCTGCTCCAGCCGCCGGATACGCTCCTCCACAGGCGGGTGGGTGGACCACCAGCTCGCCCAAGATCGAGCCCGCTTCTTGGTGGGGTCGGAGATATAAAGGGCCGCGCACGCGCGGGACGCAGCCTGCACAGGCTCGGGCGCTGCGGCAATCTTGCGCAGGGCCGACGCAAGCGCCCCCGGGTTGCGGCACAACTCCGCGCCGCTGGCGTCGGCGAGGTACTCGCGGTTTCTTGAAATGGCCAGCTGCAGGAACACGGCAATGAGGGGCGACAAGAGCAAGAAGACCAGAGCGACGAGGTACACGATGGCCTGGCCCTGGCTCTCCCTGTTGCTGCGCCGGCGCCGGCTGCCGCCGCCGTGCCAAAGCAGGCGCATGCCCAGATCGCTCAAGATGCCGACGACCGCCACCAGGGCGACGGCCGTGGTCGCCAGGCGCACGTCGTAATTTTGAATGTGGGCGACCTCGTGAGCGAGGACTCCCTCAATCTCGTGCCGGTTCAGCCTATCAAGCAGCCCTGTGGTCACCGCCACGGCGGCGTTTTGCGGGCTCATGCCGGCGGCAAAGGCGTTGGGGCTCGGGTCGTCGATGATGTAAACCTTGGGCATAGGCACCCGGGCCGCGATTGACAGCGCCTCGACGGTGTTCCAGAGGAACGGGTTTTCATCCTCAGACTTGATCTCCCGCGCCCGGTTCATGGCCATGACCACCTGCGTGCCGGCCCTGGTCATGACCAGGACGTACGCGACACCGATGACGGATGCGATGACGATGCCGGTGACCGGGTCCTCCGCCGTGACGACGCCAAAGGCGGCGCCTACGGCCGCAAAGAAGAGCAGGAACAGGCCCACCAAGAGGACCGTTTTCCGCTTGTTGGACTCAATCTGCGCATGGAGCAACATCATCGTCTATGACTCCACCACGACCACTCCACAAAGACTCCATCCACGACAGGGCCACGTCGCTAAAACTCGACCCGTCACTAAAACTCCACCCGGACGGCCCGCCGCTCCTCCTCCGCGGCCTTAAGCATCTCCGCCCGCTTGAACCCGTGCACGTTGGCCACGATGTTGCTCGGGAACGACTCCAGCTTGGTGTTGTACTGCATCACGGTGCGGTTGTAGAGCTGCCGCGCCGCGGCGATCTTGTTCTCGGTGCCTTCCAGCTGCTCTTGCAGCTTGGTGAAACCTTGGTGGGCCTTGAGATCCGGGTACGCCTCTTGCAAGGCGAAGAGGGTCTTGAGGGCGCCGGTCAGCTGATCGTTGGCCTCCATTTGCTCGGCCCGCCCGTGCGCCGTCATGAGCCGGTTGCGGGCCTCAATAACCTTCTGGAGCGTTTCCTGCTCGTGCTTCGCGTAGCCCTTCACGGTTTCAACCAGGTTGGGAATCAGGTCGTAGCGCCGCTTGAGCTGCACGTCGATCTGCGCCCATGCTTCCTCGATCCAGTTGCGCAGGCGCACGAAGGAGTTGTACTGGCTGACCCAATAGATGGCGACGATGGCAACGACCCCAAGGACGATCCACAGCGTCATTCGGACCCCTCCAGGTATTTACTCCCAGTCCGGCGCCACCATTCCCAACCTTTCGTTAGGAAGGCCGCTAGCAACAGCGTACACCACTTCTAGCTGCACATACAGTGGATCTGAGCCCGCGACACGTCCCCCTCCTCCGGGGAACACCTGGCTCCGTTCCACGGCGCCGCTTGACGCGCGTCAATGCGCCGGGTTTTCGCGCCGTCTACGATGGAGCCGAAGGGAGGGGCCGACGTGACACGGGAAACCTTGCTGCTCAAGAACTTGAACTGTCCATCGTGTGCGGCGAGCCTGCAGCGGGCGCTTGCCAACCTCAAGGGCGTCCGGAAGGCCGAGGTCGCCTTCGCCACCGGCACCGTGGAACTGGTCTATGACGAACAGGCCGTCACCGCCTCCGACATCGATCGCACCGTGGCCAGCTTTGGCGCAGTCGTAGCTGCCCGGCTTTAGCCCCTCGGCGACGCCCAGCGCCTTACGCCTTTTGGTCGAGGTGGGGTTGTGCACCCGCCGCGGCCGCAGGGAGTGTCGAACATGAGGTGGTCGCAAGCTGATAGAGACCTTCTCCAGCTGCTGGTTCCGGCGGGGCTCATCCTCGCGGGCTGGACGCTGCGTTGGGCCAGTGCGCCCGCTTTCGCCCACACCCTTGCCATGACCGCCGCAGCGGTGTACGCCGGCGTGCCCATCGGCAAGGAGGCGTGGACGCGCCTGCGGCATAAGCAATTCAGCATCCCGCTCCTCATCACCGTAGCGTCCATTGGCGCCCTCTCAATCGGCGAGGCCTGGGAAGCCGCCGCCGTCACGTTTCTCTACCGCTTCGGCGGCTGGTTGGAAAACTTGACGTTGCATCGCACCCGGGCCGCGCTCCGGGACCTGCTGGACCTGAGGCCCGTGACGGCATGGGTGCGGCGCCGGGACCCCGCGTCCGGCACGGCTGACTGGGAAGAGATCCCTGCAGACCAGGTGCAAGTGGGCGAAACCGTCCTGGTGCGGCCCGGCGACCGGGTGCCCGTGGACGGCACCGTGGTGGCCGGATGGGCCGTCCTGGACACGGCCGCCTTGACCGGCGAGCCGCTCCCCAAGGAAGTCTCCGTCGGGGACAAAGTGTGGAGCGGCAGCATCAGCCAGGCGGGTTCCATCGAGGTGGCCGCCAAACGGGTGGCGGCTGACACCATCTTCAACCGCCTCATCCGGCTTGTGGCCCAAGCCCAGAACGACAAGCCGCGCGTTCAGCGCTTTCTCGACCGGTTCGCGCAGTGGTACACCCCTGCGGTCCTCTTGGCGTCCGCAGGGGTGGTGGCTTGGACCGGCGACCTCGAGCTCGCCTTGACGTTGCTCGTGATTGCTTGCCCCGGCGCCCTGGTCGTCGCGGCCCCGGTGGCCGTCGTGGCAGGCCTCGGCCAGGCCGCCCGGCAAGGAATCTTGATCAAAGGCGGCGAGCGGCTGGAGCTGGTAGCACGCGTCGACGCCGTGGCCTTTGACAAGACGGGTACGCTGACAAAGGGTGCACCTGCCGTTTCCAGCATTGAGGGCTTCGGGGCTAACATTGGTGACGTCATCGCCTGGGCCATGGCGGCCGAAGAGCGTTCGGAGCATCACCTGGCCGCGGCCATTTTGGAGTTCGGCAGGAAGCTGGGCGTGAAGCCCATGGCAGCCCACACGTGGCACTTTTACCCCGGCCGGGGCGTCGCGGCGACCGCCGGCCAAGCGCGCGTCCTCGTCGGCAACCGCCGCCTGATGGAGGAAAACGGCGTCCTTTTCGACCGCCCGCACGAGCAGGCGCTGGCCGAACGAACCGATGCGGGCGAGGCTCTGGACAAGGTTCCCGCAGCCATCGAGCTCAGCCGGAGGATCTCGCGGGTCATCAAGGCAAACGTGACCATTGCCGTTGCCACGGTGCTTTTGCTCTTGGCGGGTGTCGTCACCCGGCATGTGGGCCTCGGGCTGGGCATGCTGGTGCACGAAGCCAGCATCCTGCTGGTCATCGCCAACGGCATGCGGCTGCTGCGGCCCGTAAAGCGGCCGGCGGCCTCTCCCGCCGCTGCCCGGCTTGCCAAGGAGGTGGTCTCGTGAACGACATCCGCTCGGGCATCTACCAGGTGCCCATCTTTCAGGCGCTGCCCCAAGACAGCATCCTCCGGCTTCAGCGGGCCATGCACCACAAAAGAATCGCTCCAGGGCAGGCCGTGGTAAGCGCCGGGCAGGCCGTCGACCACCTCATCGTCGTATCCTCCGGCCGGCTTAAGCTCACCAAGGTCGCCCGCAGCGGGCGTGAGCAGGTCGTGCGGGAACTCGGTCCAGGCGATTTTTTCGGGGAGATGGGCCTGTTCGCGCCCTTGGTCGCCGAAGCGGATCTCGTCGCCGTAACGGAGACCGACGCGTGCCTGTTGCGCCGCAGTGCGGTGCAGGCTGAGCTCACGAGCCACCCCGAAGTGGCGCTGGCCTTGGTGGAAACATTGGCCAAGCGCCTCGCCGACGCCGAGCGCACCATCGGGGAAATCGCCCTGCTGGACGTGGGACAGCGCCTGGCGTCGGAACTGCTGCGCCTGTCTCAGGCTCGCAAGGCCGGCCACAGCGGGCCGGTCACCATCGAGATCCCCTACACCTGGGCGGAGATGGCCAGCCGCCTCGCCACAACCCCAGAAAGCCTCAGCCGCCGCCTCCGTGCTCTCGTCGACGAGGGGGTCATCGAGGTGCAGGGGCGAACGGTCACCGTGCGCGACGTAGAGGTATTATGGGAACGGACCTTCTAGTTCACCCTGGAGGGCGCGCTTGCGCCCGTTCTGTGTTCACACCGCTGCACGGGGCGAGCCAAAGAGGCAGTTTCCCTTTGGACCAGTTCACCGGACAGGAAGCGTCGTAGGGCCGGGAGAATAGGAAATATAAGCCGTAACGCTGCGTGCGCCTCAGCCCTCAACGTCGAGGACAAGGAAGCGCACTGGAGGAATCAACCGTCGATCGCCGCAATGCCGGACGGCACGCTCTGTTTCAGCTTTCCAAGACCTATCCCGATGCCTCGTTGACGCTGTTGGTTGCGGCTGCCGGAGTCGGCGGCGCCTGGCTACTGCGGCATCTTCACGTCCCCGCGGCTTGGCTCGTAGGCCCCCTGGTCGTCAGCGTGCTGTGGCGGTTGTTTGGCCCTGGGACGCCTTCCGTTCCCAGGTGGGTGCAGCGCCTGGCTGTCGCGCTTATCGGGGCCAATCTGGCGGACAACGTGACGCCGCAGGTGCTGGACACTCTCCAGGGCGCCTTCGGTGCCGCGCTGGCCGTCGTCCTCCTGCTTCTGGCGGCGAGCATCGGGGTCGGCTTGCTGTTTGCTCGCCTCGCCCGCCTGGACTCCATTACGGGCGTGCTGAGTTTCCTCCCCGGGGCTGCGTCAGCCATCGTCGTGCTCAGCCGCGACCTTCAGGCCGACCCGCGTTTGGTTTCGACGATGCAATATCTCCGGCTGACGCTGGTCGTCCTCGTGGCCCCGTTCATCGCGGCCCTGCTGGTGACCTCGGGGTTTGCTGCCCATTCAGGGATTCATGGCGACATCCCGGCAGCGGCCCCCCCAACCGCCCCCATGGACGTGGACGGCTGGGAGAACGGATTGCCAGCCCACGCGTTGACATGGGGCAGCGTGCTGTTGGGGTTGTGGCTGGGACGGGCCGTCGCCTTTCCCGCCGTCACGCTGCTTGTGCCCCTGAGCGTCCTGGTGACCGCCGCGGCGCTCGGACGGCCAGGGGCGCCGCTCCCCCCGTGGATCATCTTGGGCGCCTTTGTGGTGGTAGGCATGTGGGCCGGCCTGCAGTTCGACCGGCAAGCCGTAACCAAGGCGGGCATGGCTGCGCTGTGGGCGGTGCCGCTCATCTTCGCGCTGATCCTTGTGTCCAGCGGGACGGCTGTGTTGCTGTCCCGGATTTCACGGATTCCCCTGGTCACCGCCTTCCTGGCCGCGGCGCCGGGCGGATTGGAGGCGATGCTCGCGACCTCGCTGGACCTGGGCGCGGACGCGGCGCTCGTCCTTTCCATCCAACTGTTGCGCTTTCTCGTTGTGCTCTTGATGGCGCCTTTCATCGCCCACCGCCTGTCGAGATCACAGCCGGGAGCGGGAAGGCAAACGTGACGCCGAGAATGGTCCTCGCGCGCCGCAGCCCCGAGTCGTGTCCGGGGCCCCCGTGAAACGAGGCGGGACATCCGTACCTCGCGACAAGAATCCCTAGGTGCAGGTACATCCGGAACTCGGAGGCAATGTGTTGCGAAAGCTTTGGCGGCTTCTCCTGACGTTGCTGCTGCTTGTCCCTCCAATCGCGTGGTTCCTGTACAAACCTGTCCGGGTACTGGCGCCCCAGCTCCTGGGACTTGTGTGCGTCAAGGAGACTGTTTGCGTGGATGATGTTGCCCGGGCCGCCGAGGCGGCGGAGCTGTACGATGGGGCGCTGCGCTTCATCCTGGCCAACGTTGGTGACCTTCAAAAACCCCCGCGGGTGGTTTTTTGCGCGACCGATTCGTGCTACAGCGCCTTCGGCCTCGCCAAGCCGACCGCCCACACAACGTGGGTCGGCATCATCGTTGGCCCTCGTGGCTGGGAACCGCACTACGTGCGCCACGAGATGATTCACCACTTGCAAATCGAGCAACTAGGCCTTTTGAAACTCGGGCCGATCCGGCGCTGGCGTGCACCCGAATGGTTCATCGAGGGTATGGCCTATTACCTCAGCGATGATCCCAGGGGGATGCTAGAGGAACCGTATCGGACGTATCGCCGGCGATTCCAGGAATGGTACCGCTCCGTGGACCACCAACGGCTGTGGGAGCTGGCCAAAGAGCTGTGACGTTTAGTGGTCGAGGTCGACCACGGGTCGACCTCGACTCTTTTGCTGGTTCCTGGACCATCTGTTTATTGACCAAGACGGCATTCCAACCCTTGTGGAGGTAAAGCGCAGTTCGGATACCCGCATCCGTCGCGAGGTTGTGGGACAGCTGCTCGAGTACGCGGCCCACGCGTCCGCTTACCTGTCCGCCGAGCGGCTGCGGGGGCGGTTTGAAGCGCACCTCCTGGAGAAGGGGTCGAACCCCGACGAGGTCCTCCGCCAGTTCCTTGGCGGGGACGCGGACCCGGAGACCTTTTGGAACCTGGTTGAAACCCGCCTGCGGGCTGGCCAACTGCGGCTCGTCTTCGTAGCGGACGAGATCCCGCCCGAGCTGCGCCGGGTAGTGGAATTCCTGAACCGGCAAATGGCGTCGACAGAGGTGCTGGCCGTGGAGGTCAAACAATACGTCGGCCAGGGTTTGACCACACTCGTCCCCCGCGTGCTCGGGCAGACGATCAAGCCCAGCGCCAGCGGCTCGAACTGCTGCATCGCCTTAACGCGATTCCCGGGGTCTCTATCCCCCCGGACGCCATAGCCCGGCGCCCCAGCTTCCCCCTGAAGCTGCTGGCAGGCCCGCGCGAACGGGAGCAGTTTTTCGCAGCCTTCGAATGGTTTCTCCAGGAAGTGCGGCGCTGCGACAGGTAAGTCACGGTGCGGGTGGCGAAGAGACGAGGTCTAGAAGCAAGTCTCGCAAGCGGCACGCGGCTACCGTCTGCGAAAGGAAGGAATCATCCTGCTCGAAACGGGTCATGCGCTGCAACGACTGGCGGAAGAAATTGTCGCCTGCACTCGCTGTCCTCGCTTGATTGCCTACTGCCGGGAGATCGCCGCCACCAAGCGGCGCATGTACGCGGATTGGGATTACTGGGGAAAGCCGTTACCGGGTTTTGGTGACCCCGAGGCAAGGCTCCTCGTGGTCGGGCTCGCGCCGGCGGCCCACGGCGGCAACCGCACCGGCCGCATGTTCACGGGCGACAGCTCCGCGGATTGGCTCATGGAGGCATTGCACGCCCACGGTTTCGCGAACCAGCCCACGTCGACGCATCGGGACGATGGGCTTAAGCTGCACGGCGCCTACATCACGGCCGCCGCCCGCTGCGCGCCGCCGGACAACCGGCCTACGACGGAGGAGTTGGCCAACTGCCGCCCGTACCTGCGGCGAGAGCTGGAGTTACTGCGCAACGTGCGGGTCGTCATCGTCCTGGGCCGCATCGCGTACGAGGCTTTCTGGCAAGCCATGAAAGAGCTGGGGCGCATCGGGCGCGACGTCAAACGGCCTGACTTCGCCCACGGCGCCGTCTTCGCCTGGGATCCCGCCCAGCCGACCCTGTTGATGTCGTATCACCCCAGCCGCCAGAACACCCAAACCGGGCGCCTCACGCGGGACATGTTTCACTCCGTCTTTGCCATGGCAAGAAAACTCATCGCCCAGGAAGAAGCTTTGTCAGGCAAAGCACGGTAAACTTGCCGCCACGGGAGGTCGACGGCCGTGCGCATTGCAGTACTCGGCACCGGACTCATCGGCCGCATGATCGTGCGGGAACTGGCTCGCTCATCTAGCTTCTCTGAAGTAGTTGCCGTCGACGGGTCCCCAGAAGCGGCGGTTTCTGCGGCGGCGGAAGCGTCCCAGGCGGCCGAGGCGTGGCGTACGACCGCCGAAACCTCTTCCGTGGCGGGAGACGCCGGCCGCCCGGCGGTGCGCGGCGTGACAGCCGACTTAGGCGATTACGGCACCCTGGTCGCCCTACTGCGGCAGGTGGACATCGCCATCGCGGCGCTTCCGGACTCCCTGAGTTTCCTGGCAAACCAAGCGGCCATCAAGGCCGGCTGCCACTTGATTGACCTCGTGGGCGCCGAGTACCCGGAGAAGTCGCGTGCCCTAGACGTCCCGGCCCGGAAGGCCGGTGTGCTCATCGTCTCCGGCTGTGGCGTGGCGCCAGGCATCGCCAACGTGCTGGCCGCCCGGGGCATCGAGCTCCTGGACGAAGCTGAAGAGGTCACCATCTATTGCGGCGGCTTACCCCGCTACCCGCGGCCGCCCCTCATGTACCAGCAGGTCTTTAGCTTGGAAGGGCTCATGGGATTGTACACCCGACCCGTGTTCGTCGTCGAAGACGGCCGCCTGGTGCAGCTGCCGCCCATGTCGGGGCTGGAGGAGTGCGAGTTCCCGGATCCCGTGGGCGCCTGCGAAGCCGCCTACTCCGACGCCCACAGCGTGCCCTACACCCTGGGCCACAAGGTCAAGCGCCTGGCCGAGAAGACGGTCCGCTACCGCGGCCACTTCGGCAAGATGAAGGTGCTGCAAGAGCTGGGGTTCCTGGACGACAACCCGGTTTCCGTCGGCGACCAGACCGTCATCCCCCGCCAAGTGACCATGGCGCTGCTCGCGCCTCGGATTCAAGGGCAATCCAAGGAAGACGTCACCGTCATGCGCGTCGTCGCGACGGGCAAGAAGAATGGCGCCGCCGTGCGTCATCAGTGGACCATGTTGGACTTTTACGACCCCGAAACCGGGTACACGTCCATGGCCCGTACCACCGGCTATCCCGCCATCATCGCGGCCGAGTGGCTGGCCCAGGGCAAACTGCTTGAGCGAGGCTTCTTCGCTCCCGAGCAGCTGCTCGCGGGCGAACGCTTTGAACCGTTTATGGCGGAGCTGGCCCGGCGAGGCATCACGTTCGACTATATGGTCGAGGAAACCGGGACGGCAAACGGGAGCGCCGCCGGGCTATAGGCCTGCTCGCCCTGCCTGGAGCCGTAGCCCATGGCAACGGCGCAACGTGTCAGCCGGCTTTGACGCCGTACCAACGTTCCAGCGCGTCCTTGTAAAAGCTGTTGGTTGCCAAGTACCGCAGGACGTTGCGGGTCTGCTCCAGCGGCACCTCGTTGAGCTGGCTGCACAACGCCGCGATTTCGGCTTCCGTGGCGGGTCCGAGAGTAAGCCGCCGCACCGAACCGTCCGCCAATTTGAAAACAAAGCGAATGTCCCGCTCGCCGACGGCTTCGTTCCAGTACGTGGGCTCGAGCTTGGCCGCCACCAAGTCGAGGTACGCGTCGACCTTCTCCGCCGGGACGCGCAAGCAGCGGGTGGACGTACCGCGCCGCTCCAGGATCTCCACGCCCAGCGCCGCCAGCTCCTCGTCGGCAATCGCCGGCGCGCCCATCAGGAAGCTTAGGTACATGTTCTTCACCGCCCGCGCCCCTTTCGAGTAACGTGACAGCCCGGGTTCTCATCGCCCTCTTACCCGAGCACAGGGCGTTCAATTCGGTTCTTGACTGCCATCACCCTCTCGCGCTGTACCAGGGCCGCCCTATGGACGCTCCCATCTTGATCATTTCGCCCAATTCCGTCATTGTCATAATTCGGTCACCGGGCTCATCCGAACCATCAGAAGACAAGGTCTTGCGCCGCTCGGCGGGGAACGTATTTGGTTATCAACGGCAACGTGCGGTTTTCCGTCGCACTAGGGTTTCACCGGGAGAGGAACGTACGCCATGCGGTTGTCCATCGGCTCTAAACTCGGCATCGGTTTCACGCTGGTCATGCTGCTGATCGGCTCGGTGATGTATCTCGGCCTGAGCGGTTTCAAGTCCATCTCCGAGGCCTACGAAGCAGAGATCGCCCGCATCAGTGCAGCCGCCGGCATCCGGGCGGACGTCTCAGATGCCGTCCGAGCCACCGTCGACCGCCACTGGACGCTCATGTGGGGCCTGGCCATTCTGGGCATTATTGGAGCCACGGTAGTGCAGGTCCTTTTCACCCGCGGCACCGCGGGGCCCGTGCGACAGACTGCCCATGCGGCATTGCGGCTGGCCGATGGCGATTTGACCATCCCCAAGCTGGAGATCCACACTGGCGACGAGATTGAAGAGATGGCCAGCGCCTTCAACCGTATGTTGGCCAACCTCAAGGAAATCATCTCGCAGATCCAGCGCACCGGCGCGACCTTAACCGAGCACGCCCGGCAGCTGCTCAACGTGGCGAACGAAACCACCGCCGCTACCGCCCACATCGCCGAGGCCATCAGCGAAGTGGCGCTGGGCACCGACAACCAGGTGCAGCACATGCAGCGCACCGGCAACGCCATGGCCGAGCTGAAGCGGGCCATCGAGCAGATAGCGGCCGGTGCGGCGCGGCAGGCGCAACAGATGCAGGCCACGACCCGGCTGCTTGAGGAGATTAAGCAGGCCATCGACCAGGTCGCCTACTCCGCGCGGCAGGTGGCCGAGGCGGCAGCCGAAGGCACCCGGCGGGCCGAGTCCGGCGGGCAAGCCATGGAGCAGGTCGTGGAGGGCATTACCCAAGTACGGGCCGCCACCGGCCAGGTGGCGCAGCGGATCAATGAGCTGCGTGGCTATTCGGTGCAGATCGGGCAGATCGTGGAGCTCATCGGCGAAATTGCGGAGCAGACCAACCTGCTCGCCCTCAACGCCGCGATTGAGGCGGCCAGGGCCGGTGAGCACGGGCGGGGTTTCGGCGTCGTCGCGGACGAGGTACGGCGCCTCGCGGTGCGGGCGGCCGAGTCCACGCAAGAGATCAGCCGACTCATCGCCAACATCCAGACGGCGGTCGACGCCGCGGTCGAAGCCATCGGCTCAGGTGAGCGGCACGTGGCAACCAGCACGGAGCTGGCCGGCCGTGCCCGGGACGAGCTGCAGGAGATCATCGCGGCCATCAACACGACCGACGACATGGCCCGCACCATTTCCGCGGCGGCCCAGCAGATGGCGGCCGCCGGCCCCAAGATGCTGCAGGCCATGGACGAGATGGCCCGCATCACCCAGGAGAACACCGCCGCCACCCGGCGCATGACCGCGGCCAGCGACAACGTCATCCACGCCATGGACGAGGTGGCGGCCATCTCCGAGGAAACCGCCGGCGGCGCCGAGCAGGTGAGCGCCTCGACGCAGCAGGTCAACGCCTCGGCGCAGACCATGAAGGAATCGGTAAAGCAGCTGACCGATCTCGCCGACCAATTGGCCGAGCTGGTTGGGCGCTTCAAGGTGCAGTGAAAGCGACGATCGACCAACCCGCCGGGTGGTACGTTTGGGTAGGTCGCTCGTGCTGGGAGTCATCGTTGGCTGGTCTGCGGTGCGGGGATGGCTTTTGCCGCCCTGGTCTCGGACGTCCGACCCATGGACAACTGCTCCGGCACTGGGGCGGCGAAACAGAGTTGCTGGTCGTCCACGGAGGTGGTCACTACAGCACTTAAGATGACGAGGCCGAGTCGCTTAAGGTAAGCTGCTTCGTCGTCGCAGCGCGAGACCGTGACGTGCCCTGACCGTCGGAAAACAAGGGCCATCCGGTGGGGTCCAGCTTGGGATCATGACACAGGTGTGTAATGCCACAGCCTTCATTCGGAGAAGTCTATCGAGGAGGTCGTCGTGTCTAGGAGCTTGTGCACGTTGACCGTCGGAAGAACAAAAGGGGGATTCAGACCCGCGGTGGCCGATATACTCGTAACCGCAGCCCGCAGATAGGGGAAAAGTATGGCTGTTCCATTCAACTGGAGCAGGTCGATGATTTGGTTCCGTTCCCGCTGAGTCTCGACCTCCTCGTCGACGACGAAGGAGAAAACCCCGAAGTAATCGAGGAACAGTTCCACAAGCCTCTTATCGGATGGACCCTCCGCTGTGGCAGGATCCTCTAGGAACAACGAACACGACAACGTGATCCTGGCCACGCGGGCAGACAGCGACCCTTGGATTTTCCTTCCGATCCTTACTGCCAGCTGCAGATTACCCTCGGTTTGTTCAAGGGCCTGATGGTCGCACCGCCAGTGGAGCGATTCTATCCCACAATGATTCAGCCTGATCTTCGCTTCCATCAGTCTCACGCCACTTCCGCAACAGCCTCGTCCCCGCGAAAAACGGTTCGCGCATGAAACTCCTTTCCTATCAGCCAACTGTAGCGGCTTGCTTTCGAGATTAACATGGTGTCGGAGTAAACCCACGTTGCGGGCTTCCATAGCCCCATCGGATAAACCTCACGCGACTCGGGAGACAGAACAACCTCCATACCGGGAACCGTCCAAGTCCGGGTTGGCCGGATTCCGACACAGTAGGATTGTTGCAATACTGAGTCCATCACGACTTCGTCCGCGTCGGCGTTATCCGGCAACGATTCAACCACCAGACCGGCACGCTCCAACAACTGGACAAACTCGTCGTCGGTCATCTCTTCAAGTTCTCTCAGCAGCCGCTGGAAGTCTTCCTCGCGCACGTCACACTCTCCCTTTCCCGTTCATGCTATCGTATCATATCCTGGATTCGTTGCGTCTCACCGTGTCGTCCACGTGCTCCTCGGGTTCGGGAAAGGCAGCACGTACTACACGTATGCCGCCGTGAATACACAGCATATTGATAACGTACCCGTCCCATGGCCGTTGCTTCCACACTCTCTTGCGACGTTTGCGCAGTTCCCTGATTACCCGAGTGCGATATTCTTGGAACCGCCTCATGTCATCATAATCAAGCAGGTCAAGCACGGCGTGCCTCTCCACAGAGATTTCTGCTCTTAAGACTACGCCGCTACCAGCATAGCGCATATCGATCCACCAGCGGGCCCAACTCGCGCTCGATTCGAAAAAATAGAACCCGTCTCCTAGCCAGTGATGGTAACCTACGGACTTCTGAC
>PKQR01000162.1 GCA_017578085.1 Bacillota bacterium
CACACGCTACGGGTACTCAACGGTGGAGGCGAGCGCCTGTGGAGCAGCCGTACCTATGCCCCGTTTGCCGGGACAACCGGCAGGATTTCCTGCAAGTCTACAAGCTTGCCCGCGAGATCCGCAAAGATCCGGAAACTGGCGCGATCCTCTACGCGGCCGACGAGTGGGAAGCGCTGACCCGGGACGGGCGGCTAGACATCGAGATCCGCTGCCAGCTGTGCGATCACAGCGCCCCAGAGATTGACTTTGTGCGGGCAGCGCGGCGAGACATGGAGCGGGCCGTGCGGCCCAGGGGCCGGCGCGCTTGATGCGCTAGAGATCGTAGACCATGAGGACCCAGCCTTGCCCCGCCTCCGCTTGCTCCCGGAACCCGACCTTGAGGAGCAGCCGCCGGGCGGTCTCGTCATCCGCGGGCAGCGGCAACCCGACCCGCTGGACGCCCCGGTGCCGCCATGCCTGCAGGGCATGCCGGACTAGCCTTGTCCCTACACCCCGGCCGCGCATGTCAGGGCGTACTGCGACCACCAGCAGGCGCGCCTCACTCCGGTTCCGGGACCGCCACACGGCGGATGGCAGCTCGCCCTGGCCTTGGACGGCCATCATCAGGCGCAATGGCGAAAGGCCGGTCTTTCGCCAGCCCACGGGCCACTGCCAAAGCCAGCGCAAGGCATGGCCGCGCATGACTGCTGCGCGCCATAGGGACGACTTGGGGTGGGGCGCAAACGCGCAGCCGGCGATGTCCGCCCCTAGCTGGGCGATCAGGAACGAGCGCGGATCCGCGTCGTAGAACAGCCGCAGGGAATACTCGATGAGCGCCGGCGCCGGCAGGCGCGCTCCCGCCCGCTCGAGCCGCTCGGCAAACGTCTCGGCAAACAGGCGGGCGATGGGGCCCAAGTCCCGGCGCTTGGCTACGGCGTAGATCACGCCCCCTGCTCCTCCCCGAGAAAATCGAGCACCTGCCACGCCACCCGGTCCATGACCAGGCCCCGGAAGCGGGTTTCCACGCCCAAGAACACGCGCTCAGGCCACCCCAAGAGGCTCAAGGGGATACCCACTTCCAGTTGGGAGCGGAACGCCCGCACGACGATATCCCCGGCGGGCTGCCAGCCTCCCTCCCCTTTGATGCGCACCCGGTCGGGAACCTGCAGGCCGATGCGCAGCCGCTGGCGGATTTCTGCGCCCCGGGACGCGCCCCCGACGCCGTAGAGGCTGATGCAGTACAAGTAATCGTTGACCGCCCGGTGGCGCAGCTCCATGCGCAGGTAGAGGTTGTGGCCGTCGCGGCAGGCGGCCACCGCCTTGATGTCCGCGCTGCGGCCCACCCGCCGCGTCAGGAGATGGCTGCGGGGGTTGAGGGCCACGTTGTCGATGCCTTCCCAGTCGTAAGCTTCTCCGTCCACCAGGATCGCGCCATCTTCCACCCACGGCACGGGCAGGGGCTGGAACACGCCGAAAAGCTCGGTGCGCCTGACAAAGCTCAATAAGTAGTTGCGCATGAACACCATTTGGCTGCGGTAGCAGCGCAGCGCCTCCAGCTTGCGCTCCACCGACTCCCGGGGCAGCTCCACAGCCGTCCAGCGAAACGGCAGGTACGCGTAGGCCTTCGGCGGCAGCATGGGCAGCCACGGGCGCAAGCCGCGGGGACGCGGCCAGATGCCCTGGTGGATCAGATACTGTAACACCTCGGGCCCTCCCGCCGGCAGCCGGCCCCGCAGGCGCAGCCGCTCCAGGGCGTAAAGCGTAAAGCAGTAGCCTGCCCAGTGATCGCCGTGGCTGTCGTGGGGATGGGGTACGACGACATGCGTAGGCCGGAACTCCCGCACGATATCTTCCAAGTCCCTCACGACGCTTTCGCCGCAGAACACCGCCCCACGGGTGCGGCTGTTCTCGTAAGGCGAGCGGGTCACGCGGGTAAAGCGGGACCGGTACGGCCTGTGGAACTCCCAGTGGTCCTCCCACATCGCCGCGAGCCCCCGGTCCGGGTAACCGCAAAAGACCACCTCGGCCGGGGAGACGCCCAACACCCCGAGAGCCGCCAGCGTCTCCCGCTGGCGGTGGTAGGCGAACTCGATGTACTGGGCCGGCGTCAGGCGCAGCCGCCGGGACTGGCCTCGCAGGGCGGTGCGGTTGTAGCCGTCACCGTTGGTCAGCAGCACCACCCGCACCGCGCACCCTGCCTGCACCGCCTGGTGCAAGAGCCCCCCGGCGCCCAGGATCTCATCGTCGCAGTGCGGCGCAACCACCAGCCACCGCTGGCCTTTCTCCACCGTCAAGGAATGCCAGTGGAACGCCAGCGGCGCCGCCACCCTTGCCTCGCTCCCGGGAACCGGGCCCGGAGCCAGCGCGGTGCTGTCCCGCCGTCGCCGCCAAAGCAGGAGCCTCATGGAGCACCATCTCCCCCGGTGCCGGCTCCGCCGGCATGGGGCCCGCCAGCGCCGGCCCGCTCGATGCGGTACCCGGCGGCCCGCCGCATGCGGTTCATGAGGGCCAGGCCTAACCCTCTCGGCTCCACGCCTTCTAGGAAGAGCAAGTCCAGCCCGGCCTCGTCCAGCTGCCTCAAGCCGTGAAACAGATGGCGGGCCAGCTCGGACGGGTCTGTGCGGCTGCCGGCAACCAAGACCACGTCGGCATCGTAGTCCGGAGCGGCCTCCCGGCTCGCGAGCACCCCGACCCGCCGGCCTGCCGCCCGCTCCTGCCGCACCCTGGTCGCGATGTGGGCCGCCACCGCCGCGGGCTCCCCCTCCACCAGCACGCAGGGGGTCGCCGGCGCATAATGACGGTACTTCATGCCCGGCGACGCCACCGGCCCCGCCGCGGGTCTGCCCTCCACCGCCGGGTGAATCCGGACGGGGCCGATGACCTCCTCGAGCTCCTCCACCGTCACGCCGCCTGGGCGCAACAACACCGGCGGTTGCTGGGTGAGATCGAGCACCGTCGATTCGAGCCCGATCCCTGATTGGCCACCGTCGAGGATCATGTCGATGCGGCCCCGCAAGTCCGCCCACACGTGGGCCGCCCGGGTGGGGCTGGGCCGGCCGGACCGATTGGCGCTGGGCGCGGCGATGGGACAGCCGCTGGCCCGGATCAGCGCCAGGGCCACCGGGTGGTCGGGCACCCGCACCGCCACCGTATCCAGGCCCGCCGTCGTCTCGTCGGGCACGGCAGCTGTCCGGGGCAGCACGAGCGTCAGCGGACCGGGCCAGAAACGCCGCGCCAAGGGATCCACCAAAGGGAGCGGGACGGCCACCGCCGGCAGATCTGCCGGGCTGGCCAAGTGCACAATGAGGGGGTTGTCGCTGGGACGTCCCTTGGCGCGGAAGATCCCCCGCACCGCAGCCGGGTCCAGCGCATTGGCGCCCAGGCCGTACACGGTCTCCGTCGGAAACGCGACGAGTCCCCCACGGCGGATAATCTCGGCGGCCGCTGCGATGGCCTGTTCGTCCGGGTGTTCCGGGTCAACGGCCACCAGGCGCGTTTCCATGCCCTCGCTGCTCCTCTCAAGCCTTGCGCGTCGCCAGCACGACGCGGGGATGGCCGGCGTAGTCCTTCTGCACCTGCACGTTGTCCCAGCGGCCGTCCTGAGCCAAGAGTTCCCGGAGGCCAGCTTCCTGATCGTGGCCGATCTCCAGGGCCAAAAGGCCTCCGGGCCGCAAAAGCGGGGCTGCCTGCGGGATGAGCCGCCGGTAGACGTCCAGCCCGTCCGGACCGCCGTCCAGCGCGAGGCGCGGCTCGTAGTCCCGCACCGAGCGGGGAAGGCTCTCCCAGTCCCGCGCGGGGATGTAGGGCGGGTTGGACACGACGGCATCCAAAGGCCCGATGCGACCGGTGCGCACCGCGTCCGCCACGGGCGCCAACAGATCGCCCTCCAGGAGCTCAACGCGCCCGTCAAGGCCGTGCGCGGTCACGTTCTCCCGGGCGACGGCCAGGGCCGCCGGGGAAATGTCGGTGGCCAGCACCCGGGCCTCCGGCAAGGCCAGGGCGAGCCCGATGGCGATGGCGCCCGACCCCGTACCGACGTCCGTGACCAGCAGCGGCCCGGACGCGGCCCGCAGGCGCTGGATAGTGGCTTCCACCAAAAGTTCGGTTTCCGGCCGCGGGATAAGGACGGCGGGGGTAACCTTGAGGGTCACCCGCATGAACTCCTTCTTGCCGGTGATGTAGGCGATAGGGGCGCCGCGGCAGCGCTCCCGCAGGACGCGGCGATACGCGTCCACCTCCGCGGGCTCCAGGGGCCGGTCGTGGTTCACGTAAAGCGACACCCGGTCCATGCCCAGCACATGCCCCAGCAAAAGCTCAGCATCGAGCCGAGCCGACGGGCTGCCGCAGCGGCTGAGGTAGTCGGCCGCCAGCCGCAGGAATTCCATCAGGACCCGGGGTGCGCTCACGCCTCCGCCTCCTGGCGCTGCAGCTGCTCCATCTGGTCGGCCAAGATGAGGGCGTCGATAACCTCGTCCAGGTCCCCCTCAAGGATCGAATCCAGCCGGTAGAGCGTCAGCCCGATACGGTGGTCGGTCATACGCCCCTGGGGGAAGTTGTAGGTGCGGATGCGCTCGCTGCGCTCGCCGGTGCCCACCTGCGAGCGGCGGGCCTGGGCCAGCTCCTCTTCCTGCGCCCGGCGCTTCATGTCCAAAAGGCGCGCCCTGA
>PKQR01000163.1 GCA_017578085.1 Bacillota bacterium
GGGCACATACACCCGGCGAAACCGCTCTTCCTCCGCCAGCAGCCGCTCCGGCGTCCAGCGGAGGATCTCGGTTTCGAGGCGTTCCCGCACCTCCCCGCTGGCATAGGAAACGCACTCGGCGGCCAGCCCGTAGACTTCCGCGAACACCTGCGCCGCTTCTTGCCGCGTGAGCCGCCGGCGCTGCCGTGTCGGCGGGCGGTGGCCACTGCCGGCGTCGTGGCCGCCGGCGCGGCTGGTTTCGCCGGCAGCGCCGTGCCCGGCAGCGGCGTCGCGGCCGGCGCCGGCCTCCGGGGGGGCATGCCAGCGGGCTTCCAGCGTGGAATCCAGCGCCCGGCGGTAGGTGACTCCGCGGCGGTAGTACGCGTACAGCCTCCCCTCCCGGTCAAAGGACGCGACCGTCTCCCGATCGGGGCTCAAAGACGTGAAACCAGGTTTGGCGAGGGCGATCAGTTCCATGGCGGATCACGAACCAGGTGGGTGTTGGCTGCCCCGAGGCGCCGCGGCGCGCCGGAAGGGCCACCGAATCTTGATGCCGCGCACCTTTTCCGCGCTGGAACTGGCTACCTGCTGGGCGCCTTGCCTGATCTGCTCCACCCCGCGGCTCACCGTATCGACCACGGCGGCCGAGGCTTTCTTCGTGGAATCGACCAGCGTCTTGGCCGCTGCCCGCTTCAGGAGGGCAAAGACGGTTTCCGCGCCCTGCTGCACCACCGATGGTGTCATGAGCATGGCCTCGGCGAAGGCCGCCTTGCGCAGTGCGCTGGCATCCGGCATGGTCAGGCTGCCGCAGTAGCGCTTGGCGATGACGCCGACCCGGAGGGTGCCGTAGGCGTTGGCGCTGCCCGACAGCACCGCCTGCGCAAAGAGGATGGATGCCGTCTGCATGCCCGGCACAGCGCTCAACGTCGACGGCATGATGGAGGACAGGAGGGGCTGCAGCATCTCCGACGCGTCCATCTCCTCCAGCTGCCGCGACAAGAGGGCCGCCATGGCCACGTTGGCGTAAAGGGCGGCCAGCTCCCGTGCGGTGGGCCGCTGGTTGTAAATGCGGGCGATCTGCCATACCATGCGGGACTGGGCCGCCAGCACCGCGATGGCGTCGAGGCTCCCGTTTTGGGAAACCGCGGTCATAAGGAACACCTGCAGCGCCGTGCTGCGGGTCACCTCGTCGGCCCGCTTGCCCAGCTCCACCATGGCCTTTTGCAGATCTGCCTCGGTTTCCAAGGGCATCCCCTGGACATAAGGGTTGCGCCTTAGGCGAGCCTTAAGGGCCTCCAGGTAGCGGGGATACTCCGGGCTGTCCTTGCTTGCCGGCGGCCGCAGGGGCTTGGGCAAGCGCGCGTACTGAAACCAGATGTACAGCCCGGCCCCGGCGTAGGCGGCCAGCAGCGTCCACAAGACGACGCTGCCCAAAAGCGGCGACACGCGGTCGGCCAAGGCCACCACCTGCGCCGTCTGGTTGACCACAAACAGGACAAACAGCACCAGGATGACCCCGGCGGCTACCCGGGCGAGAGAGGTCAACGAACCTGCCATACCCCATACCCCCTTGGCCTTGCTTGCCTGGTCCTGCGCAAGGCCCGTGCCTTTGCGGTTCGCACTGGCGCGAGCAATTCCCTGCGCGACATCGCTCTGGCGGTCAACCGGGTCACCGGTTGGGCGTCGGTTGGTCTCCACGCTATCATCCAGGCAGCGGCGTTTACATTCAGCTTACGGGAATTTCCCGCGCCGTGGCGAAGAAGGGCGATGAAGCAGCCCCGCGATGAGTACCATGGACGGAAAGGGGACCACGCCGTGATTGAGCGCCTTACTCCCGCCCAAGTTCGCGCTGTCCAGGATCCGGCAGAGCTCCCGTGCCGCCTGAGCGACGAGATGCCGCCGCTGGAGGGCATCATCGGCCAGGACCGGGCCATGCGGGCGCTGTCCTTTGGCCTCGGCATCCAGCAGGCGGGCTATCACATCTACGTTTCAGGCCTTCCCGGCACCGGCAAGACGACGGCGGTGCTGTCGTACCTGGCAGAGGTGGCGCGCACGCGCCCGCCGGCCTCCGACTGGTGCTATGTGCACAACCCCAAAGACTCCTACCGTCCCCTGGCCTTGGAACTGCCGGCAGGGAGGGGGCCTGAGCTGGCCCGGGACGTGGAAAACATGGTGCGCGGCGCCGCACGGGAAATCCGCGCCGCCTTTGAAAGCGACGAGTACACGGCCCGGCGGGAGCAGATCACCAGCGCCCTGCAGCGGGGCCGGGCCGAGCTCCTGCGCCAGCTGGAAACCCGGGCCAACCAGGCGGGCTTCCTGCTGCAGGTGACCCCTGTGGGCCTCTTCCTCGTCCCCATGCGCAACGGCCGGCCCCTAACTGACGAGGAGATACAGGCGCTGCCGCCCGCGGAGCGCAGCGAACTGGACCTCAGGCGCGCCGCGCTGCAGGCTGAGATGCGGGCCGCCCTCAAGCAGACGCGGGCCCTGGAGCGGGAAGCCCGGGAGCGCCTGGAGCAGCTGGACCGGGAAGTCGTCCAGTTCGCCATCAGCGGCGTGGTCGAGGATTTGACGGAGAAGTGGGCGGAGTATCCCCACGTGGTCGCCTACCTCGAATCGCTGCGGGACGACATGACGTCCAATCTGCACCTGTTCCTGGAGGCCACCGATGACGACAGCGATGGGCCCAGGGCTGCACGGCAATTGGCCCTGCGCAAGTACCAGGTCAACGTGCTGGTACACCACGACCCCAACAACGGGGCGCCCGTGGTTATCGAGCAGAACCCGACCTACAACAACCTGATCGGCCGCATCGAGCGGGAGATGCACCAGGGGGCGCTGATCACCGACTTCACCAACATCAAGCCCGGTGCCCTGCACCTGGCCAACGGCGGGTTTCTGGTGCTCCCGGCGGAAGAAGTGCTGCGGAACCCGTTCGCCTGGGACGGCCTCAAGCGGGCGTTGCGCAACGGGCACATCGACATCGAGGATTTGTCGGACCGCTGGGGCTTTGTCACCGCCAAGAGCCTGCGGCCGCAGCCAATCCCGATCAACCTGAAAGTGGTGCTCATCGGGAGCCTCTGGCTGTACCAGCTTCTGACCGTCTACGACGAGGACTTCCCGGAGCTGTTTAAGGTCCAGGCGGATTTCGACACCGTCATGGACCGCAATTACGACAACGTGTGCAAATACCTCACCTTCATCGCCGACATCTGCCGCAAGTACAAGCTCTTGCCGCTGGACGCCACGGGGCTCGCCAAGATGGTGGAGGTCGGCAGCCGCTTGGCGGATGACCAGACCAAGCTGAGCACCAAGTTCGGCGCGGTCGTGAGCGTCCTGCAAGAAGCCGACTACTGGGCGAGGCAGGCGGGCGCTTCCGCCATCAGCGGGGAGCACGTGCGCCAGGCGGTGGAGGAGCGGGTATACCGGAGCAGCCTCATCTACGATCGGATCAAGGAAGCCATCGCCCGGGGCATCTTGCAGGTGGACGTGACGGGCAAGCGCACGGGCCAGGTCAACGGGCTGGCGGTGTCGGCCATGGGCGAGTTTTCCTTTGGGCGCCCGACCCGCATCACCGCCACCGTGGGCGTCGGCCGCGAGGGCGTCATCGACATCGAGCGGGAGGCCCGCTTGGGCGGCCGCATCCACACCAAGGGCGTGCTTATCCTGGGCGGCTACCTCACCCACCGCTTCGGCCGCAACTTGCCCATGGCGCTGTCCGCCCGCCTCGTCTTTGAGCAGAGCTACAGCGAAGTGGACGGCGACAGCGCGTCGGCCGCGGAGCTGGCGGCGCTGCTGTCGGCCTTGAGCGGGCTGCCGCTCCGGCAGGACCTGGCGGTCACCGGTTCCATCAACCAATACGGTGAGATGCAGGCCGTTGGCGGCTTGAATCAGAAGATCGAGGGCTTCTTTGACGTCTGCCGCGCCAAGGGCCTCACCGGCCAGCAGGGCGTCATCATCCCCCGCAGCAACGTGGTGCACCTCAACCTGCGGGAGGACGTGGTGGAAGCCATCGCCAGCGGCCAGTTCCACATCTACGCCATCGACCACAGCGACGAGCTCTTGGAGCTGCTCACGGGCGTCCCGGTGGGCGAACCCGATGAGCACGGCAACTTCCCGCCGGGAACCGTAGGCGGCCGCGTCCAAGCCCGCCTGCGGGAGCTGGTGGCGCGCTTGCAGGATATGGGCCGGGAGCAGGACCGGGCGGCCAAAGATAAGGCGGGCCAGCCTGGCCAGGAGGGTGACGCCAAGAAACCCGGCGAGCCGCCTCGGCGCCCGCCCGAAGGAGGCCCTGAGGGCGAGGACGGCCCCGAGCGCGACGGCGGCCCGGAGGGTGAAGGCGGCCGTGAGCCGGAGCAGGACGGGGGGCCTGAGGGCGAGGGCCGAGGCCCAGGGCGGGGCGGCGGCCCCGAAGGCGAGGGCCCCAGCAAGCCCGAGCGGGACGGCGGTGGGGATTGGGGCCGGGACACGACCCGCGGGACCGAAAGGGGAGGATGACCGTGGACGGCTGGTTGACGGTGCTGACCACCGCCGGCAACGTGGTGGGTGTGGCGCTCATCTTCGCGGGAGTGGTGCGGTACATCGCCAGCGGATCCGTTCCGGC
>PKQR01000036.1 GCA_017578085.1 Bacillota bacterium
CGTCCGGGCCGTTGGCCCCGTTGGCGGCGCCGGAGCCGCCGCTCAGGCCGCCGGGGTTGGTGTTGGGACGAACGTCGTCGTGATGGCCGGAACCGGGCACGGGAGTTTCACATCCTTCCCCAAAATGGTCTGGCGCACGGCGCCCCAGAGCCAAAGGCAAAGCCAAATGGCCAAGGGTTCCCGCCGCCAGCTGAGCTCGACGACCGGGCCGAGGGCCGCGAGCGGCACGCATCGCTCACCCACGACCAGGGTGCGCCGGCCCACGGCTGTGGCGCGCACGCGCAAGGGCGCGTCCAGCGTCACGACCTCACCGGGCAGCAGCCGGAAGTGCCCGGGCATGGACTCCAGTCGCCCCCTGGGAAACGCGTAGTAGCCCTCGATCCGGTCCGTCGTGGACAACACCTCGACCAGGACAAATCCTGGCGATGAGATTGCAAAGCGCTCTTCCACTGGCACTTCGAAAATGGAATGGCGATAGCGGATCCCAAAGGTCTGCCCAGGCACAAGCGGAACCCTCTCCACCAGTGTCGGCCCGCCGCCGGCGCCTCCTAGGGGCGACCCGTTCCAGGCCGCAATCTGGAGCACCGGCAGCGGCCACAGGACCAATGCCAGGAGCGCCGCGGCGACCAGCCCGCCGCGGCGCCTCCCTGTCCGCCTCGTCTGCAACGCCTACACCCACTGCGTCCAACTAAGGACACGGCGACGGCTCCCGCAGGAACCGCGGCAAACCGCCCCGGAAAAGCTCGACCGTGTACGGGCTGGCCGCCTCCTTTAGTCGTGCGGCCAGACGCCCATCTCCTTGTAGTAGCGGATGGCGCCCGGGTGGTACTCGGCCACCAGTGACGTGGCTGCGGTTTCCAGGCTAAACTGCTCGGCGGCCGGGTGCACCAACTCCAGCTCGTGCTTGTACTCAAAGATCGCCTTGACGATCTGGTAGGCCAGCTCCTCATCCATGTCGGCGTTGACCATGAGCAGGTTGGGCACGCCGACCGTGGGGGTGTCCACCTTCACGTCGCCTGCGTAGTAGCCGGCCCGGAATACGGCCACCGAGTAGAACGGCCCGTACTCCTCCAACAGCTTCGGGACGACGTCGCCCATGGGCACGATGTGGATGTCAAACCGCGGCGAGTTGGCGATGTCGGAAACGGCGCCCGTCGGATACCCGCCGGACCAGAAGAAGGCGTCGATGCGGCCGTCCCGCAGCGCGTCGGCGGACTCGGCGGCGCCCAAAAGCTCCCGCCGGATGTCCCGGTCGGGATCCAGGCCGTAGGCCCGCAGGATGCGCAGGGCCGTCACCTCGGTGCCGCTGCCCGGCGACCCGGTGGAAACCCGCTTGCCCCGCAGGTCCAGCACGCTGTTGATCCCCGAGCCGGCGGTCGTCACCAGGTGGTTGAAGTTGGGATAGATGGCCACCAGCGTGCGAATGTTGAGAGGACCGCTGCCGGCGAAGGGCCCTTCGCCCCGCACGGCCAGGTAGGCCGTGTCGGCCAGTGTGAACGCGATGTCGGCCTCGCCGGCATCCACCAGGAACAAGTTGTCCACTGACGCGGACGTCACTTCCGCCACGGCGTTGACGTTGGGCACGCGCCGCGTCAAGAGCTCCGCCAGGCCGCCGCCCAGGACGTAGTACACGCCGCCGGTGCCGCCAGTGACGACGCTCAGCTGGCGCACCTGCGCTGACGCCAGCGTGCCGAAAAGAAGCGTGATGCCCAGGATGAGAGCAACAAGGGAAGTCCAGCGAACCGTGCGCAACTGCCTCACCTCGTTTCGATAGATTATCCGTACCAGTCAGAACTCTGGGTGGACCCGACCCCTCGCAGGGTTCCGCCGTGCCGCTCGCCGTTGCCCGATGATTCCATATATCTCGCACCAACTCCTTCCTGACCAACCTTTTGTAATCTCGCCCATATTTCGCAGGTGTTTTCCCGTACCTTGGCGGGGGCTGCCGGAGGAGCACCGGCATACCCGACCCGCTCAGTACTCCCCCTTGCAGGTGGGTTCTGACCCTTGCTACAGTAGTCGCGGATACGGAGGCGCACCTACCCTGGTCATCCCCCTGCTCATCTTCATCGCAACCCTCATCCTCATCTTGTGGCGGCCGCGGGGTATCCGCGAGGCGTGGTTTGCCGCTGCCGGGGCCATCGCCATGCTCTTGGCCGGCGCCGTGGACGGCGGCGACGTCCGCGATCTGGCCGTGGAAACCGCGCCCGTCCTTGTGTTTCTCGCCGGCATGCTGGTGGTGGGCTACGCGGCAGACCGGGCGGGAGTCTTTGTGTGGCTGGCGCGGCACACCGCCCGCTTAAGCGGCGGCAGCGGCCGGCGGTTGTTTGTGGGGCTGTACGCCGTCGGCGTCGTGGTCACCGTGTGGTTTTCCCTGGACACGACGGCGGTCATCCTGACCCCTATCGTCTACAGCCTCGTGCAGGCGCTGGGGCTGCCGCCTTTGCCGTTTGTCCTGGCGACCACCTATGTCGCCAATACCGCGTCGTTGCTCCTGCCCGTCAGCAACTTGACTAACCTGATCGTGTGGAACCGGTTTCACATCCCGTTCTGGGGCTTCGCCGCCGCCATGGCCTTGCCGGCCCTGGCCGCGATCGCCGTGAACTTGCTCCTGTTCCTGTGGCTGTTCCGGCACGACATCCCGAGTCGCTTTCCCGTCGACGCCCTCGATTCAACCGCTGAAGCCGCGGCGGCAAGCGATCCCGCGGCCCGCGCGTCCGCCCAACGCCTGCTGGCCGAGTGCCTGATCATCCTGGTGCTGCTTTTGGCCGGCATTGCGGCGGCGCCGTTCTTTGGCTGGGAGCTCTGGCAGGTGGCCGTTGCGGGCGCGGTGGTGCTGGCGGTGCACGGCGCCATCCGGGGGTACGTGCATCCCCGGGAACTGGCCGGCGGGATCTCGTGGGACTTGATGCCCTTTGTGTTTTCCTTGTTCCTGGTGTTGCGGGGCGTCGGGAACTCGGGGCTGACCGAGGTTTTCTCTTCCGTGTTGGCCGATGAAGGGGCCGGGGGCTCTTTCTGGGGCCTGCTGGTCATCGCCGCCACTACCGCCCTGGGCTCCAACCTCATCAACAACTTGCCCATGGTGCTGGTGGCCGCCGACAGCCTCACGGCGCCGGTGGCCAGCGGCCAGGTGAGCCTGGCCAGCGTCTACGCGGCGCTGCTCGGCACCAATCTGGGGCCCAATCTGACCGTCATCGGGTCCCTGGCCACAATGCTCGCGCTCTCCATCATCGGCAGCAAAGGCATGCGGGTTTCCGGGGTACAGTACCTCAAGGTCGGCGCCGTGACGGTGCCGCTCCTGCTCTTGGGCTCAGTGCTGGGGCTGTGGCTCGCCCTGCGCGGGTGAGAGGAGCCCCGCCGTCGCTCGTTAGCGGCCGAGCGCGCCGGCTCCGCAGCTTTCCCTCACGACGAGCCGGTGGGGCAACACGATGCTCTCCGGCCCTTGCGCCTTGCCCGCGATCTGATCCAAAAGCAATCGGGCCGCCCGCTGGCCAATCTCGTACATGGGCTGGGCGATGGTGGTCAGCGCCGGCCGGTAGAAGGCCGCAAACCGGATGTCGTCAAAGCCCACAACGGCCACGTCGTCGGGCACCTGCCGCCCCATGGCGTACGCCTCTTTGATGAACCCGATGGCCATCTCGTCGTTGGCGCAAAAGACGGCGGTGGGCGGGTCGTCCAGGCTCAACAGCCGGCGGGCGGCCTCGACGCCGCTTTCCAGGTAAAAGGTGCCGGGAACGATCAGTTCCTCCTCGATGGGGAGTCCCGCCTGCTTGAGCGCAAGCGTGTAGCCGCGGAGGCGGTCACGACTAAGGACGACGTCCGGCGGGCCGTTCACGTACGCGATGCGCTTGTGCCCGAGCTGAATCAGATGGCGTGTCGCGTCCAGGGCCGCGGCCACGTTGTCGATGGACACTTGCGACACCGCGCCCTCGATGTACTCGCACGCCAGCACCACCGGCACCCGTGCAGCCATGGTCAGGATGTGCGGGCTGCTCACCCGGGCGGTCAGGAAGATCGCGCCGTCGGCGCCCCGCCGCCCGATGATCTTGGTGTACTGGAGCTCCCGCTCCAGGTCGTTGTCGGTGTTGCACAACAGCACCGAGAAGCCTTGCTCATGGGCCACATCCTCGATACCCCGGACGATGAAGGAGAAGAAGGGGTTGTTGATGTCGGGCAGCACGACGATGATGGTGGCCGTGCGCCGGATGCGCAAGTTTCTCGCGGAAACGTTGGGCTCGTAGCCGAGCTTCTTCACCGCCGCCACCACCCGGCGCCGCGTTTCCGGCCGCCCCGCGTCGGGATCGTTTAGAATCCGGGAAACCGTCGCCGTGGAAACCCCCGCCAGGCGCGCGACGTCCTTCATCGTGACCAAGGCGCATCAACTCCGCATGCTTGACTGCAACCTATCAAGTCCAATATGCACAGAAAGATTCCGCTCACAAAAGAGGGGGCACAGCGGGCCAAAGGTGCTGACTCCGAGTAGCAGCGTGCCCGCCTGGTTGGCGCTAAGAGCGGCAGTTTCGCAAACGATTACCTGCAGTTTCTACAGAACCGACCAATATCCTTCCCTAAGGCTATATTTGGCTGGCGTCGGCTCTTGCTTCCCTAGATGTAATCGTTTTCCTTCATCGTGGTTCTCCCTCACGGCTCCGGCCCCCCCGTCGTCGACACGTCACATGAGTGGTTCCGCCAAGGCGTGTTTCCTCTCCCGCACGCGCCGGGAAGCGGGAATTCGCCCGGCCGATTCGAAAATGTCCCGTTGAAGACGAAATGAACTGGGCAAAGCGATCCGCTGGGTCGCCGCTCATGCGTGGGGGAGGAAACCTTTCACCGTGTCGTGGTTTGTCACGCACCTTGAGTGCGTCCACTGCGGTCGCCGCTATGATCCGGCGCCGGACCGTTACGTCTGTACCGAGTGCGGCATCAAGGGGATCTTGGACGTCAAATACGACTACGAGGCGCTCACGGGAAGGCTGACCCGCGAGTGGTTTCGTCAAAGTCCGGACCGCTCCCAGTGGCGCTATTTTGATCTCCTGCCGCTTGCCCGGCGGGAAACCATTCAAGACCTGCAGGTGGGCTGGACACCGCTTTATCTCGCCGGCCGCCTCGGAGAGCACCTGGGTTTCCCGAACTTGTATATCAAGGACGACGGCCGCAATCCCACAGGCTCCTTTAAGGACCGAGCGTCGGCGGTGGGGGTCGCTCGCGCTCTTGAGATCGGCGCCCGGGTAGTGGCCTGCGCGTCCACAGGCAACGCCGCGTCGTCGCTGGCAGGCTTCAGCGCCGCGGCGGGCCTCACGTCCTACATCTTCGTCCCTGCGACGGCGCCCGAGGCCAAGGTTACGCAGCTGCTGGTGTATGGCGCCAACGTGCTCTTGGTGGACGGGACGTACGATGAGGCCTATTACCTCTGCAACGCGGCGTGCGAGCGCTGGGGCTGGTACAACCGCAACTGCGCCATCAACCCCTATTTGATGGAAGGCAAGAAGACTGCCGGCTGGGAGATCGCCGAGCAGTTTGGGTGGGATCCGCCCGATTGGGTGGTTATGGCCGTCGGGGACGGCTGTTCCTTGGCGGGCGTGTGGAAAGGTTTTGCCGAAGCCAAGCTGCTGGGGCTCATCGACCGCACGCCGCGCATGGCCGGCGTGCAGGCGGAAGGCGCGCGGCCGCTCGTCGACGCGTTTGAACGCGGTTCCGTGGCGCCAGTGCGCCCGCAGACGCTGGCCGACAGCATCGCCGTGGGCGAGCCCCGCAACGCGGCCAAAGTTTTGCGCGCCGTGCGGGATTCCCAGGGCACGATGATAACCGTATCCGACGACGATATTCTGGCGGCCATTCACGAGCTGGCGCGGTTCACGGGGGTCTTCGCCGAGCCCGCCGGCGCCGCCGCGTACGCGGGCTTCAAAAAGCTCCTCCACGCCGGGGTGATCGGGCGGGAGGAGCGGGTCGTGGTCGTGGTTACCGGCAACGGCCTCAAGGACATCAAAAGCGCCCGCGCCGCTGTGCAGGGCGGGCGGACGCTCCGGCCCGATTTGGCAGAGCTGGCCAAGATCCTGGAAGCCGCCCGCTGATGGGGCGATCGGGGGCCACGACGCCGGGGGGGGCACCCTGGGTTGCTACGCCCGGGGTGCCCGGCGCACTTCACCATCCGCACTTGCCTCAGCAGTTCCGCGCGCCTCAGCAGTTCCGGGCGCTACGCCGCCGACCGGCGCAGCGCCCGGCCCCATGTCCAAGCGATGATGGTGATCAGCACCCACGAGGTGAGGCACCAGACGCAGTAGGCCCGGATTACGAAGGCTTCGACGCCAGTGAGGTAAAGCGAGAAAAGCGCCCCTGCCAGCGCCAGGGCAAAGCCAAACTGGGACAGGGGCGTGCCCGGCCGCCGCCACTCCACCAGCAGCACGACGGCCAGGCTCGCGTACATGACCGTGCCCAGGAGCGCCACCGGCACCCCCAGCACCTCCGAGAAGGCGCTCGAGTTGACCGTGGCGCAGTCGCCTACCGGGCCGCAGATGAGGGACATCTCGCCCGCCTTGGCGCGCCACAGGTAGGCGGAAATCGCCGCCCCGATCAGGCTTAAACCAAGAAGCCCCAGCGGCCAGCGGGGCCGGGCGGCCGCGTCAGCGGGCTGCGGCCGCGAGCGCCCGGTCGATGACACGGAAGATGTCCTCCCAGGTAGTCAGATTCACGATCTGGCCGTTGACCACAAAGGTCGGCGTGCCCAAAAGGCCCATGCGCACGCCCTGATCGTAAGCCTGCCGCACGTACTGCAGCGACCGGTCGTTGTCCAAGCAAGCCCGGAACTGGGCCACGTCCAGGCCCATTTGCCGGGCGTAGTCAATCAGGTTGTCCCGGCTGTAGGTGCCGCGGTTTCCGGTCCCCTTCTTGGACATGAGCAGCTCCTGGTACGGCCAAAAGGCGTCCATCTCCATGGCGCAGTAGGCCGCCCGGGCGGCTTGCACCGACTCAGGCCCAAGGATCGGGAAGAACCGGTAGGTGAACTGGACCTTGCCCTCCGCCACGTAACTATCCAGCAGCCGCTTCACGACCTGTTCGGCAGCGGTGTGGCAGTGGGGGCACTGGAAATCGAAGTACTCTTCGACGTGCACCGGCGCGTCAGGCGAACCGATCCGGGTGCCCTGCGTAGGAAACTGCCCGTAATACGCGGCCGCCTGGGTAATGGTCCCGGCGTCTTGCCTGTTGGACCACCACTGGGCCCCGATGAGCAAGGCCACGAGAACAACCGCGATGCCCACCGCCCACTGCAGCGACCCGGACTTGCCCGAGTTCGACGTCTTCCGCGCCTTCTTGCCCATGCCCATCTCCTCACACCGGTACGCTGGCCACTCTAAAGCAACATTTCGCCCGGCCCGCCGCCACTCCTTTCGATTTCCCGGCACGCCGATTGACAAAGTCAACATCCCAAGGGCGAAACCGCCTGCGCAACCGGCATGTGGGAAGGGAAAAGCGACCCGGGAGGGAGCACCCCGCTAGGGGGAAAAGCTATTGACCAGTACACCAAAGAAAAGGCCGCGGTGCAAACCGCGGCCAGGGCAACTACCGTGGAGACAAGCGGCTTCTTCGACCCGCATGCAGCCGGCATCCAGAAACCGCACCCAGGCCGGTCGCGACCCCAAACTTCCAAACCCGCCGACAGCGGGCTCTACGTCCTTTGGCTGGAACTCCCGTGCCCTGCGCGGACCACCGCCGGCAGCCTGGGGCTCGTTGCATTGCCGCCCGGATTGTACGCGTACGTGGGCAGCGCGCAGCGGCGACGCTCCGCCCGCATCGCCCGGCATTTGCAACCGGAGAAGCCCCTTCGTTGGCACATTGATTACATCCGGCCGCACGCTCGCGTCGTCGCGGTTTCCCTCGTGGACGGTACGCGCGACGGGGAATGCCGGTTGGCGCAGCAACTTACAGAAACCCTCGGCGCCCGCGTCGCTGTCCCCCGATTTGGCGCGAGCGACTGCCGCTGCCCGGGCCACTTGCTTCTATGCCCGCCTGGGACAAGCCTGGAGCGCGAGTGCCTGGCCGTTGGCGAACTGGTCCGACTCGCCTAGCGACGCGCCCCCGTGGCCGCTCGTCCCTTGCCGGGGACGGCCGCCGTGCACCTCGGCTTGGCCGTGCACCTCCGCCTGAACGGCGCTACTCACCCACCGTGTTTGCCAGGCGGCCAAGGCCCTCGGCTTCTACGACCACCGTGTCGCCGACCTGGAGAAACCGCGGCGGGTCCAGGGCAAACCCGCAGCCTGGTCCTGTACCGGTGGCGATGATGTCGCCGGGTTCCAGCGTGATGTTGCGGGAGATCTCTTCGATAATCTCCGCAATGGTGAACAGCATCTCGCTGGTGCGGAAACGCTGGCGCTCTTCGCCGTTGACGCTCACCCGGATCTCAAAGTCAGGCTGGGGCACCGCCGGGTCCGCCAGTGCGATCCACGGGCCGGTGGGACAGAAGGTGTCGCACGACTTGCCCAAAAACCACTGGGGGCCGCGCTTTTGCAGGTCGCGGGCGGTCACGTCGTTGAGGAGCATATAGCCAAACACGTGCTCAGGCGCCTGGTCCGCCGCAATGCCGCGGCCGCCTTTGCCGATGACGACGGCCAGCTCGCCCTCGTAGTCGAGGCTCGTGGTGTTGGCGGGCTTGCGGATCACATCGCCCGGTCCAATGATGGCGGTATGGGCCTTCGTAAACACGACCGGAGCGGACGGCCGGCCTCCCAGCTCGCTCCATACCCGCTGGCCTTCGGCGATGTGCTCCATGTAGTTCTTGCCGACGCAGAAGACGTTTTTGGGCGGCCGTGGAATCGGCGCCAGGAAACGCACGCTGTCCAGCGGGCGCCATGCGTCAGCCGGCGCGGAACTGACCACTGCCCGCAGTTGTGCAAGCGCCTGCTGCCCGCCTTCGATCAGCGCTAGGACGCTCGCCGCCCAGCCGGCGCCGTCCGCCAGCACCGTCACATCTAGCACTCGGTCCTCCTCGACCAGGGCAAGGTGGGGAGTGGTAGCTGCATTGGCTTCGCCCGTTCGGATCATCGCTAGCTTCATCCGGCTTTCAACCCCGTTCAAAAGCATGTAGTCGAAGGTTTTCGCTTTGCCGCCTCGCGAACCTTGCGGCTATCGAGGAAAGAGCTGCCATGCTGGGCTCTCGCGAAAAGGAGGGCGCACGTCGCGCCCTCCCGTGTCCACGCTCACGCCGTCATCCGCAGGCGAGCCTCTTCCAGCGCGGCTCGCAGTAGGGGATGGTGCGACCACTTCGCGGTTGTGCAATTTCCTCTCAAAGCCTTGGTTCGCTTGCTGATCTGCGGCAGCAGCATCTGAAGGACACTCTTGAGGTGATAACGGATTTCCTCGGTAGACACACGCAGAACCAAATAGCCCTCGGACTCAAGCCAGCGGGTCTTTTCTTCGTCCCGGCGCCTCGTTTCCCTGAGGCAATGGAAAGGACCATCGACTTCCACAACAACCTTCGCCGCTTCAATGAGGATGTCTACTTCGAATCCCCGGTCTCCTAACCGCTTGTTCGTGACGACGACGATTCCCTGTTTCCGCAACGCCCTCGCCAAGTGTTCCTCGCAGCGGCTGGCCGGCAGACAGCGCCACCCCCGTGAAACAGGATCGTGTGCCAATTTTGGTTTTGGCACACTGGTAAGCGCAATTCTAAGCCACTTTTCTTGGAAGTGTCAAGCTTTCCGATGGCCGTCTCGGCCCCGGCGCTGCAGGACTCCGAGGTCGAGGCACTCTCGGGGCAGGAGCTTCGTTTCGTAACCGGAACCGTCGAGCGGCCGGCCTTCCCTGGCCGCCCGACTCCTGGACAAGGACAGGGCCGGCCAAGCTACAGGAGCCGGCCTCGCGCACCTTGAGGACGACCTGCTTGTGGGCACCACCGCAGTGACCATTGCCGCAGACGGCTACGCGTGGGCTTTGCGCAGCACCAGCGGCGGCATCGCTGTAGACCGGGCCGGCGCCGTCTACGCCCCGGGTGTCAAGCGGCCCCAAGCCACGCACGAGCAGCGCAACCCCCAGGACGTCGTGTTCGTGCACGGCGACGGGATCGCCCCGGAATTTGCCGCCCGGCTTCCGCTGCAACCCTCGGGCGCCGAGTTCAGCGGCCGCTTGGCCCTCGGCGGCGACGGGACGCTGTATCTGACCCGCAGGCAGCGGGTGCTGATCGGCGGCGCGCCCGAGGAGAAGTTCGTCCTGTGGCAAGTGCCGGTAGGCCGCGCCGGCCTCGCCGCCCAGGGCCGGGTCATCGACTAACGTGGAAACCTTTGAGGTGAAGACCGCCGACGTGCCCGGGTGGTTTCAGATCGGGTCGCCGGCCCACGCGGCCGCACTCCGGCAGCTCTCAATCATCAGCGGCTACTCGGCCCGGATCGTCATTGAGCGACTGACCGATTCAGGAGAGCGCGTCTACCTTGAGGAAACCATGGAAACGCCCGGGCTGTTCCAAACCCGTCTGCCCAACGGCCACTTATGGTCTTGTAGGGGCTGCTATTACGCTCCCTAATGCCCATCGCCCCGCCGGCGACCGGCGCAGCCTACAGGGCGACAGGTTTCCCATCGTATGCGATGCACAACGGTTGGCCAGTGAGTGTTGTCGCGCACGATCGGCATGTGTAAGATTTGAAGTACAGAGATCATACGTTCGCCCCTCCATGCCTATTCGCCTCAGGAGGTGTCCCTGTTCGCAGGCGGCGTGACGCACACCGACGCATGGGGCGTTGCGGAAGCTGACTGGTGGTAGGTGTCGAGCCAAGGTGCAGGACTCACCGGATACAGCGGTTTACACCATCGGGTACGGGCAACGGCGTGGGGCTGACGTTATCGACCTGCTCCAGCGGTACGGCATTCAATACCTTGTGGACGTGCGCAGCACGCCTTACTCCCGCTTTCGCCCTGAGTTTTCTCGTCCCGCGTTGGAGAAGGCACTGCCTGCGCTGGGGGTGCGGTACGTGTTTATGGGTGATCTGCTGGGAGGACGGCCCTCGGACCCAACGTGCTACCGCGACGGCAAGGTCGATTACACCGCCCTGAGCCGTACGCCTGCGTACCAGCACGGTATCCAACGCCTAAAGAAAGCTTGGATGCAGGGCTTGCGCGTCTGCCTGCTGTGCAGCGAGGCAAGGCCTGAAGATTGCCACCGGACCAAGCTCATCGGCCAAAGCCTGGCGGAACAAGGCATCCCAGTCCGCCACATCGACGCCGACGGATCGGCCGTGGACCATGACCTGGTGATGCGACGACTCACCGGCGGGCAACAGAGCCTGTTTGGCGTGGCCTTCACCTCCCGCAAGCGATATCAGGTGAAGGAAAGTGATCCAGAATGAATGCAGAGTCGCCCCTTTGCAAGATCGTCACGATTGGCGCCTACGGATTCACAGAGGAGAAATTCTTCGCATCGTTGCATGCAGCAGGTGTGGACGTGCTGTGCGACGTCCGCATGCGGCGCTCCGTCCGCGGGCCGGCTTACCGCTTCGCGAATAGCGGCTATTTGCAAGAGAAGCTGGCGCAGATGGGGATCCGGTACGTTCATATGAAGGACCTGGCGCCGACCGACGCGATCCGTGGACTGCAGCACCAAGCCGATAAGCAGAACCGGGTCACCAAACGCCAGCGCACCCTCCTAAGTCAACAGTTTGTCCAGGCATACACGGACGCTTGTCTCAAAGGCCTGGATGCGGATGAGTTTCTCAAGCGGCTCGGCCCCGCTTGCCGAGTCGTGGCGCTGTTTTGTGTTGAGGGTCATCCCGAAGCCTGCCATAGGATGCTCCTGGCCGACCATTTGGCAATGCATTTTCGCGTGGAAGTCCAGCACCTTCGACCGTCAGACGATCGCGTTGTAGACAGGACACGGTGCTAAGACGTCTTACCGGCGGCCAGCAGGACCTGTTCGGTATGCGTTTTACCTCCCGCAAGCAGTACCAAATGCTCGAAAGCGCCTCTGATGAGGAATAGACGCTGGCCTGCATGATCACGATCGGCGTTTACGATGTGCGCAGACGTCGTGGCGTATTTTGCCGAGTATCTGGACGTGGAGGTGCAACACCTGACTCCATGAGGGTCCTCGTTGTCGCAAGAACTCGCATGGGTGGCGACCGACGGTGCATCGGCGCATTGAGCCTTGAAAAGAAGGCCCAATCGTACCGGCTTCGCATGGCAGACGGCAGCTACCCGTCTGTAAATTCGCCTTTTCAGGTCGGCGAAATATGGGAAGTCGAGACGACGAGAGCTGGCGTCACCCTTGAGCCTCCGCACACTGAGGACGTACGGGTCCTAAGCGCACGTCGCGTAGGCGTTGAACAAGGTTTCTTGGCGACGACCATCCTCCAGCGGGTCAAACCGTGGAGAGGCAGTATTGAACACCTCTTTGACGGTCTCGTCCAGTTCACCAACAATGGCCATGGTTACGTCTCTCGGCGCACCGGAGTGCCGTCGTATAGTACCGGATTCTGGATTCCGGACCGACAGCTTATACTCGATGGAACGCACTATTACTATCCAATGTTCAACACAAACCGTTGGAAAGGATTGGCTTATGTCGGGGAACGACCGCCGACCAGGCGTATCATGGCTGGGGCGCTTGTGCGTGTGTCGCTGGCCCGATGGTGGCGCCCGCCGGACTCTGAGAACGCCGAGGAGCGGTGTTACCTACAACTATCCGATTGGTACGACTAAAGGCCTTGCGGGGGATGGTGAACCGCCTGCTCTGCTTATGGTGGCTCTCCTCGAGGCGCGGAAACCGAGCTGTCGGCTGCCGAGGAGGCCTTTCCCCGTACGGGAACCGGTAGGAGCTGGCCCGGTCGGCACAAAATCTCCTGCTTTACAGACACCTGAGGCAATAGAACACCGGGGGTGGCGGGTGGCTTGACTTTGCACGAGGCGATCCCGCAAGTGCTCCGAGCGCCTGCTGGCCTTGGGCCGGTTTCCCGTAAAGCCCTTCATTTGCCTGACCGACCGCGTTTACTACGTGACAGGCCATCATAACGGGTACGCTGCGGCGGTAAGCATCCGCCACGGAATCCGCCACCCCGCCGGAACGCAGGTTCGTCTGCCGCTGAACCTCTTTTCGCTGCCCTTCTTCTTCAAGAGTTATGACTAGCTGGACCCCGTTCTCTCAGGCGAAACCGGCCGCGGATCGCCCAGCAGCTGGCCTCCGAAGCCGGTTCAGGGCGATGGCCAGGCGTTTCTGCTCGGGATTGCAGTGACCTGGACCTGCGTTCGCCTGTCCACTTCCCCCCGCACCCACGTCCAGAACGCCTCGTGACCGAAGGCCCCCCAAAACCCTTCGGCCCACAGGGCTTCCGTCGCCCGCTCGCAGAAGTCCGACTGCTGGAAGAAGTGGTTAGCCCCGGGCACCGCCCCTAGCGCCTCCCGGGGATCGTAGGCCACGATGCGGCCGAGGTAGCCGATGGGTAGAAGGTGGGATGCGACGTCGTACACCAAGAGAAGGCAACAAAGCAAGGGGCCCGCACCCGGGCGCCTTGACTGCTTGTCGTCACGAATGCCTGCGGCGCGGCCACGACGCCCCACCCCTCTGCACCCAGCCGGCCAGATCGTCGGGCTGCACCGCGTCGACGGCGACTTTGTTGACCTTAACGGCGCCGCACTTGACAAAGGGGCCGGCCGCGGCTTCTCCTCTGCCGCCGCTGGCGCCGGTGCCACCTCCAGACCCACGCGCCCCCGGATCCACGCGGCATTGTGGTCATCCACGGTCAGGCCCAAACCGCCGGCGCCCGTCTCCTCGAAACCGGCCCGTTGCGTGGCGTACCAACCCAGGGATACCACAGGCACCAACTGCACCTGCTCGTTGCTCCAGGCGTCAGACCTCGCCTCCAGCACCATCGCCGCGTCGGTCGTCGCAAAGGAGCCTTCGGCCGTCCACAGCGTATCGCCGACGGCCACCTGCCGCGCCGATTCGGTGCGGGTTGAGCTGAAGCCCACCACACCCCGCAACGTCACGCTCCCCAGCACCCACTGGCCGTAGGCGCCCAACTGTACAGTGGTGCCCTGCAGCGTGCTCTGCCGCTCCTCCATGGTCAGCGTTTCCGTCAGAGAGCCCGCGAGTACGCTCGCCCGGGTGCCGTCCCGGTGCAGCAGGTCCACACCCACCGTGACGCCCCTCAACTGGAAATCGGTGGCCGTGGTGCCGTGTACCGGATTGCCGCTGATCCGGCCCGCCCCGCCCTGGGCCACCGCCCAGACTTGCCGCCCAGGCTCGCCGCTCTCAGCCAGGCTGTGGTGGGCACCGGCGACCATGCCCTCCAGCCGGCGGGACGCCAGGGTCGGCAGCACCGCGTACACCTCCCCCGACAGGCTGTTCAGCGCCGCATGAAGCTTGTCCACGTCACTCGGTCCGAGACTGAAAAGCCACTCGTGCACCTCGCCCAGGTCCGATCCGGGCTCGTCAACGGTCGCTGTCAGCACTGCCGCCACCGCCTTTTGGTTGACCGTGGCCGCCGCGCTTTCAAACGGCTTCGGTTCCAACACCAGCGTCGGTGAGCCTTCCTCTAGCTGTCCGGCCAAGAACAGAGCGCCTCCCGTGCCGATCTCCACGTTGATGGCGCTCAGGTCGTCCGCGTGCACCACGCCGTCGATGATGGTGTAGCGGCCGAGATTGCGGTACACGCCCGGTGCGGGCACGATCCGCACCATCGTCCCGCTCTGGAGATAAGCCGTGCCCGTGACTACCAGTTGGTCGTAATCGACGCCCGGCACCGGGTTCTCTGCCGGCCGGAGCTCGATGACCAGTTCAGCGCCCTCGTACTGGTAATAATCCTGGTCCTTGCCCCCGCCACCGATGGTTAGCACCCCGATGCCACTGCCCGGCGATACGCAGGGCTTGGCGGGCGTTTTGCTCGGCGGGGAGAATTGTGGTCCCTTCCTGGTTGATCTCGTGGATGGGGCGAAAGAGCTCAGCGGCTGGCTGGACTGGTCAGCGAGCCGTCGTGGGTCTACCTCGCCCCTGCGATTGGCTTGAACTCCACATACGTCCCGCCGCGCAGCTCCAGAATGGTGGCGTCCATCACCGGGTTGCCGTGCTCGTCAAAGGAGAACACGCCCGTGACGCCTTCAAAGTTGCGGATCTCCGGGCGTTTCTGCTGCACCTGGGACTGGCGCCCACAAGTTCGATGGCGGGGGCGGGGTCCTCTTTGCGCTCCACGGCAAGCCCGTGCTCCTGAGTTTGTACCAGAGACGCCGATAGGGATCCGGCCTGTCAAGACAAAACCGTTCGAGGACGACCCCCTTGAATGAACAGCCAAGCGGGAGGTGACGGGGTTTCCGCGAAACGCCCGACCGGGCGGCCGACCTTGATATGTGCGACGTCTGCCGGGACAGCGAGCGGCTCCCCGCCTGGGTCGGGCGCTGGAAGGACCGGAGCAGGGACCGGACAATTCGATTATCCATTGGAGATCGTCCTGGAATGGACGGGCTATGACCCCTGGTACTACCTAAAGCTGGCCCTCTAGTGACGCCTGGGAGATTCATCGAATCGCCCCCGGGAAGCGTCAACAGATAGGTCTCAAGGAGGCAATCGTTCTCCGTGCTCGAACGGCTCAACCGCTTCACGGCCCGCTGGCTGTTTGTATTGCTAGCCGGTTCTATTGCGGCGGGATGGTGGCAATCAGCCGCTCTGGCTCCCGCCGCGTTCGTGAACCCGTATCTGCTGGCCATCATGATCTTTGCCGTAGCCAGCACCCTGGACCCAGAGGCGTTTCGCCGCGCCGGCCGCGAGCCCGGGCTGTGGCTGCGGTCTTTTGCCCTGTCCTACGTGGTATTTCCCGCGATGGCGTGGGCCGTGGGCCAACTCTTGTTTCCCGCCGATCCCCTTGTGCGCCTGGGGTTGCTGCTCTTGGCCCTTGTGCCCGCGGCCAATACCGCCTCGGTCTACACGGGTCTTGCCCGCGGGGACGTGGCCTTTGCCTTGACCGGCATCGCCCTGGGGAATATACTCCTCCCCCTAGCGATCATGGCGTTCTTCGCCGCCCAGGGCGCAGGGACCATCGTTTCACCGGCCATGGTCTGGCGGACGCTGTTGCTCTTTGTCATCCTGCCGACAGCGCTTGGGGTTGCCGCGGGCAGCCGCCTGCAAGCCAAGCCTGTGGCAGCGGACGCGCCAGGAGCTGCCGGCGCCCGTACACCGGCCCGTGTGGCCCCGGTGTGGCGGCAAGCGGCGCCCATCGTCGCGCGGCTATGCGTCATGGCCATTATGCTGCTCAACGCCGCCGCACTGCGGGCTCAGATGAATGTCCGGCTTGACCGCATCGCCATCCTCGCGGCGGCGGTGCTCCTGATGGAAACCACCATGTACGCTCTCACTCGCTGGTGGGCGGCCCACCGGTTGCCCGAACGGCCGGCCGAGGGCAAGGCCCTTTGCTTCCTGCATGCGACCCGGAACACGGCCCTGGCCATCGCGC
>PKQR01000164.1 GCA_017578085.1 Bacillota bacterium
GGAAACCCCAATGTTGAATTGAAAGTGCGGATAAAGCGAACGGATGTGCCGGTTGATATGCTTATACAGCTTGTACTTGGCAACCGTCGTCCACACACGCAGAAGGTGGTCGCGGTGGGTTGCCTTAGGAGGGACGATAGATTCACACTTGCGAGTAGCAGAAGCAGTAGCTCCGCTGTAGGCTTCGAACCCAGTCCTTGCGCCTCACATTGCGTCCCCCGAACTAAATTGCCCTATCGCCAGCGCCGGGTTGATGGTTCCTTGCGCACTAGGACGTCGATTCGGGGTTCTTGCACGTCCAGCAAGGAGAAGCCGCTGCTTGCGGCCGCCTCCTCCTCGGCGCTAAACGCCTCGCCGGCGATGTAGCGGGCCAGGCGGCGGTAGGCGTCGGCCCCCGGGTGCAAGGGGGCAAACGTGAGGATGGACTTGCCCGCGGCCGCCGCTTCGGCAAAGCGGATGCTGCGGGGTACCGCGCAGTCCACCAGCACCGGCACTTCGCGCGCGAACTGGGTGACGAGCGCGTCCAGTTCCTGCTGCGAGTGTCGCACCCGCCGGTCAAACAAGGTCGGCAGGATGCCCGCCACCTTGAGCTTGCTGTTGAGCCGCAGCTGCACCTTCCGCACCATGCGCAAGAGCACCTGGATGGCCCGGGTGGACAGGAATTCGCACGCCACCGGCACCAGCACCTCATCGGCGGCAGCCAAGGCGTTGATGGTCAAAAGGCCCAAAGACGGCTGGCAGTCCACGAGCACAAAATCGTACTCATCCCGCAGCGGCGCGAGGACCCCTCCCAGGCGCCGCTCGCGGGCGACCATGCCCACCAGCTCCATCTCCGCCAGCGACAGGTCGATGTTGGCCGGCAGCAGATCAGCACCAAGCGGGGTCGAGAGCAGGATCTCCCGGGAATCAAGCCCCTTGATCAACGAGTCGTAGAGGGACTTCTCCAGTTGGTCAGGGTTGCGGCCTGACCACAGGGTGAGGCTGCCCTGGGGGTCCATGTCCAGCATGAGGACGCGGGCGCCGAGCTGGCTGAGGGCGGCCGCCAAGTTGGCCACGGTCGTCGTTTTGGCCACGCCGCCCTTTTGGTTGGCCACTGCGATGACCCGGCTCACGTCCACCCTCCTCCCGGCCAACAGCATGCAAGATTGTGATTCTTCATTCAGCAGCCGCGCACCTGCCGGAGGTGCGCCGCGGCGTACAAGTGGGGCCGCTTTGGCCTAACCCGCTTGCGGGTCAGGAGCACGTCAGCCGGGGGTCTGCCCGTGGGCCGGCGCCTGGTGCACCTGCGCCTGTGCCTGCTGCGCCTGTGCCTGCAGTTGCTCCTGTTCTTGCAGCAGCCGCTCCCACTCCTCAAGCAAGGATTCCAGGGCCTCACACGCCGCGCGGTGGGCTTGCACGGCTTCCCGGGCGCGCTCGCCGTCGGCGTACAACCCGGGATCCGCCAGCGCTGCCTCCCAGCGCTGCTTTTCCTCTTCCCAGCGGGCGATGTCCGCTTCGATCGCGGCGATCTGGGCCGCCAGGCGCCGGGCTCTGGCCGCGTGCTCGCGGTCCGGCCGCCGGGCCGACGGCACGGCCCCGCTCCCGGGCCGCCCGTCCCCCCTGGCCCCGCCTGTGCCGTCGTCCGGCCTGCGGGCTTGGTTTCCGGAGCCGCCCGCCGCTTCGCTCGCCTGCTCCGACTGGCGCTGCGCGGCGAACTCCGAGTAGGTTCCGTCGAAGGGCCGCACTTTCCCGCCTTCTACGACCCAAAGGCTGTCGCAGACGGTGTCCAGGAAGTAGCGGTCGTGGGAGACGACGATCAGCGTGCCGTCGTATTCGGACAGGGCCGCCTCCAGCGCGGTGCGGGCGGCGATGTCCAGGTGGTTGGTGGGCTCATCCAACAGGAGCAGGTTGGGCTGCATCAGGATGAGGCGCGCCAGCGAAACCCGGGCCCGCTCGCCCCCGCTCAAGCGGCCAACGGGCGCCAGTACCTCATCCCCCTGGAACAGGAACCGCGCCAGGTGGCGCCGGGCTTCCTCGGGCGACAGCCGCCGCACCATGAGCATGTGGTCCAGGACGGTTCGGTCCGGTTCCAGGTCTTCCTGGCCCTGGGCGAAATACCCCATGCGGACGCCTTCGCCGGGGATGACCCATCCTTCATCGGGGACAAGCCGGCCCGCGATGAGCTTGAGCAGGGTCGTCTTGCCGCTGCCGTTGGCCCCGATGACGCCGATGCGCTGGCCCCGCTCAACGGTAAGATCGACGCCGTCGAGCACGGTGCGGTCGCCAAACCGCTTGACCACGCCCACGAGGCGCACCACTTCCCGCCCGGTGCGGCCCGCCGCGGTCAGCGTCACGCGCGGGCCCCGTGGCCCACTCGCCGGGGCCTCGACCCGTTCCAGGCGCGCGAGCAGCTTGGCCCGCCCCCGGGCCTGCCGGGCCTTGACGCCGGCGCGATAGCGGCGGACGAACTCCTCCAACCGCTGGATCTCCGCCTGCTGCCGCTCATACTCCTTGCGGCGCCGCGCCAACTGCTCGACCTTGAGCTCCATGGCGCGGCTGTAGGCGCCGGGATATTCCTGCACCCGCCCGCCTTCCACGTCCCACGTGCGGTCGGTCACCGCGTCCAGAAACCAGCGATCGTGGGAAACGATGACGACGGCTTGCTTGAGCTGCCGCAGGAACGTCTCCAGCCACTCGGTGGCCGCAGTGTCCAAGTGGTTGGTGGGCTCATCCAAGAGCAGCACGTCCGGGGCCGACAAAAGCAAACGGGCCAGCGCGAGCCGCACCCGCTGCCCGCCGCTCAAGGTGCCGACGGGCCGCTCCAGGTCGTCTTCGCGAAAGCCCAACCCGAATGCGGCGGCCCGCAGCCGGGCCGGCGCCTCGTATCCCCCGGCCTGTTCAAAACGGGCCGACAGGCGGCTGTAGCGGTCCATGACCGCCGCAAGCCGCGCCGCGTCCGCGTGAACGGCCGGATCGGCCATGGCCTGCTCCAGCTCCCGCAGCTCCGCCGCCATGGCCTCCACCGGCTCGATGGCCTGCCGGAGAAACGCATGTACCGACATGGCCATCTCGGCGGGCTCAAAGCCGACCGACTGGCCGAGGTACCCGACGACCGTGTCGCGGGCCGTTTCGCGCCGCCCCGTGTCCGGTTCCAGCAGCCCCGCCAGCATGCGCAGCAAGGTGCTTTTCCCGCACCCGTTGGGGCCGACGACGCCGATCTTGTCGCCCGCGTGCACGGTGACGCTGACATCGGCCAGCACCTGGCGGGCGCCGTAAAACTTGCCCGCCCCCGACAGGCGCAGCAGCACGCTACCGGTCGCCCCGGGGCGCGCGGTCAAGCCCGCGCCGCACCGCCCAGGCCGCGGCCTCCGCCCGGTTGTGCAGCTGCAGCTTGGCCAGGATGTTGCTCACGTAGTTGCGCACCGTCTTTTCGCTCAAGTAAAGGGCGTTGGCGATCTCCCGGTTGGTCTTGCCCTCGGCAATCAGGGCCAGGATGCGCTCCTCCTGCTCGGTGAGGGCTTCCGGCGTGCCGCGGCCGTCGGTGCCGCTCAAGCCTGAGCCGCCCCTCACCCGCTCGAGGATCTTGCCGGTGACCCCCGGGTCCAGCAGCGACTCGCCCCTGGACACCCGCCGGATGGCGTCCACCAGTTCCTGCGTGCCGATCTGCTTGAGCACGTAGCCGCTGGCGCCCGCCATGACGGAACCGATGACGGCCTCGTCATCCGAGTAGCTGGTGAGCATGATGACCCGGATGTGCGGCCAGCGGGACCGGATGCTCCGGCACGCCTCGATGCCGCTGCCGCCGGGCATGCGGATGTCCATGACCACCACGTCGGGCTGCACCTGCTCCACCACCTGCTCAGCTTCGGCGGCGGAACCCGCCTCCCCCACCACCTCCAGGTCCGCGACCCGGTTGAGAAGGCTCTTGAGCCCGACGCGCACCACCTCGTGGTCATCCACGATCACGACTTTGATCGGCTGCACGCACCCCACCCCTTCATCCGTTGCTTCAGCCCAACCCCGGCCGCCCCGCGCGTTCGCCGCCCGGCAGGGTCAGGCCCTGCTGTCAGGCCGTCCTCGTCGAGTCCAGCTCGTCAAGCCCTGCTCGAGCCGCCGGCCATATCCCGCGGCACCGCGACCCACACCCGGGTCCCGCGGCCTGGGGCGCTGGTCACCTCCAGCTCCCCGCCGAGCAACTGTGCCCGCTGGCGCATGTTGCGCAGGCCGTTGCCCGTCAGCGGCATCGCCTCGCTCATCTGGAAACCGGTGCCATCGTCCTGCACGGTCAACTCGACCCGCTCCCCGGACACGTCCACCACGATCCGGATGCGACTCGCCCGCCCGTGACGCACCGCGTTGGTCAGGGACTCCCGGGTGATCTGCTTGAGATGGTTAAGCACATCCGGGCGCACCCGGGTCGCCGTCTCACCCCGCGCCTCCACCGTGACCGCGACGCCGAAACCGGCGCGGAACTCGGCCGCGAGGGCCGCCAGCGCCTCCTGCAGCGTGCGGTTCTCATCGATGGGGGAGCGGAGGTTGGTGATGTACTGCCGGATGTCCCGGATGGCTTCGTTGAGCTTCTCCATGCT
>PKQR01000165.1 GCA_017578085.1 Bacillota bacterium
GTCGCCCGTGATGGGCGATGATCGTCGGCGTGGTGCGCCTGGAGCTGTTCATCCGGGAGAGCGATTCCTTAAAGGACAAGCGGCGTATCTTGAGCAGCCTGATCCAGCGCATCCGCCACCGCTTCAATGTCTCCATCGCGGAAGTCGGGGGTCACGACTTGTGGCGACGGGCCACCCTCGGGGTGGCCCTCGTGACCAACGACCGCCGCTACGCCGAACAGGTCTTGTCGACCATCGTCGAGTTTGTCGGGCGTTCGGCGGACGTGGAGCTGACGGACTACTCCATCGAGCTGCTCTGACGCGACACCCCATCCCGCGACGCAAGGAGGGGCTCCCATGGGCGTCACCCGCAGGCAGCGGCTGCAGGAAGAGTTCAAGCGGGAAACCAGCGACATCTTGCAAAAAATGAAGGATCCCCGGATCGGTTTTGTGTCCGTCACCGACGCGGAGATTTCCCAGGACTTGCGCCACGTCAAGATCTTCGTGTCCGTCTTCGGTTCCGAAGAAGACAAGGAGCGCACGCTGGCGGCCTTGGAGCACGCGCGCGGCTTTATCCGCTCAGAGCTGGGCAGGCGCATCCGCCTGCGCCACACGCCCGAAATCACCTTTCGCCTGGACGATTCCATCGAACGGGGGCAGCGCATCAACCAGCTGTTGCGCATGGTGGCCAGCGAGGAGGGAACGGATGAGCCCCGCTGAGAGCCTGGCGGAAGTGGCCGCGCGGCTGCGGTCGCATGCGAGCTACGTCATCACGGGCCACGTGGACCCCGACCCGGACTGCCTCGGTTCCATGCTCGCCCTGGCCTGGGGCCTGGAGCGGCTGGGCAAGCGGGTGCACGTGGTATCGCCTGACCCGGTGCGGCCGGAATGGGGTTTCCTGCCGGGCATCGAATCCGTGTGCGTCCCGCCGCCGGTGCCCGACGCGGACGCGCTGGTCGTACTCGATTGCGATCTGCCTCGTACCGGTCCGGCGGCGGAGGCGGCCGACAGGTTTCTCCATATCTACAATTTAGATCATCACGTCACCAACCTCGCCGGGGGCACGGTGCGCTACATCGACCCCACGGCGGCGGCCACGGGCGAGATCGTGTACACCGTGCTGGTGGACCACTGGGGCCTGGCCTTGGACGAGGCGGCCGCCACCAATCTATATACGGCGTTGATGACCGATACCGGCTCCTTCCGCTACAGCAACACCCGCGCTGAGACTTTCCGCATCGCCGCCGCGCTGGTGGACGCTGGCGCACGGCCGGACGAGATCGCTTCCCGGGTGTACGAACGAGCCTCATGGAGCACCATGCGGCTGTTGGCCCGCAGCCTCGCGACCTTGGACCGGACGCCGGACGGACGGGTGGCGTGGATCACGGTCACCGGCCAGATGTTGGCCGAGGCTGGCGCCCGTTACGACGAGGCGGACGGGTTCGTCCAATACCCGCGCATGATTAAGGGCGTTGAGGTGGCGCTCGTTTTCCGGGAGCTGCCCGACGGCAGGACGCGGGTGGGCATGCGCTCCCGGGGCCTGGTGGACGTGAGCCGCGTTGCGGCCGAACTGGGCGGCGGCGGGCACCCGCGGGCCGCCGGCTGCACGCTGGATCTGCCGGTGGAGCGGGCCCGGGTGCGCGTGCTGGAGGCTGTCGCCCGGGCGCTGGATGGGGTCGCCGTGGGCGTACCGTCCGACCGTGTAGGGGGGCAGGGGTGACGCCGGGCGCCATGGGCGCAAAGGCGGGGCTTGGGCCTACCGGAGGCCACACGGCGGGCCGCGCTGGCAGCCGGGTGGATGGCCACGGGCGAAACCGCGGGCAGGGCGGGCGCGGGGAGTCGCTGGACGGGGTGCTCAACGTGTTGAAGGCCCCGGGCTGCACGTCCCACGACGTGGTGGCCGCGGCGCGGCGGCTCTTGGGTGTGCGGCGCATCGGCCATACCGGCACCCTGGACCCGGGAGCGGCTGGGGTGCTGGTGTTGTGCGTCGGGCGGGCGACGCGCCTGGTGGAGCTCCTGCAGGATCAGGACAAGGCCTACCGGGCCGAGATGGTGCTCGGGGTGCGTACCGACAGCCAGGACAGCTTTGGCAAGCCCATCTCGGTGCAGCGGGATATGCGCGTGTCAAGGGAAGTGTTGGACGCGGTGCTCTCGCGCTTTGTGGGCGCGATCGAGCAAGTCCCGCCGATGACGTCCGCGCTGCGGCACAAAGGGAGGCGCTTGTACGAGCTGGCCCGGGAAGGCGTGGAGGTCGAGCGCGCCCCTCGCCCGGTGCACATTGCCTCCCTGCGCATCGTCCGGGTCGAGCCCGACGCGCCGGTGCTTACCTTCGGCACGCGGGTTATGATCGATATCGTGTGTTCGAAAGGGACCTATGTCCGGACGCTGTGCGCCGACATCGGCGACGCGTTGGGCTGTGGGGCGTACATGTCCTTTCTGCTCCGCACCAGGTCAGGCGGGTTCGACTTGGCGCACGCCCGCACCCTGGAGGAACTGGAGCAAGACCTTGCCGGGGGCAACTTGCCGCTTTTCGGCATCGACGACGCCTTGGCGCACCTGCCAGTCGTCTGGCTGTCCGCCGAAGGGGCGCGGCGCGCCGCGCATGGGCAGGCGGTCGGCGGGCGCCTGCTCGCGCCGGCGGGCGAGGCGCGACAAGCGCATGCTCCAGCAGGTGGGACAGCGCCGGCGGGCGGCTCCGCCGGATCCGGCCCGGTGCGCCTCAAAGGCCCAGATGGGCGGCTGGTGGCCGTGGCGGATCCCGTGGAAACGCCGCAGGGCGTGGCTTTCCGGCCGCGGATTGTGTGGAATTGTTAGAGCTTGGGAGCGCGCGACGATGACACAGCAACATTCGCCTTGCCACGGCGCAGCCGGGACGCTGCATGTGACCTTGGATGAGCTGAGGGAGCGCGGGCCTCTTTTTCACGCCACCTGGGTGGCCATCGGGAACTTTGACGGGCTCCATGTCGGCCACCAACGCATCCTCAAGACGGCGGTGGCGCAGGCGGCCGGCGGCGCGGCGCCCGTCGCGCTGACCTTTCATCCCCACCCGCGGGCCGTCGTCGGGTCCGGTGCGCCGCCGGCGTTAATGACCTTGGCCGCCCGGAGCGCGTGCATCCGCGCCTTCGGGGTGCAATGCACGGTGTGCCTGCGGTTTGACGCCGATCTCGCGCGCCTTCCCGCGACGGATTTCGTGCAGGCCGTGCTGGTGAAAGGCCTCGCGGCGCGCGGCGTCGTGGTGGGCGAGAACTTCCGCTTTGGCCACCGGGCGCAAGGGACGCCCCAACTCTTGCGCGAGCTGGGCCACCGGCTTGGCTTCGCCGTTACGGTGGTTGAGCCGGTGCGTTGCGGCGGTGACATCGTCTCTTCCAGCCTTGTGCGCCGCCGCCTGCTGGAGGGCGACGTGGAGGCTGCCGCGCGCCTGTTGGACAGGCCGTTCCGGCTGTCGGGCCGCGTCGTGCGAGGGGACGGGCGCGGGCGGACGCTCGGGTTTCCCACGGCCAACGTGCTGCCGGATCCCGAGCTCCTGTTGCCCGGAGAGGGCGTTTACCGGGTGCGGTTTTGGCGGGATGGCATGGAGGCGTTGCCTGCCCTGGCGGTGATCAGCAGCCGCCCGACGTTTACCGCTGGGCCCGTGGCGCTCGAGGTCCACATCTTGGACTTCAGCGGCGACCTCTACGGGGAGGCCGTGGAGGTGGAGTTCCTGGACCGGGTGCGGGGCATCGTGCGCTTCCGCTCCGCGGAAGAGCTGCGCCGGCAGATCCAGCAGGATGTGGCCGCGGCCCGGGCCCGCTTCGCGGCTGACGGGCAAGGCCGGCCGCAGCCTGCGGCGTCCTCTTGCGGTGGACCGCGGGCCTAGCCCTAGACTGGGCCAAGGATGGGGCGAAAGAACTTGGTTTTACAAGGCCGGGGCGGTGTGGTATAACTAAGCAAGGAAACCCGTCACTAGGCAGGCCGATTCCTCCGGCGGCCCGCTTGGTTTCGGGGGCTACAGCGAAAATGGAGGTGCGGACAGTGTCTTTGTCCAAGGAAGCCAAGGAGCGCATCATTGCCGAATTCCGGCAGCACGAAAACGACACGGGCTCGCCGGAAGTTCAGGTGGCCATTTTGACCGCCCGCATCAACGAGCTGACGGAGCACCTGCGCGTCCACAAGAAGGACCATCACTCCCGGCGCGGCCTTTACAAGTTGATCGGCCAGCGGCGCGGGCTGCTCAACTACCTGCAGCGCAAGGACATGGAGCGGTACCGGGCGCTGGTGGAGAAGCTGGGACTGCGGCGGTGAAAAAAAGAGCGGTCTCGACCGCTCTTGTTTGCATTTAACGTGCGTTCAGGATGCACGTCCCCAGGAGGTTTCGCGAATTGATGGCAAGGACGTTTCAGACGGAAGTGGGCGGCCGTCCCCTGATCATCGAGACGGGGAAGCTGGCCAAGCAGGCCAACGGTGCCGTCCTCGTCCGTTATGGGGACACGGTGGTCCTGGTCACCGCCGTCATGTCCAAGGAACCCCGGCAGGGCATCGACTTCTTCCCGCTGCTGGTCGACTACGAAGAGCGCATGTACGCCATCGGGA
>PKQR01000166.1 GCA_017578085.1 Bacillota bacterium
AGGACGCTCAGATCCAGGTCGCCGTACAGGCAGAGCGCCAAGGTGCGCGGGATGGGCGTTGCGCTGACCACCAAGAGATGAGGCGGCCGCTCGCGCGCGGCCAACGCCGCCCGCTGCCGCACGCCAAAGCGGTGCTGCTCGTCGACGACCACCGCCGCGAGCCGCGTGAAGACCACGTCCGGCTGCAGGAGGGCATGGGTGCCGACCACGACCGCCGGCTCGCCCCGCGCCAGCTCGCCCAAAATCGCCTCCCGCTCCTCCCGCGCCGTCGCGCCCCTCAAGAGGCGCACGCGGACGCCCAAGGGGGCGAACCAGGCGCTCAGCGTCGCGGCGTGCTGCTGCGCAAGGATGTCGCTGGGGGCCAAGAGCGCCGCCTGCAGTCCTTGCTCCACGGCCCGCAAGAGAACGTAGGCCGCCACCAGGGTCTTGCCGCTGCCCACGTCCCCCTGCAGCAGCCGCTGCATGGGGCGGGATTGGACCAGATCCTGTTCGATCTCCGCGATGGCCCGGCGTTGCGCGGCCGTTGGCGCAAAGGGGAGCCCGCAGAGCCACCGCTGCACCAGCGGGCCGGGGGGCTCAAGCGGCCAGCCGGCGGCAGCTCCGCCCATTTGGCGGCGCAACGCGACCGCGAGCCGCAAGAGCAGCAGGTCTTCGAAGGCCAGCCGCCGCCGGGCGGCGTCGAGACAGGCGTCATCGTCGGGAAAGTGCAACCAGCGCAGGGCCTGCTCCTTAGGCGGCAGGCCGGTTTCCTCCAGCACGCGAGGCGGCAACGGATCCTGGACCCGTCCCGCGGCGTAAGCCAATGCCGCGTGCACCAGGCGGCGCATTACCCGCTGGGTCAACCCTTCGGTCAAGGGGTAGTGCGGCACCAGGCGGCCCGTGTGCAGGGACACTGCGCCCGGATCTTGAGCGATCGGCTCCAATTCGGGATGGCGCATTTGCCATCCCCGCCCCAGTGCCCGGTAGACGCGACCGCTGGCCAGCACTCGCTGGCCCGGGGTTGTCTGAACCGGAAAACGCACCGGGCGCCGCCTGCCTGCGGGCGCCCGGGCGAACCAGACCAGTTCCAGGGTGTCCCCGTGATCGTCGGTGAGGGTTGCCTGCCCAATCCAAAGGCCGGGCTCGCTGCCTGCCGGCCGCCAATGCACCCGGCTGACCGTTCCGATGACGGTGACCTGCACCCCTTCGATCAGGTCAGCCACCGCGGTCGTCCGCCGTAGATCCAGGTGCCGGCGGGGCACGTGGTGGAGCAGCTGCCCAACGGTGTAAATGCCCAGCCGGTGCAGGCAAGCCGCCCGCGCCGGGCCGATCCCCGGCACCGCGGTGACCGGCTCATCCAACACGTCGACCGCCATGCCTGTCCTCCGGTCGGGACATCAGGTCTCAGGCGGGATAAAAGACGACCCCCAGCGTTCCCGGCCCCGCGTGGGTGCCAATGGTGGGCCCGAGCATAGCGATGAACATTTCCGCCACCTGGACCCGGGCGCGAATCTGCTCCGCGAGGGACGCGGCTTCCGCGGGTGCGTCGCCATGCACCACAGCCACCCGCTGCGGTTTATCGCCGGCCAGCTCCACCATCCGCTCCACGATCCGGGAGACCGCCTTGGCATGGCCCCGGGCCCGCTCCAAAGGGGCCACGACGCCGTCGTCGATGGTGAGAAGCGGCTTCACGTTGAGCAACCCGCCGAGGAAAGCTTGGGCCTTGCCGATCCGGCCGTTGCGCTGCAGATACTCGAGGGTGTCAACCATAAAGAGCACGCGCTGCTGTGCGATGATGCCCCGCAACCGCGCGAGGATGTCGTCTACGCCGGCTCCCTGACGGGCCAACCGCGCGGCCTCGATGGCGACCATGCCAATGCCCATGGAGGCCGAGCGGGTGTCCACCACGTGCACGGGCACGTCCACCATCTGGGACGCCAGCGTGGCGGACTGCACGGTGCCGCTCATCTCGGCGGAGAGGTGGCACGAGATAATGGCGTCCGCCCCTTCCTCCGCCAGGGCCCGGTAAACCTTTTCAAAATCCGCCGGCGACGGTTGCGTCGTCCGGGAGAGCTGCCCCGACCTCAAGCGCCGGAAAAACTCTTCCGGTGTCAGGTCCACGCCGTCCCGGCGCTCCTCATCGCCGAAGTGGATGGTCAGGGGCACGACACGGATCCCAAGCTCCTGTGCCAGGTCTTTGGGGATGTCGGCGCCGCTGTCGGTCACCACGCGAATGTCGGCCATCGATCCAGCTCCCTTCCACTGCGACACCGCCCCCCGCGCCGTCGGGCCCAGGCAGGCGCGGCGGCACAACGGCACCGCTATTCAACCGAGAGGATGTAATAGTAGACGGGCTGCCCGCCCATATAGACCTCTACATCGCAGCCGGGCCACTCGGCCCGCACTTGTTCCGCAAGGGCCTCCGCCGCCTCCGCCGCCACGTCTTGCCCGTAGTAGATGGAGATCAACGAGTCGTCGGGCGTCACCATGGCCCGCAGGGCGGCCAGGGCTGCCGCTTCCGGATCCGCGGCCACGGCTCGCACCTCACCGCCGACCAGGGCGATGCAGTCGCCCGCCCGCACAGCGATATCCCACGCCTCGCTGTCCCGCACGGCGTAGGTGATCTCCGCGGTGCGCACGCGCTCGGCCGCCTCGCTCATCGTCCTCGCGACCGTTTCGGCATCGCCCTCGGGCGTGTAGGCCATCATGGCCGCCACCCCTGCGGCCACCGTCCGGGTCGGCACCACATGCACGCGGCGATCGGTCAGCTCCACCGCTTGGCGGGCTGTGAACACGATGTTGCTGTTGTTGGGCAGCACCACGACGTCGGGCGCGTCCACCGCCTCGATGGCAGCAAGCAGCTCCGCGGCGCTGGGGTTCATGGTCTGTCCCCCGGAAACCACCTGGTCTACGCCCAGGGATTCAAGCAGCCGGCGCCACCCCTCGCCTTGGGCCACCGCGACGACGCCGATGCCTTTCGGCGCGCCGTTGGCGGTCGGCTGACCGTGGGCCGACGGGCCGGGTGCGGCGGCTGCCTTGTCCTGTCCTGGGCCCGCCGGCTGCCCCTGAGCCAGCACATGCTCCTGAGCCGGAGCCGGCTGCGCACGGACCACGGTCCCGCCGTGCGCGGCGGCCTGGTTGTGAGCAGCGGCTACGCGGTTTTGCTCCTGCATGTTCGCGACGGACACGTTCAAGAGCTCTCCGCGCGCCGTGCCGATCTCGAGAGCCCGGCCAGGGTGGTTGGTGTGAACATGGACTTTAACGAGCTCGCTGTCGCCGACCACCAGGAGGCTATCGCCCAGCGGCTCGAGGGCCTTTTGGATCTCATCCAGGTCCAGGTTCTGTCCCCGGATCAGGAATTCGGTACAATAGCGGTGCTCGACAAACTCGTGGGTGATCGCGCTGTGCACCTGGACGTCGGCCAGTGCGGCCGGCGCCGGTGTGACTCCGGAAACCCCGGGATTCGCCGGGGCCGCGAGCACGGGCACCTGCCCGCGCACCGCCGCCAGGATACCTTCAAGGAAGAACACAAATCCTTGGCCGCCGGCGTCCACGACCCCAGCTCGTGCCAGGACCGGCAGCAGGCTCGGGGTGCGGGCTAGCGCCTCCTTGGCTCCCGCGACGGCCGCCTCCAGGACCCCTTCCAGATCCTTGCCGTCTTGCGCCGCCCGCTCGGCCGCCTCAGACGCGCCCCGCCCGACGGTGAGCATGGTGCCCTCCACAGGCTTGATGACGGCCCGATATGCGGTTTCGGTAGCCGAGGAGAAGGCTGCGGCCAGCTCCCGCGGACCTGCGCTGTCAAGGCCCGCCAGGCCCTGGGCAAAGCCCCGCAGGAACTGGGACAAAATTACGCCGGAGTTGCCGCGGGCCCCCAGCAGCGCGCCCCGGGCCAGCCGCTGCGCCGCCTGGCCCAGCGGCAGCCCGGCCGCGTCGCCCAGCTCCCGCCGGGCAGCGGCTAGGGTGAGGGCCATGTTGGTGCCGGTGTCCCCGTCGGGGACGGGAAATACATTGAGGGAATTGACCGTTTCCTTGCGCTGCTCCAAGTAGGCTGCTCCGGCCGCGATCAAATCATGCAACAATCCGGCTGTCAGTCGCCTTGGCGCCAACCCGCCAAACCTCCTTGATCTTATCGGCGGGTGGGTTGCCGGCGATGGCGCGGGCCGACGGCGGGGGCGGGCGCCGCCTTGTCATCGACGCGGACGCCCACCACGTGGACATTTACCCGTGCGACCTCAAGGCCGCATTGACTCTCCACCGCGTACTTGACCTGTTCCATCACGTTGTGGGCCACTTCAGCGATGTTCACGCCGTACTGCACCACGACGGATAGGTCAATGATGGCCCGGTTGTCGGCGATCGTCACCTGTACGCCGCGCGCCAGGTCCTCACGGCGCAGCAGGACGGACAGCCCTTCCTGGACGTTGCGCGCCTGCATCCCCACAAGGCCGTAGCTCTCGGTGGCCGCAACACCCGCGATGGTGGCGATCACCTCGTCCGCGATCTGGATCTTGCCAAGCCCCGTATCCTGCTGTTGCGCCATGATCACTCCACCCTGCTTGACATCACC
>PKQR01000167.1 GCA_017578085.1 Bacillota bacterium
CTCGCGGTACGGTGTCTGCGTGCGCTGCTATGGCCGCGACCTGGCCACCGGCCAGTTGGTGGAGGTCGGCGAGGCGGTGGGCATCATCGCCGCCCAGTCCATCGGCGAACCGGGCACGCAGCTGACCATGCGCACGTTCCACACGGGCGGCGTGGCCGGCGAGGACATCACCCAAGGCCTGCCGCGCGTCGAGGAGCTGTTTGAAGCCCGCAAGCCCAAGGGCCAGGCCATCATCACGGAAGTGGCGGGCACCGTGCGGGTCGTGGAAACCCGGCAGGCGCGGAAAGTCATCGTGACCGCCGAGGACGGGACGGAGTACACCTACGCCATCCCCTTCGGCGCCCGCCTCAAGGTGCGGGATGGCCAGGTGGTGGAAGCGGGCGACAGCCTAACCGAGGGTCCCATCAATCCCCACGACATCCTGCGGGTCAAGGGCGTGCGGGCGGTGCAGCAGTACCTGGTGCAGCAGGTGCAGGACGTGTACCGCTCCCAGGGTGTGGACATCAACGACAAGCACATCGAGGTCATCGTCCGGCAGATGCTGCGCAAGGTCAAGGTCGAGGATCCTGGCGACACGGAGTTGCTGCCTGGCGGCCTTGTAGACCAGTTTGAGTTCGAAGAGGAAAACCGGCGCGTCCAGGCGCTCGGTGGCCAGCCCGCCACCGCCAAGCCGGTGCTCCTTGGGATCACCAAGGCGTCCTTGGCCACCGAGAGCTTCCTGTCCGCGGCGTCGTTCCAGGAGACGACCCGGGTGCTGACGGACGCGGCGATCAAGGGCAAGGAAGACCCGCTGCTTGGGCTCAAGGAGAACGTCATCATCGGCAAGCTAATCCCGGCCGGCACCGGCATGGCCCGCTACCGTCAGATCCGGGTGAAGCCCGCGGAAGGCGTGCAGCCGGTGGGGGTCGACGGCGCCGCTGGTGCCGAGGCGAATGCGGCACGGGACGAAGCCGGGAAGACCGGCGACAATACGGTGGAGTCAGCGGCAGGCCTGGCCGACTGACCGTTGACACGCCCTTAGAGCCGGTGCTAGAATACGAAAGTGTGCGCAGCCCCGGAAAGGGTGATCGCGGCCATGCCCCATCGACTGGAGACGGCCAAGGCCCGGGCTGTGGGCACGCGCCAGACCTTGCGGGCTCTCGAAAAGGGCATCGCGGAGATTGTGTTCGTGGCGCAAGACGCGGAAGAACGGGTTACGCGGCCGGTGGTGGAGCTGGCACGGCGGCGCGGTGTACCCTGCGTCCCTGTAGCGACCATGAACGAATTGGGTAAGCATTGCAACATCAACGTCGGGGCAGCGGCGGCCGCCATCTTGCGGGCGGAGCTGCCCCACCGGGCCACGGCTTCGGGATAAGCTTCGGGATAAGCTGACGGACCGGAAAGGGGGTCGGTAAACGCAATGCCGACGATGAACCAGTTGGTGCGGAACCCGCGCAAGCCTGTCAGGAGAAAGAGCAAGGCACCGGCCCTGCATTTCATCTATAACAGCCTCAAGGGCCGCACGCTGCGGGTAGGGGGCGCGCCGTTCAAGCGGGGCGTCTGCACGCGGGTGTACACGGTCACGCCCAAGAAGCCCAACTCGGCGCTGCGCAAGGTGGCGCGCGTGCGGTTGACCAACGGCATCGAGATCACCGGGTACATCCCGGGCGAGGGGCACAACCTCCAGGAGCACTCGATGGTCCTGGTGCGCGGCGGCCGTGTCAAGGACCTGCCGGGCGTCCGCTACCACATCGTGCGCGGCGCGCTGGATGCGGCGGGGGTCGCCAACCGGCGCCAGGGCCGCTCCAAGTACGGTGCCAAGCGGCCCAAGTAATGCCCGCCGCGCGAAAGACGGGAGGATTTGAACGATGCCACGCAGAGGCAGCGTACCGAGACGAGTGATCGCACCGGACCCGCTTTACAACAGCGTGCTGGTGCATCAGCTCATCAACAAGGTCATGTGGGACGGCAAGAAGAGCCTTGCCGAGTCCATCGTGTACCGGGCTTTTGACATTATCAAGGAGCGGACGGGCCAAGATCCGCTGGACGTTTTGGAGCGGGCGCTCAAGAACGTGATGCCGGTGCTTGAGGTTCGTCCCCGTCGGGTGGGTGGCGCCACGTATCAGGTGCCCATCGAGGTGCGCCCGGAGCGCCGGACGACGCTGGCCCTGCGCTGGATCGTCCAGTACGCGCGGGAGCGCAAGGACAAGACCATGGCCGAGCGGCTCGCCAATGAGCTGCTGGACGCGGCCAACGGCCAGGGCGGTGCGGTGAAGAAGAAGGAAGACACCCACCGCATGGCGGAGGCCAACAAGGCTTTTGCGCACTACCGCTGGTAGTGCGGCGCCGCGTTCGCGGCGGTAAGGGGGTTCGTTGGAGTGGCACGGGAATTTCCGTTGGAGAAGACCCGCAACATCGGGATTATGGCCCACATCGACGCGGGGAAGACGACCACGACCGAGCGCATCTTGTTCTACACGGGGCGTGTGCACAAGCTGGGTGAGGTGCACGAGGGCGCCGCGACCATGGACTGGATGGTCCAGGAGCGCGAGCGCGGCATCACCATCACCGCGGCAGCCACGACCTGCCAGTGGAAGGATCACCGAATCAACATTATAGACACGCCCGGACACGTGGACTTCACCGTAGAGGTGGAGCGTAGCCTGCGGGTGCTCGACGGCGCGATCGCGGTGTTCTGCAGCGTGGGTGGCGTCGAACCCCAGTCGGAGACGGTGTGGCGCCAGGCGGACAAGTACCACGTGCCTCGCATCGCGTTCGTCAATAAGATGGACCGCGTCGGGGCCAATTTCCACGGTGTCGTGCAGCAGATCCGCGAGAAGCTGGGCGCCAAGCCTGTGCCCATCCAGCTGCCCATCGGTGCGGAGGATAATTTCCGCGGTGTCGTGGACCTGGTCACTAAGAAGGCCATCATTTACGTAGACGACCTGGGTACGCAAAGCGCCGAGACGGACGTCCCGGCCGAGATGGTGGACGACGTGGAGGCGGCCCGGGAGGCCTTGCTCGAGGCAGTGGCCGAGGTCGACGACGAGCTGATGGCCAAGTACCTGGAGGGCGAGGAGATCACGCCGGAGGAGATCCGGCGGGCCTTGCGCAAGGGCTGCCTCAACCTGCAGCTGGTGCCGGTGCTCTGCGGCTCCGCGTTCAAGAACAAGGGCATCCAGCCGCTCTTGGACGCGATTGTCTATTATCTGCCCTCGCCGCTGGATCTGCCGCCGGTGCGCGGGATCAATCCCGACACCGACCAGGAGGAGACGCGGGCCGTCAGCGACGACGCGCCCTTCGCCGCGCTGGCGTTCAAGATCATGGCGGACCCCTACGTGGGCAAGCTCGCGTTCTTCCGGGTATACTCCGGCGTGCTCAAGGCGGGCACCTACGTGCTCAACTCGACCAAGGGCCGGAAGGAGCGCATCGGGCGCCTTGTGCGCATGCACGCCAACCACCGGGAAGAGGTAGACGCGGTGTACGCCGGCGACATCGCCGCCGCGGTGGGCCTGAAGGACACCGCCACGGGCGATACGCTGTGCGATGAGGGCCGCCCGATCGTGCTTGAGAAGATGGAATTTCCCGAGCCCGTCATCGAGCAGGCCATCGAGCCCAAGACCAAGGCGGACCAGGACAAACTGGGCTTGGCCCTGCAGCGGCTGGCGGAAGAGGACCCCACTTTCCGGGTACACACGGACCCCGAAACGGGCCAGACCATCATCCGCGGCATGGGCGAGCTGCACCTGGAGATCATCGTCGACCGGCTCCTGCGGGAGTTCAAGGTCGAGGCGAACGTGGGCAAGCCGCAGGTAGCGTATCGGGAGACGATCCGCAAGCCCGTGCGGTCGGAAGGCAAGTTCGTCCGCCAGACGGGCGGCCGTGGCCAGTACGGTCATGTGATCTTGGAGATCGAACCGCTGGAGCCGGGGAAGGGCTTCGAGTTCGTCAACAAGATCGTCGGCGGCGTTGTGCCCAAGGAGTACATCCCCGCCGTGGAAGCGGGCATCAAGGAGGCTATGCAGACCGGTGTCCTGGCCGGCTACCCGGTTGTGGACGTCCGGGTGTCCCTGGTGGACGGTTCGTACCACGAGGTGGACTCCTCGGAGATGGCCTTCAAGATCGCGGCCTCGATGGGCTTCAAGGAGGGCGCCAAGAAGGCGGACCCGATTTTGCTCGAGCCTTTCATGCGGGTTGAGGTCGTCACGCCCGAAGAGTTCCTGGGCGACGTGATGGGCGACCTGAACGCGCGCCGGGGCCGGATCGAGGGGATGGAGCGACGGGGCAATACGCAAGTGGTGCGGGCCCGGGTGCCGCTGGCGGAGATGTTTGGTTACGCAACGGACCTGCGCTCCATGACGCAGGGGCGGGCCAGCTACACCATGTTCTTTAGCCACTACGAGCCCGTCCCGGCCAACATCGCGCAGGAGGTTATCGCCCAAAGCGTCTAGCGGGGCGACAGGCGATAGCACATACCAAACACTGGAGGTTGAATGGCGATGGCGAAGCAGAAGTT
>PKQR01000168.1 GCA_017578085.1 Bacillota bacterium
GCGCTCTCCTTGAGCTCCTGGAGGAGCTTGCCTTTGCCGCGGATGGTGATGTAGTGGGGCGTAAAGCCCTTCTCAACATCGACGCCAAACTGGCTCTTGGGCAGATCCCGAACGTGGCCGATGCTGGCCTTGACGGTATAGCCTCGTCCGAGAAACTTGCTGATGGTCCGGGCTTTGGCCGGCGATTCCACGATCACGAGGGTTCCCACGGGTATCCCTCCAGTCGGGCATTCGGATTCATTATAGTGGCCGGGCATCGGCTTGTAAACCCGACCGTTCCGGTAGGGTCTCGTGGTTACCGTGGGTGCGCGGCATCCCGGCGGCTTCCAGCGCCTTGCGCCGGGGCGTTACGCAGGCCGCCGCCCGCCCGGCTGGGAGCTAGTCGGCAGCCCAAAGCGCCCGCCGGGGTGGCGCACGACGCGGCCTGCGAGCTCAAGCCCCATCAGCGCGCCGACGACCATTTCCACCGGCGCCTCGACCGCGGCCGCGAGTTCGTCGACCGTCATGCCCACGCCCTCCTGCAAGGCCGCCAAAAGCCGCGTCACCAGGGCGACTCTTGTCCCGGGTGCGGCAGGCCCTTCTTCCTGGTCCCCTGAAGCCTCACTCGCGGCCGCCGCTTCATGCACCGGCACCAAGGCCGTCCACCCCATCGTTTCGAGCACGTCCGCGGCGTGCCGCACCAGCGCTGCGCCTTCCCGCAAGAGGTGGTTAGGCCCGTCGCTCCCCCAGCGCTCCACATCGCCGGGCACAGCCAGCACCTCCCGGCCGCAGTCGGCCGCGATGGTCACCGTTCTCATCGCGCCGCTGCGCCGGCTCCCTTCTACGAGGATGACGCCCTGGACGAGGCCGACGATAATGCGGTTGCGGGCGGGAAAGTGACCCGGCTGGGGCTGGGTGCCCAAGGGGTACTCGGTCACCAGCGCCCCTTTGGCCGCGATTTCTTCCATTAGATCTTTGTTCTCAGGCGGATAGACTACGTCCAACCCGCACCCGAGCACCGCCACGGTGAATCCGTCTCCGTCCAAGGCCCCCCGGTGTGCGGCGCCGTCGATGCCGCGCGCGAGTCCACTGACGACCGCGACGCCGGCCGCGGCCAGGTCCCGTGCCAAGGCGTGCGCAGTGCGCAGTCCGTAGGGGCTCGCCCGGCGGGTGCCGACGATGGCCACCGCGGGCTGCCGGTCGTGGGGCAGCGGCCCTTTGACAAAAAGGACGGGCGGTGGAGCGGGAATCTGGAGGAGGCCTTGCGGATACTCCGGGTCCTCCATGGTGACGACGCGGGCGCCGAGGGCATCCAGCCGCCGCAGGTGGGCTTCGACATGCCGCTGGTCGACGCCCCGAGCTGCGGCGGCCAGCGCCGACCCGATACCCGGCACTTCGGCCCAGGCTTCGCGGCACCGCCATGCGGCGCATGCGGAACCATAGTGGTCCAGCAGGGTCTGAATTCGCTTGGGACCGATTCCCGGTACGAGCCGCATTCCCAGGAGGCACAGGCGCTCATCCAACGGCCGGCACCTCCCGCGTGCCGACGGCACCGGTCAGCGGTCGTCGCGAGACGTATCCCCGTCGGTCAACTGGGTCAGAATCTCGCGCAGCTCTTCCTCCCAGCGGAGCTGGTACAGCCACAAGTCGTCCCCGCCCACCAAGGCCCCGCCGCTGCAATTGGTGCACACGACAGCGTACCGGTTTCCCCTGCGGCCGCGGATGCGGTGGGGCGTGTCCGCCCCGCACAGGGCGCAGCGGTACAGGCGCGTCGTGCCGGGCTCCAGGTCCATGGAGGCGTCCCCTCTCGTGGCCGTATCTGTGGAGTAGCATCTCCAGCGTTCCTCCCCTTATCCTGGCACCCTGTCTACTTGAGCCCCAAGATGTAGTACACGTCGCCCCAAACCTCTCCGTCCACCGGGAGGCCAAAGGTGCGCTGCAGCCGCTCCACAGCGGCCCGGGTCGCGGGCCCAAAGCGGCCGTCGGCGTCGCCCGAGTGGAACCCCATCTCCTTGAGCTTAAGCTGCACCTCCACCACGTCCTTGCCGGTGACGCCCTGGCGCAGGCGGCGTCCAAAGGTGATGGGCGGCTTGACGCCCACGATCTTGACGGGAGTGCCCACCGACACCCACTCGTACAGCTCCTCCACATCCCGGTTGAACATGCGGATGCAGCCGGCGCTGGCCCGGCTGCCGATGGAGTAAGGCTTGTTGGTGCCGTGGATGCCGTAAATGCCCCACGGCACGTTGAGCCCGAGCCAACGGGTGCCGAACCCGCCGCCCCAGTTGCCCCCCTTGTGCACAACCCGCCACTCCCCGACAGGCGTCAGCGTCGTCGCCTTGGGCCGTCCGACGGCGACCGGGTACGTCTTGTAGGGCTTGCCGTCCGCGTAGACGGTCAGGGTAAGCTTCTCCGTGTCCACCACGATGGAGAGCTCGCCCTGGGGCGGGGGCGTACGGGTCGCCGCCGCCGCCGGCTCGCTCCCGTCCGCAAGGGCCGCCCAAGTCGCTGGGCCTACGACCCCGTCGGGCACTAGACCCCGGCTGCGCTGAAACGCCCGTACAGCCTGAGCGACCCGGGCGTTATACGTCTCGTCTTCCGGGTCGCCCGCGTCGAACCCCAGCTCGCCCAAGCGCCGTTTCAGCTCCCACACCACGTTGCTCTCCACCGGCGGGTTCATCAACCGCAGGACGGGGGTATCTCCGCAGTAGTTGACCTCCGTTTCCGTGCCGGTTTCTTGCGCACCCAGCGCCGCGGCCGCCAAGAGGCTCAACGCCGCCGCCAACAGGCTCGCCGTCAACGCCCGCTGCACGCTGCTCATCGTGCGCCACCTCCCGCCGTCAAGGAATGGATATGATCACCCTGCCCGCCGGATGCGCCTGCCGGCGCCGGGCGGAAGGCCAGCGCCTCCTGCAGATGCGGCGGCCGGATATGCTCGCTCCCGGCCAAGTCCGCGATGGTCCGGGCTACTTTCAGCACCCGCACCAGCGCCCTCGCGCTCAAGCGCCAGCGTTCGGCCGCCGTGCGCAGCAACGTCTCGGTCCGCGCGTCGAGCCGGCAGAAGCGGCGCACGAGGGCAGCGTCCATGCGGGCGTTGGTACGAATGGCCAGGTCCCGGAAACGCCGGGCCTGGATCTCCCTGGCCGCCAGCACCCGGGCGCGCACCTCCGCGGACGTAGGCGACGCGGCCTGGCCCGAGAGCTCGGCCCAGCTGGGCGTCGTCAGCTCCACGTGCAGGTCTATCCGGTCGGCCAAGGGCCCCGAAAGTCGGCGCTGGTAGGCGGCCACCAGGTGCGGCGGGCAGCGACACTCCCGGTGCGGGTCGCCGTAGTAGCCGCACGGACACGGGTTGGCGGCCGCCACCAGGGTAAACCGGGCCGGGAAGCGCAGTGGCCGCGGCAAGCGGGCGAGCACGACGACGCCTTCCTCCAACGGCTGGCGCAGCGCCTCCAGCACGGGGCGGGAAAATTCATTGACCTCATCCAGGAACAAGACCCCGTGGTCCGCCAGGGACACCTCTCCCGGCGTTCCCCGCAATCCCCCGAGCAACCCCGCCCGGGTCGCGCTGTGGTGGGGTGCGCGGAAAGGGCGCCGCCGATGCCGGACCGGGTCGGCGTGCAGCAGGCCGGCGATGCTGTAGATCCGGCACACGTCTACGTACTCCATGGGATCCAACGGCGGCAGGATTCCCACCAGGCGCCGGGCCAGCATCGTTTTCCCCACGCCAGGCGGCCCGAGCATAAGCAGGTTGTGGCCGCCTGCAGCCGTAAGTTCCAAGGCGCGCTTGGCCATGGCCTGGCCCCGCACGTCGGCCAGGTCCTCCTCATCGCCCGGCTCGGCCGGCGCGGCCAGTTCCGCGCCCCGCACAGGCGCCGGCTCTGCGGCGCCCCGCAGCCAGTCGACCGCCTCACGCAGCGATCCTACGGCCACGGCGCGCAGGCCCGGCACGAGCTGGGCTTCCCCGTATGAGGCTGCGGGAACGACCACCTCAAGGCCAGCTTCCGCCGCCGCCAGCGCAATGGACAACACCCCGGGAACGCCCCGCACGGCTCCATCCAGCGACAGCTCGCCCACCGCGCACAGGCGTTGGACGCGCTCCTGGGGCAGCTGGCCGCTGGCGGCCAGGATGCCAAGGGCAATGGCGAGATCGCAAGCCGGCCCCGCCTTGGGCAGGTCCGCTGGAGCCAGGTTTACGACGAGCCGCCCCGTGGGGAACGGGAAGCCCGCGTTGCGGAGAGCCGTGCGGACCCGGTCCCGGCTTTCCCGCACGGCTGCGTCGGGGAGTCCGACGATTTCAAAGAAGGGCAGCCCCGGGCTGATGTCCACCTCAACCTGCACCAGGTGGCCCTCGACGCCGTAGACGGTGCCGCTCAGGACCCGGGCGAACAAAAAGAGACACCTCCCACCGCCCCTGAGGGGCGTGGCTGGTGTCTCCAATTTCCCGTTCACCGCGGCCGGCCAGGTTCCTTCCCGCTTGCCAACCGCCGAAGCGGCTACTCGCCGGCCCAGAA
>PKQR01000169.1 GCA_017578085.1 Bacillota bacterium
GCGTATCCTTCCAGCACCATGCCGGTGTAGTAGTCCAAGTCCTTGATCATGCCGAAGTCGATGTACACCCGGTCGGCCACGCCGTGGGCCGCCAAGGCTGCGTAGATCGCGCCCAGGTTTTCCGCGGCCTCCCGGGAAACCGGGTTGTCCGCCAGCTCAATGGCCCGGGCGATGGTTTCCTCGCGCCCGCGCAGGCGGGGCAGCTCCCGCAAGAGCCGCCGCTTTCCCTCAGGCAGCCCGCTCTGGGCCAGCGCCTCATCCAGCGCCACATAGTCCCGCCGCAAGAGCGCCCGGCGGATGGCGCGGCGCTCTTCCTGGGAGAGGGCCGCGCCCTCCATCAGGCCGTTGAAGTAGCCCACCTGCCCGATGTCCAGGCGGAAGTCCTTGAGCCCCGCCGCGGCCAAGGCCGTGACGGCCAGGGCGATGACCTCCGCGTCCGCGGCCGGCCCGGTGGCCCCGACGAGCTCCACGCCCGCCTGCCAAAACTCCCGCTGCCGCCCGGCCTGGGGCTCCTCGTAGCGAAAGACGTTGGCGATGTAGTACAGGCGCAGGGGCAGCGGCTCGTCCTTAAGCCGCGTTGCGACGATGCGCCCGATGGGCGTCGTCACCTCCGGGCGCAGGGCCAGCTGGTGCCCCTCCCGGTCAAACAGGCGGTACATCTTCTCCACCAGTTCCGGCCCGTCGCCCAGCGCGAGGCACTCGAAAAACTCAACGGTGGGGGTGATGACCTCCGCATACCCCCACCGGGCAAAGGTTGTGGCTAAGGCGCTCTCCACGGCCCGCTTCCGGGCCGCGTCCTTCGGCAGGAAGTCTTTCAGCCCGCGGGGGGTCATGCGGCGTGTGTAGAGCGGTTCGGCCATCCGTGCGCTCCTACTCCCATTCAATGGTCGCGGGCGGCTTGGCGCTGATGTCGTACACGACGCGGCTCACGCTGGGCACTTCGTTCATGATGCGGCTCGCGATCCGCTCCAGCACCTCGTAAGGCAAGCGCGCCCAGTCGGCCGTCATGGCGTCGGTGCTGGTCACCGCCCGCACGGCCACCACGTGGCCGTAAGTGCGCTGATCGCCCATCACGCCCACGCTCCGGGTGTCGGTCAAAACGGCGAACGCCTGCCACACCTCGCGGTCAAGCCCCGCTCGACGGATCTCCTCGGTGACGATCGCGTCGGCCGCCCGCACGATGTCCAGCTTCTCCTGGGTCACAGGACCCATGACGCGCACCGCGAGCCCGGGCCCCGGGAAGGGGTGCCGCCAGATGATGGACTCGGGCAACCCGAGCTCGAGCCCCACCTTGCGCACCTCGTCCTTAAACAGCCAGCGCAAGGGCTCGATCAGCTTGAGGTTCATCCGCTCGGGCAAACCGCCCACGTTGTGGTGGCTCTTGATGACGGCCGCCCGCCCCGTGCCGCTTTCGATGACGTCCGGATACACCGTGCCCTGCACGAGATACCGCACATCGCCGATCTTGCCGGCCTCTTCCTCAAAGACGCGGATGAACTCTTCCCCGATGATCTTGCGCTTGCGCTCGGGGTCCGCCACTCCCTCAAGCCGCTTCAGAAACCGCTCCCGGGCGTCCACGGCCACCAGCTCCAGCCCCATCCGCCGGAAGGTGCTGACCACCTGCTCCGGCTCGTCCTTGCGCATGAGGCCGTGGTCCACGAAGATGCACACGAGTTGCGACCCCAAAGCCCGGTGCACCAAGGTCGCCGCCACCGCGGAGTCGACGCCGCCGCTCAAGGCGCAAATGGCCCGGCCCTCGCCGACCGTCGCCCGCACCTCGGCGATGACCTGCTCGGTAAAGGAGCCGATGGTCCAGTCGCCCCGGCAGCCGGCAATGTCAAACAGGAAGTTGCGCAAGAGCTGGCTGCCCCAGGGCGTGTGGGCGACCTCGGGGTGGCACTGGATGCCGAAGAGCTTGCGCCGGCGGTCGGCCATGGCCGCGACCGGCGAGTCGGCCGTGCGCGCGAGCACGTCGAAACCGGGCGGCGCTGCCTCCACCACGTCGCCGTGGCTCATCCAGCAGATGAGCGGGCCGCCGCCTGCCTGCTCGAGGCCCCGGAAGAGGTCCGCAAAGTCGCTGACAAACAGTTCCGTGCGGCCGAACTCCCGCTTTGCCGCCGCCCGCACGCGGCCGCCCAGCTGCGCCGCCAAAAGCTGCATCCCGTAGCAGATGCCGAGCACAGGGATCCCGGCCTCAAGCAGCCGCGGATCGACCCGCGGCGCATCGGGCTCGTAGACGCTGGCCGGCCCGCCCGAGAGGACGATGGCCTTGGGATCCAGGGCCAGGACCCGTTCGGCCGGCGCGTCGCCGGGCAAAACCTCGCAGTACACCTGCTGCTCACGGATGCGCCGGGCGATGAGCTGCCCGTACTGGGCGCCAAAATCCAAAATGATGACCCGCTCGCTCGCGGCAGGCTTGCTCGTGGAAAGGGATGCGGCGGTCGTCACCTTCGAAGCCCCCGTTTGTCGGACGCAGACCGTCACGCGTGTTTCTGGTAAACTTCTGGTTTCAAGACCCCGATGTAGGGCAGGTGGCGATACAGGCCGGCGTAGTCGAGGCCGTAGCCGACGACGAACTCGTCGGGCACCTGGAAGCCGACGTAGTCGGGGGTGTACGGCACCTCCCGCCGGCTGGGCTTGTCCAGCAAGACGCAGGTGCGCAGCGACGCGGGGCGGCGGGACAAGAGATTCTCCCGCAAGTAATTGAGGGTCAGTCCCGAATCGATGATATCCTCCACGACCACCACGTGCTCGCCCTCGATGGAGCTGTCCAAGTCCTTGAGGATCTGCACCACGCCTGAGGAGCGCGCCCGGTTGCCGTAGCTGGAAATGGCCATAAAATCCACCCGGGCGGGGATGGTCATCTGGCGCATCAAGTCAGCGGTAAACATGAACGCGCCTTTCAAAATGCAGATCAGCACCGGGCTCTTGCCCTTGTAATCCTCAGACAAGCGCGCGGCAAGTTCGCGCACTTTGGCCTGGATAGTCTGCTCATCCAGGAGGATCTTAGCTATGTCCGGATGCAAGCGGGGTCACCGCCTCCATATTTTCTCTCATCCTAGCACATCGCCAGACATGAGGGCAAGGACGACGGGGCCGCAACGGCTCCGCCAGGGCAAAGTGAACGCAAGGGAAAATTGAGCAAAAGCCCCGGGCACAGGACATGCCCGGGGCTTTGGTCTCCACGCCTGGGCGCCCAGGCCTAAGACGGCTTTCCGCCGTTACGCCGGCCCGCCCGACTCCTCCTCCTTTTCGGGCGCTTCCGCAACGAGGGTCTCGGTGGTCAGCAACATGCCGGCGATGCTGGCGGCGTTCTCCAGTGCCGAGCGGGTCACCTTGGCCGGGTCGATGATGCCCGCCGCCACCATGTCGACGAACTTGCCGTTGAGGGCGTCAAAGCCCTGGCCAGCCGGGAGCGACTTGACGCGCTCGACGATCACCGCGCCCTCAAAGCCCGCGTTGGTGGCAATCTGCCGCAGCGGCTCCTCCAGGGCCCGGCGCACGATCTCGACGCCGGTGCGCTCATCGCCTTCGGCCTCGATCTTGTCCAAGGCCTTTTGCACCAGGAGGAGCGCCGTGCCGCCGCCAGGCACGATACCCTCTTCCACCGCCGCCCGGGTAGCCGACAGGGCGTCCTCGATGCGGTGCTTGCGCTCCTTGAGCTCGGTTTCGGTGGCCGCGCCGACCTTGATGACCGCGACACCGCCGGCCAGCTTGGCCAAGCGCTCCTGCAGCTTCTCCCGGTCGTAGTCGGAGTCGGTCTCCTCGATCTGCTTGCGGATCTGGGCGATGCGGGCCTCGATCTCCGCCTTGGAGCCCCGGCCCTCGACGATGGTGGTGTCCTCCTTGGTGATGCGCACCTTGCCCGCCTGGCCCAGCATGTCCAGGGTGACGTTTTCAAACTTGATGCCCAGGTCCTCCGAGATGACCTTACCGCCGGTGAGCACGGCGATGTCGCCCAGCATGGCCTTGCGGCGATCGCCGAAGCCCGGCGCCTTGACAGCCGCGACCTGCAGCACGCCGCGGATCTTGTTGACGACCAGGGTAGCCAGGGCCTCGCCTTCCACGTCCTCCGCGATGATCACCAACGGCCGCCCGGTCTGGATGATCTTCTCCAGCACCGGCACGATGTCGTGCACCGAGCTGATCTTGCGGTCGGTGATGAGGAGGTAAGGATTCTCCAGCACCGCCTCCATGCGCTCGGGGTCGGTGACCATGTAGGGCGACAGGTACCCGCGGTCAAACTGCATGCCCTCGACCACTTCGAGGGTGGTGCCCATGCTCTTGGATTCCTCGACGCTGATGACGCCGTCCTTGCCCACCTTCTCCATGGCCTGGGCGATGAGCTCGCCGATCTCGGTGTCGGCCGCGGAGATGCTGGCCACTTGGGCGATAGCGTCCCGGGTTTCCACGGGCTTGGCCAGCTTGCGGATCTCCTCCACCGCCACCGCCACCGCCCGGTCGATGCCCTTCTTGAGCAGCA
>PKQR01000037.1 GCA_017578085.1 Bacillota bacterium
GCAACCGGCCCGGCGGGGGTGCGGTGCCAATTCCTGCAGGATCCATTCCTGGGAGATGAGAGTGCTTGCGTCACTCTGCCTTCTTCCTGTGATGGACGAAGGTTTTTTTGTTTGTCGGCAGGGGTAGCTTTTGTTTGGTTTGGAAAGGAGCACGGGCATGACCAAATCCCACGCGCAGGCCGAAGTGAATCGGGTGGCTGCAGCCGGCGGCCGGAGGTACCTCTTTACGTCCGAGTCGGTGACCGAGGGTCATCCGGACAAGATCTGCGACCAGATCTCCGACGCCATTCTGGACGCGATGTTGGCCCAGGACCCTTATTCCCGGGTGGCCTGCGAAACCGCCGTGACCACGGGGCTTGTGCTGGTGATGGGGGAGATCACCACCAAGGCCACCGTGGACATTCCCAAGGTTGTGCGCAACACGATCCGTGAGATCGGCTACGACCGGGCCAAGTACGGTTTCGACGCGGACACCTGCGGGGTGCTGGTGGCCTTGGACGAGCAGTCGCCCGACATCGCCATGGGCGTCGATAAGGCACTGGAGGCCCGCATGGGCGAAATGAGCGACGACGAGATCGAGGCCATCGGCGCGGGCGACCAGGGGATCATGTTCGGCTATGCCGTGGATGAGACGCCCGAGCTGATGCCCGCACCCATCTCCCTGGCGCACAAGCTGGCGCGACGGCTGGCGTACGTGCGCAAGCAGAAGATCCTGGACTACCTGCGCCCCGACGGGAAATCCCAGGTGACCATGGAGTACGAGAACGGCAAGCCCGTGCGGGTGGACACGGTGCTGATTTCAACCCAGCACCGGGAAGGCATCGACCCCGAGCAGCTGCGCCACGACATCATCGAGCACGTCATCCGTCCGGTCATCCCGGAGGAGTGGCTGGAAAACACCCGGTTTCTGGTGAACCCGACCGGGAAGTTTGTGATCGGCGGGCCGCAGGGGGACTCGGGCCTCACTGGCCGCAAGATCATCGTGGACACGTACGGCGGCGCGGCCCGGCACGGGGGCGGCGCCTTCAGCGGCAAGGACCCGACCAAGGTCGACCGCTCGGCGGCGTATGCCGCCCGCTGGGTGGCCAAGAACGTGGTCGCGGCGGGACTCGCGACCCGCTGCGAGGTGCAACTGGCGTACGCCATCGGCGTCGCGCGGCCGGTTTCCATCATGGTGGAAACCTTCGGCACGAACCGGGTGCCCGAGGAGACCATCGTGAAGCTCATCCAGGAGCACTTTGACCTGCGGCCGGGGGCCATCATCCGGGACCTGGACCTGCGCCGGCCCATCTACCGGCAGGTGGCGGCTTACGGGCACTTCGGCCGGGATGACCTGGACCTGCCCTGGGAGCGGACGGACAGGGCCGCGGCGCTGCGGGCGGCCGCGGGGTTGTAAGCGGGGCATTGAGACTGCAGGCTCGCAGGAGCTGTGAATGGAGGCAGCGCGTTGAGCATCGGCGATTGCAAGGACCGGTCCTTGGCCCTGGCCGGGAAGCAGCGCATCGAGTGGGCCGACGACAACATGCCCGTGCTCAAGGGGATCCGCGAGGAGTGGGAGAAGACGCGGCCCCTGGCCGGCGTGCGCATCGCCGCCTGCCTGCACGTGACGACGGAAACCGCGAACCTGATGCGGACGCTGAAAGCCGGCGGGGCGGAGGTGGCGCTGTGCGCGTCGAACCCGCTGAGCACCCAGGACGATGTGGCCGCGGCCCTCAATGAGGTGTACGGCATCCCGACGTTTGCCATCCGGGGCGAGGACGAGGAGACGTACTACGGCCACATCCGCTCGGTGCTGGCCACGGGCCCGCAGGTGACCATGGATGACGGGGCGGACCTGGTGACGACGCTCCACGGCGAGCGGCAAGACCTGTTGCCCCAGATCATCGGCGGGACCGAGGAGACGACCACGGGCGTCATTCGTCTGAAGGCCATGGAGCGCGACGGCTACCTGCGTTTCCCCGTGGTGGCCGTCAACGAAGCCCGCACCAAGCACATGTTTGACAACCGCTACGGCACGGGGCAGTCCACCATCGACGGCATCCTGCGGGCGACCAACGCGTTGATTGCCGGTTCCACTTTCGTGGTGGTCGGCTACGGCTGGTGCGGCCGGGGCGTGGCGGCCAGGGCCCGGGGGATGGGTGCCGATGTGATCGTGGTCGAGGTTGACCCGTTGCGGGCCCTCGAGGCCGTCATGGACGGCTACCGGGTCATGCCCATGGAGAAGGCGGCGCCCCAGGGGCATTTCTTTGTGACGGTGACCGGAAACCGGGACGCCATCCGGGAAGAGCATTTCCGCGTCATGCGGGACGGCGCCATTGTGGCCAACGCCGGGCACTTCGACGTGGAGATCAACATCCCGGCGCTGGCGGCGATGGCCCGCGAGCGGCGCCAGGTGCGGCCCAACGTGGAGGAGTTTGTGCTGGCGGACGGCCGGCGCATCCGGTTGCTGGCCGAGGGGCGGCTGGTTAACCTGGGCGCGGCCGAAGGCCACCCGGCGCAAGTCATGGACATGAGCTTCGCCAACCAGGCCTTGAGCGTAGCGTGGCTCGTGCAGCAGGCGGGGAAGCTCGAGCGCAGGGTGTACCCGGTGCCCGACGACATCGACCGCGAGGTGGCCCGGCGCAAGCTGGCCAGCATGGGCATCGAGCTTGAGGAGCTCACGCCTGCGCAGCGGGAGTACCTCAACAGCTGGCAGTTCGGCACCTGAGCAAGAGCTGGCCGGCTGGGCGTGCTGGCATCGGTAGTTGTCAGCCAGCGACCCGGATAGCCGGAGGACGACGCTTGCAGTGGGGCCGGCGGCCAGACAGGCCGCCGGCCCTTCTTGTCGCCATAGGGGCTGTCGCCGAACGGCCGCGGGTCGAGCAACGCCGAAGTTGTTGTTAGAGCGTCAGAGGTACTGCTTCAGCGCCCTTGCGTTTCCGTGGTTCGTGCAAAGTTTAGTATTTGTGAACTTGCGGCGGTCTTTCGACAGAGATCGACGCGCTGGGAACCGTCCGTATGCTACCCTCAAGCTAACCCCTATCCGCGTAACCACCATCTATCTTTCTTCTTGCGTTTTCCAAGCGACTTGTCTCCGACTCCCAATCGATGGCTGCACAGGAGGTAGCGGGCGCATGCTGCGTGCAACCCGTGGCCGCCGCCCGCTGGTGGCGGCCTTTGCTTTCTTCCGGATTGGCAGCGTTGGCGTATTGGCCGGTCTCCTGGCGCTGTGGGGCACGGGACTGGCCCAAGCCAACCAGACGAGCACCACCACCGTTTCCTTTACGCTGGCGGAAGTCATCGAGGTGCTGAGCTGGCCCAGTGGTGCCGTCTCCCTGGCGGGCGCGCCAGACGAGGCGGTGATCAGCGCGCCACTGTCGTTCCGCGTCCGGGCAAACGCCCCATGGGGAATTTACATCCGCACTGATTGGGCCGATGGGAGGATGAGGGAGTACGACCCTAACGCTGGCGACTATGTCCCTTCTGGACGCTCCCTATCACGAGGGATCGAATGGGCGTTTGCGCCGAGCGGTCCGTGGGTGTCTGTGACAGGAGCCGACTTTCCTTTGGTAGAGGGCATGCCGCCCACGGGAGCCCAAGGGACCGTGGTCGAGTTTTACCTGCGCCAGACGACCACGTTCGAAGACGTGAGCCTGCCGGCGGGCAGGGAGTACCGCATCGTGCTCACTTACACCGCCGGGCTGGTGTACTAGGAGGGAGGCTGCTCATGACGCTGTCACGTGTGCGACGGTGGGTGTGGATCTGGGCCGTCATGGCGGCCGCCCTGGCGGCGGCGCTGGCTGCGCCTGCTCAGGCGCAGGTGGTCGTGCGGCCCGCCCGCATCGAAGCGCAGGTGCAGGACGGCACAGAGCTGCCTCCCATTGAGGTCTCAAATCGCGGGCACGGCCCGGTACGCGTTGTGGCCTATACGGGATGGGGCGGTCACGATCTGCAGGGCATGCCCGTCTACCGGGACGATGCGGCGGCCCGGGCCGAAAGTTCCCGCTATGTGCGGCTGGAACCCGATGAGCTGCATGTCGGGCCTGGAGAGACGGTACCGTTGCGGGCGACGGTGCACGTGCCGGACGGGTTTGCGGGCGGTTTGTATCCGGTGATTTTCCTCGAGGTTCATCCAGCGGACAGCCCTGACCTGGCTGGCGTCCAGGCAGTTCCCCGGATCGCGGTCATCACGCTGCTCACGGTGGGGGAGGGAACGGCGCAGGTGCGCCCGGAGGCGGCAGTGGTGCGGCCCGGACCCGGCGGCGGGACGCTGGAGGTGGCGGTGCGGGTCCGCAACGAGGGTGACGTGCACGCTCTCGCCGGGGGCAAGGTCACCATCACCGACGGCTCAGGCGCCGAAGTTGCCCGTATCCCCCTTGTCCCTGGATTGGTTCTGCCTGGCGCCGAGCGGGAGTTGGTGGCCCAATGGCTGCCGCCCGGCCCGGCCGGAGGTTCCTATGTGGCCACGGTGCGCCTCGAGGGGCCGGTGCCGGCGCCGCCCTTTGAGCTTGCTTTCACGCTGGATCCGGTGCCCGCGTTGGCCGGCGCGGGCGGAGCGGGGTGGTGAGTGGCCGGATGGCCGCGGGCGGGCCTTTGGCCTCCGACCCTCCACGGCAGGCCCAGCGACCGTGGGCGGCGCGACGGGTGGCATCGAGGCCCAGGCTTTCGCTACGGCGACTGCCGTTCTCGCTGTTCCTGTTGCTCTTGCTGTTGCTGCTCCTACCGCCCGCGCGGCCGGAAGCCTCGCCGCCCCTGGGCGGTGTTGCCCTGGCCGCGGCCATCGGTGTCAGCTTGGACGGTTTGACCGTCGACTTCGGCTCGGTGAGTCCGCTGGACGGGCCGCGGGTAGTGCGGCGCGCCGTACAGCTGGCGGTCGAGGCCGACGTGCCCTGGCATGTGACTGTGGCCGCGGCAGGAGATTTCGCCAGCGAAGCGGCGGGCACGCCGGCCTTGCCTGCGGCGCGCCTTGAATGGGCCCTTGAAGGCCTGCCGGACTATCCGTGGCGCCCTTTGAGTACGGTGCCTGCCGTGCTGGCGCAAGGGCCGGGCGGGGAGGGACCGGTGCTGCTGGCCTTGTCCTTTCGCCTGCAGGTGGGCTGGGACGACGCCCCGGCAACGGCGCCCTACCGCACGCAGTTGGTCTACACGGCTTCCCCTGGCGCCGCGCTGGCTGCCTCCTTCGCGCAGGCGCTGCCTGGCGCCCCGGGCGAACCCGTCCGCTTCGCCATCGGCTATTGGCTCCCGGGCGAAGGCAGCGTACCGGTCCGGATTCAGCTGGCCACGGCTGAGGGGGTGCCCGTCCGGACGGTTGTGCAACAGCAGACGGGCGGCCGCTGGCACACCTGGGAATGGGACGGCACCGACGACGCCGGCCAACCCCTCCCACCCGGGGTGTATTACTACACCGTCACCGGTCCGGACGGCCAGCTCTTGGCCGCAGGGGCGTGCGTGCCGCCGGAGGTGAGCACAGCCCGATTGTCCAGCTTGGCCGTGCGCGCGTTTGAACCGTCGGAGCATGGCACGCAGACAGAAAGCGCCCTTCCCCCGCTCGTCCTCGAGGCGGTCGCCCATCCGGACCAGGTGCAGGCGGGGGAGTGGCTGCGCCTCGAGTGGACGCTGGCCAACCCGGGCGCCGTCGCGGTGAGAGGGGTGAGGTTGGAGCTGAACTTGCCGGCTTGGCTGCGTCCCGTCGCTCCTGCAGCCGAGAAGATACCGGGTTACACTGGCTGGGCCATCGCTGTCGATGACCTGCCCGCCGGTGCAGTGCGTCGAGGGCACGTATGGATGGCGGTGGCACCGTTTGCACCGGAGGGGTCGTACCAAGTCTTCTTGACCGCTCGTGAGGCCGGCTCCTGGGCAGTGTTGTCCGAAACCGTCACGGTGCCTGTCAAGGTCACGCCGGGGTATTTTGCCGCGGGGCGGCTCGTCGCACGGGTCGTCCCCGCGGAGGCAGCTGCAAAAGGCATCGCCTTCCGGGTCGTAGGGGGCCCGCGCCTCGAGACCGACGAAACGGGGGTCCTGACGTGGTCTGGGCGGCCGGGGTTGTACGTGCTTGTGCCGGAAGACAGCACTTTGCCTCCCGGATGGCACGCGCCACCCGTCCCGGTCCGCCTCGCTCCCGGTACCCTGACGTATGTCGAGATCCCACTGCTACCGGGCGAGCCGGAGACGGCGCCGGGGCAGGGGGCTTTGGCGGTCGAAGGGGGAGCCGGAGGAGTGCGGCTGGCTGCCGCATGGCGGACCGGAGATAGCGACCTGTGGCTCCACATCGACCCGGCCCGCGGGGCGTCCGGAACGACTGCCGGGGATGAGGCGGAACGCCCACCGGTGGCTGCCCAGCTCCTTCTTCCCCTCGGATGGCCGTGGTCCGGACCGTTGGCGATGTACATGGCCGGCCGACATGTCCAGGATGAGGAAAACAGCCAGGACAGCCGAGCTGGCCGCGACGGCCGACCTAAGTTGCACATGGCCCTCATGGCGGGCGCGGCCGCCTTCGCGGCGGATGAGGGAGAGACGCCGCATGAGCCCTTGTGGGGACTGCATCTGGTCCGCGAGGGGGCAGCCGGCACCGCGGGGGTGCTGTGGGTCCATGGCGAAGGCGGTGGAGCGCCGGGCGACCTGCTTGGCGCCCACGGGCAGATGGAGCGCGGGCCCCTAAGAGTCGCGGTGCAGGGCCTTTGGCGGGCGGGGTTGAGCCTGGACAGCGCCAGCGCCTGGGGCGCGACCGCGGCCGTCCAGCTCGGCGCCGGCTGGCAGGTGGAGGGGACGTATCGTCTTGCCGGGCCGCAGTTCGCCGTCCCGTGGGTCCAGCAGCCGCGCTTTAGCGGCTGGTCGGTAGGACTCATCTGGCAGCCGCCGTCGGGAGCCGAGTGGCGGAGCACGGTGGGGCTGTCGGGCGGTGACGGCGTTGACCTAGAGCTCGCTGGCAGGGTCGGCGCGTGGGAGCTGCGGCAGCGGCTCGTGCTTGACGGGGAGTGGCGCCCGGCGACGGCCGTGGCGCTGCCGCTGCCCGGTTCAGGATGGTGGCTTGGCCTGCGGGCCGAGGGCCAGGAACCGTTGCGCTGGACCATCGGCGGGCAGGCGGTCCGGTGGACGTGGTCGCTGCACGGAGGCGGCGCCGACGAGGCGGAGGTACGCGCCGCAGGGCACCTGGAAGGACCTTGGAACACGCTCCTCCGGGCGCAAGGGGCGTGGCGGGCCGGGCATGGACAGCTCCTCGACCGGATCGACGCGCGGCTCGAGCTAAGTCGCCCCATGTCAGACGGCAGCCTTTGGCGGGCGGAACTGCTCTGGCAGCCCGGCGGTACGGAAGCGCGTGCCGCAGCAGGGCTTGCGTGGCGCGCAGCCCCGGGTGGTGGACGTTGGACCGAGGTGGAGATCCGCTGGACGCGCGGCCAGGACGGGGAGACGAGGGACGCGCGCTTGAGCCGCCGCTGGAGCTTCCAGGACACGGGTGAAGCGACCGGGCAACTGCTGCTGCGGCAAGCCCGCCGCGACGGCGCGGGTGGGCTCTACAGCCTTCAAACAGCGGTTTCCTGGAGTCGTCCCGTGGCCGCCGGGTGGCACAGCACCACGGGCGTCCGCTGGTCCGTGCAGTGGCCAGAGACGATCGGGAGCATCTTCGTCGATACCGAGCTGGAACTGGGCATCGGGCAAGAATTGGACCCAGGTGTGCGGTGGACCGCCGGCTGGCGCTGGCCGCTGGGAACCGGTGCCGGGAGCGGCGGTCCGTACGTCCGCTTCGAGTGGCAAGGCGGGGCGAGCGCGGGCGATTGACCCCAGGTGAGCTCGGAGAAACGGACAGGCGAGCGGGCGCAGCGGGCGCGGCCGCAGCGGGGACGGCCGCTGCGGCCCGCCGGCTACCGCTGGATTCGGCGGTTGATTTGCCGTAGGATTGAAGTGCGGCACGGCGGGAAAGGAATTGACCCCGTCATGCGGGAAGAGATTGCTGGATGCACCTGGGGGAGGGAGCCTGACACCGCCCGTGGCGGATTTGGTTGTCATTCCCGTATACAACGAAGCCCAAAGCATCGAGCGGGTCCTCACGGCGACCAAGGCCGCGGCCCAAGGCGCGGACATCCTCGTGGTGGATGACGGGTCCACCGACGGGTCGGCCGAGATTTTGGCCGGCATAGAGGGTATTCGCGTCCTGCGCCACCCGGTCAACATGGGCTACGGAGCCGCGCTGATGGACGGCTTCGCCTACGCGCGCGAGCACGGGTATGAGCGCGTCGTGACCATGGACTGCGACGAGCAGCATGAGCCCGCGCTCATTCCTGAGTTTCTAGCCTTGGCCCGGGAGTGGGACGTGGTGTCGGGCAGCCGCTACCTGGTGCCGCAGCCTCCCCGCCTGGGCCAAGTGCCTGAGGATCGCCGCCGCATCAATCAGCTCATCACGCAGCGGATCAACGAGCTGACCGGCTACCGGCTGACGGACGCCTTCTGCGGCTTCAAGGCGTACCGGGTGGCCGCCTTGGCCCGTCTGGAGCTGACTGAGAAAGGCTACGGGTTCCCGCTGCAGTTTTGGATCCAGGCGGCCCGGGCTGGCCTCACGGTCATCGAGCGGCCCGTGCCGCTGATCTATGTGCCCAATTTTGAGCGCCGGTTCGGCGGCGAGCTGGATGACCCGGAGAAGCGGCTCGCTTACTACCTGGACGTGATCGAGAAAGAGGTGGCCAAATGCTCGATGTCCTAGCCATCGGGGCCCATCCCGACGATGTGGAGCTGGGCATGGGCGGCGCGATCAAGGCTTTTTTGGACGCCGGGCTGAAGGTTGGCATTCTGGACCTGACCAACGGCGAGCCGACGCCCTTCGGCTCCCCTGAGGAGCGCATGCAAGAGGCGGAAGCTGCGGCCCGCGTTTTGGGCGTCACGGTGCGGCGGACGCTGGATCTGCCCAACCGCGCCCTTATGGATACCGTCGAAAACCGCAAGAAGGTAGCGGAGGTCATCCGGGAGTGGCGGCCCCGGACCTTGTTCATCCATTACTGGGAGGACGCGCACCCGGACCACGTGCAGGCCTGCCGCTTGTGCGAGGCCGCTCGCTTTTACGCCAAGCTGACCAAGACGGACATGAAGGGCGAACCCTTCTACCCCAACCGGGTCTTTTACTTTTTCAGCAATCACCTGCGGGGACTGCACCCGAAACCGGCCTTCATCTTGGACATCAGCGCCCAGATGGAAACCAAGATGGCGGCCATCCGCTGCTACTACACGCAGTTTGAGAAAGGCCGCCCCGACGGGGCCGCGTTTTATGACCTGATCCGGACCCGCAACGCGTACTGGGGCAGCCTCATCGGCACCGCCTACGGCGAACCGTTCGCCTCGCGGGAGGAGATCGGGCTCTTAGGCATCCGGGAGCTGGTGAGATGACCGTCCAGGTTTCCGGGGGCACGCCGTCCCTCATCTGCGATCCGCCCTTGTCCGAGTGGGCGGCGGTGGCGGCCGAAAACCGCGCCGCCGCGGACCGCTGGTCGTTTGACATAGAGGGCGTCCCGGCGCGCGACTTGCGGGCCCGGGCGCGCCGCCGGCTGCTGGAGCTCGCGGGGTTCGAGCCCGACGTGGAGCGGCCCCTCTTCGTGTCGGGCCACCAGCCCGTCTTTTATCATCCGGGCATCTGGATCAAGGCCTTTGCGGTGACGGGGCAGGCCCGCTGCCACAGGGCGCACGCTCTCAACCTGACGGTCGACCAGGACGCGGGGGAGCTGGCGGCGGAACTCCCGGTGCGGCTCGGGCAGGAGCTGCGGTATGTCAAGGAGTACCTGGTTCGTGGTCAAGCCGGCCGTCCGCTGGAAACCTTGCCGGCGCCGGGGCAGGAACAGGTGGAGGAGTTTGCCGCCCGGGTCGAGGAGCGGCTCGGCACGCTGGACTGGCCGGAGGGCCTGGAGTACTGGCGGCGGTTTGCGGCCGGGCTCAGAAAGGCGGCCAAGGAAGCCGCCAGCGCTGCCGACCTGGGGGTGGCCAGCCGCCGGGCGTACGAGCGGGCTTGGGGGGAGGAGCTTTGTCCCGACCTGGCCATCTCCCAGGTGAGCCGGACGCCTGAGTTCCTGCTTTTCTTCGTGCATTGGGTTCGAAACGCGCCCGCCTTGCGGGAGGCGTTCAACCGGGCGCTGGCGGGTTTCCGGTCGGTGCATCGGGTGCGCTCGCTTGCGGTACCGTTTCCCGATCTCCTCGAGCGGCCCGACGGGGCCATCGAGTTGCCCTTCTGGGCCATCACGCCCGCCGGGATCCGGCGCAAGCTGTACGTGAAGCGCGTCGGCGGGGACCTCGAACTTAGCCACCTGGAAGGGACCGTGGCCCGGATCCCCGCGGCGGGCGGGGAGGAGGCCGTGGAGGCGCTGGTTGAGGCTGGCGTGCAGGTGCGGCCAAAGGCCGTTCCCCTGACGGTGTTTCACCGGCTGTTCGTGGCCGACTTGTTCGTCCACGGCACGGGCGGGGGCCGTTACGATCAGGTGACCGACGCCCTGATCGCGGATTGGTTCGGCATTGCGCCTCCCCGATTTGCGGTCGTGTCCGCGTCCTTGTATTTGCCCTTGGGCGAGCGGCCGGTGCCAGCGTCGGCCTTGCGGGCCCAGCGGCGCAAGCTGAGAGACCTCGTGTTCAACCCGCAGCGGTTCGCCTGGGAAGCCGGGGAGCTGGACGACGGTACCATCGCGCTGATCCGCCGCAAGGAGGACTTGATCAGCGCCATCAACCAGCCCGGTGCGCCAAAGCGGCAGCTGACGCGGGAGATCGAGGCCGTCAATGCCGAGCTGTCCCGGGTGCTGGGACCGGTGGCCGAGCGGGCGCGGCAGGAGCTGGCGCGCCTGGAGGCCAGGGCCCGGTCGGCCGCGGCGGCGCTGCGGCGCACGTACCCGTTTTTCCTGTACGCCCCGGCGCGGCTCTGGGAGCTGTTGTGCGCCCCGGCCGGGGTCGGACCGGAGGGCGGCGAGGCGGACGGTTCCCGCAGCGGGCGGCCGTAAACCGGTCCAGCGCGGGAGACAAGCAAAATTGGCGTGATTAGGAGGGTTTCACAGTGGCCAAGCCTAGGGCAGACGTGGGAGTCTTTGGCGGCTCCGGTTTCTATTCGTTCCTGGACAACGTGGAGGAAGTGTGGATTGAAACGCCCTACGGGGCCCCGAGCGACAAGGTGGCCATCGCGGAGATCGCCGGCCGCCGGGTTGCCTTTTTGCCCCGCCACGGGCGGGATCACCGCTATCCGCCCCACAAGATTAACTACCGGGCCAACCTGTGGGCCATGAAGGAGCTGGGCGTGACGCGGATTTTCGGCCCCTGCGCCGCCGGGAGCCTGCAGCCCCACATCCGCCCGGGCGACTTCGTCATCTGCGACCAGTTCGTGCACCGCACGTGGGGCCGGGACGACACCTTCTTTGAAGGGCCCGTCGTGACCCACATCAGCGCGGCGGACCCGTACTGCCCTGAGATGCGGAAGGTCGCCATCGAACAGGCCAAAAAGCTCGGCTTGCCGGTGCACGAGCGGGGCACCGTGGTGGTCGTGCAGGGGCCGCGCTTTTCCACCCGGGCCGAAAGCCGCGAGTTCCGCTCCCACGGGTGGGAGGTCATCAACATGACCCAGTACCCGGAGGCGTACTTGGCCCGGGAGTTGGGCATCTGCTACGCAAATATCTCCTTGATCACCGACTATGACGTGGGCCTGGAAGACGACCCCAGCATTGAGCCGGTGAGCCACCAGGAAGTCCTGAAGGTGTTCCAGGCCAACCTGGCCAAGCTCCGCCAACTGCTGGTGGCGTGCATCGAGGCGTTGCCGGAAGGGCGGGCGTGCCAGTGCGGTGAGGCCGTTGCCCAAGCGCGGGGCTGAGCGGGCCGCTGCCAATCCTCATCCCAAGGCTCGCTTGCGGGCTGCACTGGCCTGGACCGCCACCATCGCCTACATGGCGCTCTTGTTTTGGCTCTCGTCGCGCCCGGGGGACGTAGTCGGCCGCTGGAACTTCCTGCGGGTGCCCGACTATGTCCTCCACGGCGCCGCTTACCTGGTGCTTGGCGCCCTCGCCCACCTGGCGTTCGCGACTTCATTTCGCTGGCCCTCTTGGCTGCGGGCCTGCGCGGCGATAGTGCTGGCGTCCCTGTACGGCGTCACCGACGAGGTCCACCAGGTCTTTGTCCCCGGACGGGTTGCGTCGTGGCAGGACGTGCTGGCGGATGCGGCGGGCGCTGCGGTGGGGCAGGTCCCGTTTCTCGCGCGGCCCGTGGCTGACAGGATCGGGGAAAACTGTGAAAGAATACCGGATTAAACGCCTTGGAGAATACCGGATTAAACGCCTTGGCGTGGGGGTATTGTCGCGGTGGACGCCGCGAACTTTGCTTTTTCTTTGGACGAGCAGCTGATTGAAAAAGTCTTTCGAGGCTCCCTGGACGCCCTCCGTCAGGCGCACCATCAGATGTTCGAGTTCACGGAGGCGGCCCGGGAGGAGCGGATCCGGCTCAAGCAGCTCATCGAGCAGGCCAGGGAGCAGGTCTTGATCTGCATCCGGCAAGTTGACGAGCTGGAGGAGCAGAGCAACGCGGCCCGCAGTCTTTTGGCGGAAATCAGCCGCAACTACGCCAGCTTTACCAGCGAGGAGATCCGCGAGGCCTACGAGCGGGCGGAGCGGATCATGGTCGCCCTGGGCGCGGCCCGGGAGCGGGAGCGGGCCTTGCGGCAGCGCCGGGACGACCTGGAGCGGCAGCTGCGCCACCTGGAGAACCTTTTGACCCGCGCCGAGCAGGTGGTGTCCCAGGTGAGCGTGGCGCTGGATTTTTTAAGCGGTAACCTGGCCTCCTTGACCAACCAGGTGGAAGGCATGCGGGAGCGGGCGTACGTCGCCCACCACGTAATCCGGGCCCAAGAGGAAGAGCGGCGGCGGCTGGCGCGGGAGCTGCACGACGGGCCGGCGCAAATGCTGGCGAACCTCGTTCTGCGGCTCGACATCGCGGAGCGAATGATTGACGGCGACCGCGAGCAGGTGCGGGCCGAATTGCAGGACATCAAGGGGCTCGTCAAGGAAACCCTTAGGGACCTGCGCCGCAGCATGTTCAACCTGCGGCCGATGGCGCTGGACGACCTGGGCTTGGTGCCGACCCTGCGGGGATACGTTGAGTCCTTGAAAGAGCAGAGCGGGCTGAACGTGGAGCTGCGGGTGATGGGGCGGGAGCGCCGCCTGTCGCCTACGGCGGAAGCGGCCCTTTTCCGCGTGGTGCAGGAAGCTATCCACAACGCCCAGCGCCACGCCCGCTGCCAGCAGGTGATCGTGCGGGTGGAGTTTGGGCCGCAGGGCGTCGGGCTTGTTATCGAGGACGACGGCGTCGGGTTCGATCCAGAGGCGGTGACGCCGGGCTCGGGCGAGTCGGGTTTAGGCTTGCTGCACATGCGCGAGCGCGTGCACCTGCTGCAGGGGAGGTTGCGAGTGCAGAGCGCGCCCGGCCGCGGTACAAAGGTGCGGGTGCTTGTGCCGTGGGAAGGGGTTGGCGAACCCGGCGGTCCTGTGGGGCGTCCTGCGGGGCAGGGCCGGGGAAAGGGAAAGGCGGTGCCAACGGATGGCGATTCGGGTCGTGATCGCTGATGACCACCCGCTTTTGCGGCAAGGCCTCGTGAAGATTTTGTCCATGGAACCCGACATGGAGGTCGTCGCCGAGGCGCAAGACGCGGAGGAAGTGCTGCAGCTCGTCGCCGAGTACCGGCCCGATATCGTGCTTATGGATATCAACATGCCCAATGGCGGCGGCCTCGGCGCGACCCGTGAGATCTCCCGGCGCTGGCCTGAGGTGGGTGTCATCGTCCTCACCATTCACGATGAGGACCAGTACCTGTACGAGCTGATCAGCGCCGGCGCCAGGGGATACCTGCTCAAGGATTCGGAGCCTGCCCGCGTGGTGGAAGCAATCCGGCACGTGTACCAGGGTGGGTCCTTCGTCCCGCCGGACCTCATGAACAAAGTTCTGTGCCAGTTCCGGCGGTTGCAGAGCGCCGAGGCCATGGGGGTTTCCAGGCGTGCTAGGACTGGGCCGCCGGCCTTGACCGACCGGGAGCGGGAGATCCTGCAGCTGATCGTGGATGGGCGCAGCAACGCGGAGATCGCGGAGGCGCTTTTCATCAGCGAAAAGACGGTCAAGAACCACGTGACCAATCTGCTGCGCAAGCTGGGGCTGGAGGATCGCACCCAGGCGGCCGTGTACGCTCTCCGGCACGGGCTCGTTGAGTTTCCCGACAGCATGGCGCGGCAGAGCTCGTGACGCAATAGCGGGGTTTGCGACGTTACGGTAGGACTTTTGACGTATGGGCAAGGTTTGTGAAGAAAATGGAGGGTCTATGACAAGAAGATGAGGCCCTGCTTCCTGCAAAAGCCAAGCGCGGTGAGGCTTTGCCGCCGGATGCTGTTTGGGACCTAAATCCTAAAAAAAGTTAAGTCTTTCGACGGATTTTCACTGGCGATGGCCGGTGCTATGTTAGAGTCAAACAGGGAAGGCGACCGGACAAGCTGTCCGGCGGTCACCATCCCCCAAAACGGCGGGCAAACCGCCGCAAGCTGACAACGGGAAGCAGGGCCCCCAAAACAGGCATCACCACCCCGACCCCCAAACCTGCTTCCCGTCGTCCTTTTTATGACCCCCTATTTTGTCCTCCTGGCAACCCCCGGCGTGGTAAGCGAAAGACCCTCGGCGTGATGCGCGAAAGCCACCCCAGGCCGTGAGACGGGCACAAGCCGTCCCTCCTGAATATCATGGGGGACACGTACGTCTGTCCACGGGGGTCCTGCCATGCCTTACACGAGCGAAGGGCGCTTTGCGGAGCGCGGCGAGGAGCGTTTCGCGGAGCGCTTTGCTGATTTGTCCCTGCGGGAACGGGATGTGCTACGGCTCATCGCCAAGGGGTTGAGCAACCACGAGATCGCCCAGCGCCTGTTCATCAGCCCCCATACCGTGAAAAACCACGTCAGCCGGATCTACCAGAAACTGGGCGTTGACGACCGCACCAAGGTGGCCATCTGGGCGGTGCGCCTGGGCCTCGTGTCGCTGGAGGCCGAGGAACCCGAGGAAACAGGGCCGGGGTAGGCATATACGGGTGCGCCGCGCCGGGGGCGGCTGACGCAGGAAGCGCCCGGCGTTCCGCCGAATGGGCTCGCCATGGCGAGGTCGCACCCTGATCATCCCATGGAGGACAAGCCCGGCGGGCAGGCAACGCTGGAAGGCGTCGTGCAGCGCATCACCTTCCGCAACGACGCCAACGGCTACACCGTCGCCCGCCTGGCTGTAGACCGGTCCACGGAGGCCGCGACATCCGCATGGACGTCCGTGGGCACCGGGGACGCCGTGACCATCGTCGGCCGGTTTCCGTCCCTGGCCGTGGGGGAGCGGCTGCGGGTTTGGGGACGCTGGGTGGACCACCCCCAGTTTGGCCGGCAGCTGGAGGTGTCCGACTACGCCGTCGTCGCACCGGCCACGGTGGAGGGGATCCGGCGCTATCTGGGCTCCGGCCTCATCCCCGGCATCGGACCCGTGCTGGCCGAGCGGCTCGTAGCCCATTTCGGCGTCGACACGCTGCACGTCATCGCCGAAACGCCCGAGCGCCTGTTGGAGGTGCCCGGCATCGGGCCACAGCGGGCCGAGGCCATTGCGGAAGGCCTGCGGCGCCACCAGGGGATCCAGCAGGTGATGGTGTTTCTCCAGGGACACGGCATCAGCCCCGCCTACGCGGCCCGCATCTACCGCACCTACGGGGACGACGCCATCCGGCGGGTGCGGGAAAACCCGTACCGGCTGGCCATGGATATCCCCGGCATCGGTTTCAAGACGGCCGACGGCATCGCGCGGTCTTTAGGAATCGCCCACGACGCCCCCGAGCGGCTCGCGGCCGGCCTACACCACATGTTGCAGGAGGCCGCGGAGCGGGGGCACGTCTTTGTGCTGCGCCAGGAGCTGCTGGAGCAAGCGGCTCAGGCCTTGCAGGTGGACGCCGAAGCGCTCACGGGGCCGCTGCAGCGGCTCGTGGCCCAGCAGCAGGCCGTGGCCGATGGGGAGCGGATTTACTCGAACGCCCTTTACCGCGCGGAAACCGGGCTCGCCCGGGCGCTGCTCCGGCTGCGGGACGGTTGGGGCCTGCTGCGGGAGCTGGACGGCGGTTCCCGCTGGGAAGCGGCGGTCGCGGAGGCCGAGCGGGCTTCGGGGTTGACCTTGAGCCCCGAGCAGCGGCAGGCGGTGGTCGACGCGCTGCGCCACGGGGTTTTTGTCATCACCGGCGGGCCCGGCACGGGCAAGACCACCATCCTGCGGGTGCTCCTGGCATGCCTCGAGGGAGCGGGCCTGCGGGTGCAGCTCGCGTGCCCCACGGGACGGGCGGCGCAGCGGCTGCGGGAAGCCACCGGCCGTCCGGCGCGCACGGTGCACCGGCTGCT
>PKQR01000003.1 GCA_017578085.1 Bacillota bacterium
CAGGCTGTCCCGCACGCTGGCGCGGTTGTCCTCATCGGCCATGAGGCGCTCCCGCTCCTTGGAATCCTTCACCGAGGCATACAACTCCTGCAGCCGCCGGTCAATCTCTTCCTCGGTGGGCTCCAGCCCCTCGGCTTTTGCGATGGCCTCCAGCACCAGCTCGGCTTTGACCCGCTGGACGGCGCTTGGGCGCAGCCGCTCCAGCAGCTGCTCCTCCGTCTGCTCGCTGGCCTGGAGGTAGCGTTCCAGGGTCAAGCCCCGGGCCCAGAGGCTGTACTCGAACTCGTCTTTCATCCGGGCGAGTTCCTGCTCCACCATGACCTCGGGGAGCTCGACCCGGGCGTTGTTGACGGCCATCTCGAGCAACTTGTCCCGCATCTCCGCGTCGGCGGCCCGCTCGGCGGCTTCCTCCAGTCGCTTGCGGCAATCCGCCCGCAGCTCGGCGATGGTCTCAAACTCGCCCACGTCCTTGGCGAACTCGTCATCGGCCTCAGGCACGCGGCGCTGCTTGATCTCCAAGAGCCGGACCCGGAACCGGGCCGTTTTTCCGGCCAGATCTTCCCGGGCCCCCTCCGGGAAAGTCACGTCGAACTCCCGCTCTTCACCGGGCGCCATGCCGACTAGTTGCTGGCTGAAGGCAGGCAGAACACCTTCATCGCCCACCCGGACGATCTCGCCTTTCCCGGCGCCGCCCCGGAAGGGCTGGCCGTCGATGTACCCCTCAAAATCGACGACGGCGTAGTCGCCAGGTTCAACTTTCTCCTTGTCCACGGTCACCAATTCCGCAAACTGCTCCCGCAGCGCGTTGATGACCTCGTCCACGTCTTTTTCGGTGACCTTGCGGACGCGCTTCTCCACGGCGAGACCCCGGTAGTCGCCGAGCTGGACCTCGGGTTTCACGTCCACCTCGGCCTTAAACTTGAGCGGCTTGCCGGCGCCGAACTCGATGATGTCGATCTTGGCCTGCGCCACCGGCTCGATGTTGGCCGCCCGCACCGCCTCCCGGTACGCCTGGGGCAGAAGCTCGTCTACGGCTTCCAAGTACAGTGCGTTCTTGCCCAGGTGCATCTCCACGATCGGGCGCGGCGCTTTGCCCGGCCGGAACCCGGGAATGCGCAACCGCCGCACGAGCCGGCGGTATACGGCGTCGACGGTGCGTTCCACCCGCTCGGGCTCCACTTCAACTTCCAGCACAACCCGGGCTGGGTGGCCCGGCAACCGCTCCACACGGGTGTTCATGCGACGTCCTCCCTGGCACTAACCTCACGGCACAAGCGGCATCCCTGCGGGATGCCTACCGATCCCACTCCTGAAATTATCCCCCAGCCGGATCCGGCTGTCAACAAAGGAAAAGGCGGCGATCGTGCGCCCACGAGCGCCGCCTGTGCTGGTGCGAGAGGGGGGACTCGAACCCCCACGCCGCAGGGCACCAGATCCTAAGTCTGGCGCGTCTGCCAATTCCGCCACTCTCGCCTGGTGATTCCAGTATAGCCTGCGGGGCAACAGGCGATCAACCTGACCCGCGGCACGGGCAAAACGACAGCCCCGCTTGGTCGCGGGGCCGGTGTGGTGTGCCCGGTGGGATTCGAACCCACAACCCAGGGATTAAAAGTCCCTTGCGCTACCGTTGCGCCACGGGCACGTTCATTATTTTATCAGGGCGGGCCCGCGTCCGTCAAACGCCTTTGCGCTCAACCGCCCGGCCGCGGCTCCAAGCCACGACGAAAGCTGCCAACGCATCTCCTTGGGCCATGCGGACCCGCAGGACGCCCCGGGCGGCGGCAAACGGCCTTGCGAAGTCCGGCGTCAGTTCAATCCGGGGCGGCTGCGCGAAGGCAAGGCGCGCTTGGGCCCAGGCCAAGCCAACGGCCACAGCTGCCCACACGTACCCATACGCGCGGGCCGTCTGGGCCGCGTCACCCAGGCCAAAGCGGGCGTCCGCCTTGAGCTCCTCCACCCGCAGGCGCCGCAAAAGCCACTGGGCGGCAGCCACCAAGTCCAGCCTCCTTCGCGGGACGACCGGCCGCGCCGGCATGGCGTCCGCGAAGGAGCGGCGGATGGTGGCAAGATGAAATAGGCTTAGTTCAGCCACGAGCAACCGCTCCGGTTGCAAGCGCAGCTGGATCGCGAGCCGCCCCGCCAGGCCCGTGGCCTCAAGGCGCGCCGCAGCCGTCCCGGGCTCAAGCCAAATCGACAGCCCCAGCACGAGGGGCCAGAAATACAAGACGGCCAGCAAGACGGCTAACCCAGCGAGGACGGCGCCGGTCCACGCCAACGGCAGTTCCCCCGCTGCCCAGCGTTGCCAAGCCGGCGCCATGCTATGCTGTGTAGAAAACGCGACGAGTCCCCGGGACGTCGCGTCCCGGGGACTTGCGTCAATGGTGGGGTGAGTGATGGGACTTGAACCCACGACCTCCAGGGCCACAACCTGGCGCTCTGACCAGCTGAGCTACACCCACCACGCGTGACCTGCGCTGGCGCGCCCGGCAGGATTCGAACCCGCGACCCGCTGCTTAGAAGGCAGCTGCTCTGTCCAACTGAGCTACGGGCGCAATTTTGGAGCGGGCGACGGGACTCCAACCCGCGACCCCCGGCTTGGAAGGCCGGTGCTCTAGGCAACTGAGCTACGCCCGCTCGGCATGGACCATTATATCGCACTACTGCGCCCCGAGCAAGACTAATGGTCGGGGAGAGCGGATTTGAACCGCCGACCTCGTGCTCCCAAGGCACGCGCGCTAACCAAGCTGCGCCACTCCCCGACGCGCTTCCCATTATAGCACACTCGTGCCCTCGGGCAACCGCCACAGGCGCATGAGCCGCTCCCTGGCCAACGACAGGGCGCGCGCCCGGTGGCTGATCCTGTTCTTTACGGTTTCCCCCATTTCCGCAAAGGTCTTGCCCAGCTCGGGTACGAGAAACAGGGGATCATAGCCGAATCCGCCGTCGCCCCTCGGCGCGTCGGTGATGATTCCTTCGCAGACGCCCTCGTCCACCCACGTCTCGCCGCTGGGGCTCGCAATGGCGATCGCGCAGCGAAACCGGGCCCGGCGTTTCTCTGGCGGTACCCCGTCCAAAAGTTTCAGCAACAGCTCGTTGTTGGCCGCGTCCGTAGCCCCCGGCCCGGCGAAACGGGCCGAGTAAACGCCCGGCCGGCCGCCGAGAGCGTCGACCTCCAGCCCCGAATCATCCGCGATGGCCCAGTGGCCCGTGTGCCGCGCGGCGGCCACCGCCTTCAGGCGCGCGTTGTCCGCGAACGTCTCGCCGGTTTCCTCCACCTCCGGCGCGCCTGGAAACGCGTCCAGGCCGAGGACCTCGACGGGCAAATCCGCCAGCAGCGCGGCCAGCTCCTGCCACTTCTTGCGGTTGCGGGTCGCGACCACCAGCTTACGCACGGCGCTTGCCCCCGATGCGGAAGGCCAACTCGCCCAAGGCCTCCCGCTGGACCCGCACCAGCTGCTCAATGCCGGCGGCCGCCAAATCCAGCAGCTCCAGCAAGGTCGCGCGGTCAAACGGCGCGCCTTCCGCGGTGCCTTGCACCTCGACCAGGCGCCCGCTGCCCGTCATCACCACGTTCATGTCCACCTCGGCCCGGGCATCTTCATCGTAACAAAGGTCCAAAAGGATCTGCCCGTCCACCACCCCCACACTGGTGGCCGCCACAAAGTCGGTCACCGGCAAGGGCAGCTGCGGGTAGTCGGAATACAGGTGTGCCAGGCTGTCCACCAGGGCCACGTACGCCCCCGTGATGGCCGCCGTACGGGTTCCCCCGTCGGCCTGGAGCACGTCGCAGTCCAGGGTGATGGTCCGCTCCCCAAGGCGCGACAGATCCACCACCGCCCTGAGGGCGCGGCCGATGAGGCGCTGGATTTCCAGCGTCCGCCCGCCTTGCCGGCCCGTGGCGGCTTCCCTGGGTGTGCGCTCCAGCGTGGCCCGGGGTAGCATGCCGTACTCGGCCGTCACCCACCCCATGCCGCTGCCCCGCCGCCATTGGGGCACCCGGTCCTCCACCGTGGCGGTGCACACGACTTTGGTGTCGCCCATCTCGATGAGGACTGAACCTTCCGCGTACTTGCTGAATCCCCTGCGGATCGTCACCGGCCTCAAGTCATTGGGCCGGCGCCCGTCCTGGCGCTGCAACCCCGTTCCCCCCCGCTACTCGGCTGCCGGCCGGGCTGCGCCCAGACTGCGCACCAGCTCCACAAACCGGCGCCCCCGCACCTCAAAGTTGGGAAACATATCGTAGCTGGCGCACGCTGGCGAGAGCAGCACCACATCGCCCGGGCGCGCCCGCCTCGCCGCCTCCGCCACGGCGGCTTCCAGCGAATCGACATGTACGATCTCCGGCAGCGGACCATTGGTTTCCCGTGCGTAGGAGACGACCGCCGCCTCGATCTTGCGCGCCGTCACCCCAAGAAGGATCAGTACCCGCACCCGCCCCACCGCCGCGGCGGCCAGCTCGTCAAAGGGCAGCTGCTTGTCGTAGCCGCCGGCGATAAGGACGATGGGGGCCCGCATGGCGCGGATCCCGGCCGCGGCCCGCGCGGGGCTGGTGGCGATGGAGTCGTTGTAATAGCGCACGCCGTTCCATTCGGCCACAAACTCCAGCCGGTGGGGCACCCCCCGGAATGTGGTCGCCACGGCCCTGACGGCGGCCGGATCGATGCCGCAGGCCGACGCGACCGCCGCGGCCGCAAGTATGTTCTCCAGGTTGTGCTCGCCCAAAAGCTGCACGTCCGACGTCCGGCACAGGATCGTGGGTTCGCTTGGGCCGCCCGGGATGCCGCCGACCACCAGCCGGTCCCCGTCCAGCCATGCGCCCGCAGGCACAGGTTGCCGGCGGCTGAAAAGCAGCGTCCGCCCCGGCGCTTCCCGGCTCATGGCGGCTGTAGCCGGATTGTCCAGGTTGAACACGGCCAAGTCATCCGCGCGCTGGAAGCGGAAGATTCGCTCCTTTGCGGCCACATACGCCTCCATGGTGCCGTGGGCGTCCAGGTGATTGGGGGTGACGTTGGTGACGACAGCCACGTGGGGGCTTTTGTCCAGCATCTCCAACTGGAAGCTGGAGAGCTCCAGCACCACCCACGCATCTGGCGGGATCTCCTCGACGACCTCGAGCAGGGGCCGCCCGATGTTGCCGCCCACGTACACCGGCCGGGGCCCCGCCTTAAGCATTTCTCCAATCAAAGTGGTGGTCGTCGTCTTGCCGCTGGAGCCCGTCACACCCACGATGCGCCCTCGGCAGAGGGAAAACACCAGGCCGATCTCGCTATAAAACGGCACGCCCCGGCGCTTGAGCCGCTCGAGCACGGGCAGGTCCTTGCGCATGCCGGGTGTGAGCACCACGGCATCCCACTCGCCCGCCTCGAGGCGCTGCAGGTAGTCCGGTCCGAGTACGAGCTCCACGCCGAGGGACTGGAGCTCGTCGTGGGCTGCCCCCAGCTCAGGAGCGGTTTTTTGATCGAAACCGACGAGACGCGCCCCGCGGCGGGACAGCCAGCGCGCGACGGCGCGGTTGCTGACCCCAAGGCCCACCACGGCCACTGTACGATTGCGCCAGTCCAACGTGCGCCACTCCCTTGCGGGCTTCGCCTATCTATATGCCCGCATCCTTTCCATTTAGTGTAATCCTTACGCCGTGGATCACCCTGGGCGCGAGCCGCAGCCGCTACGGGGCGACGAAGCGGCTGTCAGGCACGAGCGGGCGGGACAAGTCCAAATGGCCGACGAGGGTGTCGATCTCGGCGCCGTCCAACAGCAGCTGGACCGCCTCGATGCCGGGCAGCTGGGTCAAGGTGGCCACGATGGAGTAGACGGTGAGGATCTCCCCCGTGCTGCCGCCGGGGTGGTTCGTGCGCAACTCGAGGCTGTAGTTGACCCGGGCGATGCCGTTGTCCACCGTCACGCCCAAGGGGCGAGCCCCCGGAGGGATGGTCGGCAAGAGGTCCTCCCGTGCGGGGCCGTGCCCGAGCTCCTCCAGCAGGCGCAAGGGGTTCACATCCCGGGCCGGCAACCGGCGGTCCTCCGCGACCAGGTATTGGGCGTCGGTGTCGCTGAAGTACAGCTTCACCGTGGTGCGGGGAACGAACGCCTCATGCCAGGCGGGCTGCCGCTGCAGGCCCCACCACGCGGCCGCGACGATCCCGATCAGTAGCAGCAGGACGACACCCCGCCGCCAGAGCCCCGTCAAACTGGTCTCCTCCTACCCCTCGGCCGGCACCAGCAGGTCCGCGCTAAAACTCCTGCGACTGGGCGACCGCCTCCGAAACAGCCCCCAGCGCGGTGGCCGGCGCCACCATCACGGCGTTGGCCGGTATATCCCCCTTCTCCAAGAAAGCAGCCGCTACCTGCTGCAGCTCGCTTTCCCACTCGGCGATGCGGCGCGGCGCCCGTCCGCCCGCATCGGCAAAGAAGCGCAAGACGCCCTGGGCGATGCCGGCCGCCGCCCGCCGCTGGAATTCCGGATCCCTGAGCAGCTTCTCCTCGGCGGGATTGTCGATGAACGCGACCTCCACCAGCACCGCCGGCATTTCCGTATGCAGGAGCACGTAAAACGCCCGCTGGCGCACGCCGCGGTCGGGCAAGCCGATAGCTGCCAGCACCTCTCGCTGCACCGCCTCGCCCAGGCGGCCGCTGGCCGACCGGTCGGGCGGTTCGCCGGGAGCGGGATGGTAGAAAGTGCCAGTACCCGATGCCGTCCGGCCCGCCCCGATCGCGTCGGAGTGAATGCTGATGAAGGCGTCGGCCCGCAGTGCGTTGGCCAGGCGGGTGCGGGTCGCAAGATCCACGTAAACGTCCCGGTCGCGGGTCAAGACCACCCGGGCGCCCGCCTGTTCCAGGTAGCGCGCCAGCTGCAGGGCGATGGCCAGATTGACGTCTTTCTCCTGGGTACCGCCGGGCCCGATGGCCCCGGGATCCCGACCGCCGTGCCCGGGGTCCACCACGATGGTTCGCCCGGCCAGCTGCGACGGCCGCACGCTCAGCACCGCCCGGGTGCGGTCTTCCGAGAATACGACCTGGTGCTCCGCCACCTGGCGGGTTTCGACCACGACCCGGCCCGTGCTGGGCGTCGCCTGGCCGGCCCGCAACGCGGCAACTACGGAACTGCCAGGCGGCGACAAGGGGCCCAAAGTCCGCTCCACCAAAACCCCGGGAAAGTCCAGCACAATCCGCTCGGGATCCCGCAGCCGGCGAATCTCCAACTCCAGCGGCCGCCGCCCCTGCACCAGCACCAACTCCATGTCGCCTTCCCGGACAAAGGCGACATAGTCGAGCCCGTTGGAAAGCTCCACGCGCTGCGGGGCTACGACGGCCAACCCCAACTTGGTGTCGAGGAGGAGGGTTAGCCGCCCGTCGGGCCCCGGATAAGCCCAACCGGAAACGCCCCCCTGCGGCCAGTTGATCGGTTCGCGCAACTCCAGCACGACCCGGACGGCGTCTTGCCGGAACTGGCTGACCCGCCCGGAACGCACCAAAGCCGAATCCACCGCCAGGTCATAGGCAGCCGGCACGGTCACGTCCAAGAAATCCACCACAAGACGCCACGGCTCCCGCAGGACGAAGGCCTGGTAGGCTACGGGCCCGCCGCTCACCTCAGCCTGCAGGGAAATGGCGCCGCCGGCCAGCGGCCTCGCGACCAACGACCGCAACTGGTGGTTGAGCCTGACGACGAACCCGGGATGCCCGTCCCCCGGGAGGAGCGTATAGCCGGTCGGGCCGGTCAAGTCGGCCACGAGCCGTACGCCGCCTTCCTCACTGCTGACCCGCAGCTGGTGCATGACGACATTTCCGACGGGCATCGTGCGCCAGCCGGTGGACAAGGCCGCGCCCGGCAGATCGATGACCAGCCGGTGCGGGTCCGGCAAATACATGGCCCGGGGCTCAACGGGCCCGTCGGTGAGGACGACCAGCTCATGCCGCCCCTCGACGGTGCGCAGGCGCACGTCCAGGAGCGCCACCGTCTCTTCCCGGCCCGCCGATCCCTCAGGCGCCGGCGACGGTTCGCGCGGCGGCTCCGGCGCCGGCGCCGGCCGCGAGGTCACCGGCGGCACCGGCAACGGCCGGCTGACCAGGCCCACGGCGGCCGATACGGCGCGGCCGCTCACCCACTGCCCATCCCGCGCCCGGGCGCCGTCGGCGCTGACAGGAGAGCCGCTGCGGCGCTCCAGCGTCAGGACCCCGGCAAAGAGGTCCCAGTCGACCCGCAGCCCCGCCAGGTCGGCCACCAGGTGCAGGGGCACAAACAGCATCCCGTCGCGGACCGTCGGGGCGGCCTGGAGCTGGATGGTCCGCCCGTCCAAGACCGCGGTGCGCTGCCCGACCTCAACGCGGGCAACCCGGTCCCCGGCCCGGAACTGAACCACAGGCCAAGCGCTGTCGTCGACCTCAACCCCCAGCTCTTCGGCCATGAGCGCCACGGACATGCCGAGCCCGTTGCCGATGAGCATCAGTTCGCCGCTGGAGGGGACCGCGCGCCCGTCCAGCACGACCTTCATCACTTGGGCCCACACAGGACAGGCATACAGAAGGACCGCCAGGCACCCGAGGACCCAGAGGATGCCCCGCCAGCCCCGCGCCATCGGATCCGCCTCCTGCTGTTGCCATCGGCACGGGCGTCGAAATTGCTCGTTACCGTATCCTGGGAATTTCCATTCTAAGCGTGGATTTCCTGCTTGCGCCCCATCGGGAGCCATGGGTGGGCACAAAACGCGAAAACGGCCACGGGCCGGACAGCCCGTGGCCGAGGATGACTGGTGGAGGCGCCGACGAGTCGCACGCCGGGTCCGCAACGGCAGTGACAGGAGTTTCTCCGGGCGCAGCCTGTGTTTGCCGTTCACCCGCCGGGCTTCCCACAGGCAGGATTCCCGGCAGGCTAGCCCTCTTGGCTGTCCCCCTGCCCGGAGGGCGGCGGTCAGGGGTAAGCCTGCAAGCTATGACGCCGTCGGCTGCCGTGCAGGCGCGGCGGCCGCGACGCGCGGCGTTACTTAATTAAGCAGCAGCCGCGTAAGCAGGTTCGTAGTTGGCACTTATTGCCTTCCACCGTTTAACGAGCTGGTGGGACCTCGGCCCGCTTATCTCCTGTCCCCACTCGCCACGTCGAGCCTACTCGCCCCCATAACGAAAGATTTCACCTTGCCCGCAGTTTGACCGCCCGCGCCGCCTCGCGCTGGGCTTCCCGCCGGGCGATGTCTTCCCGCTTATCCCACTTCTTCTTGCCCCGGGCCAGGGCCAGCTCCACCTTGGCCCAACCCCGGTCGTTGAAGTAGATCCGCAGCGGGATCAGGGTCAACCCTTGCTCACGGGTTTTCCCCACCAAGCGCCGGATCTCGTCTTTATGCAACATCAGCTTACGCACCCGGGTCGGCTCGTGGTTGAACCGGTTCCCGTAGTCGTAAGGGCTGATGTGCATATTGTACAGGTAAACCTCGCCGTTCTCCACCCGGGCGAAGGCGTCATTGAGATTCGCCCGGCCCAGGCGGAGAGACTTGACTTCGGTACCTGTCAGCACGAGGCCGGCTTCCAGGGTCTCTAGGATGTGATACTCATGCCGGGCCTTGCGGTTGGTGACCACGGCCCTTTCCGGCGCCACCCGCACCACCTCGTGCCATGATCATTATAGCATCCCCCGAGGGGGTGTCAACGAAACGGGGCCGCGTCCGCCGCGGCCCCGCCTGCGCTTGCGTGCGGTTGTGGCCTTCCGCCTTGCAGCTTAGCCAAACAAGCCGCCGCCGAACAGGGGCGCGAACACCAGCGACACGATGGCCATCAGCTTGATCAGGATGTTGAGGGACGGGCCGGCGGTATCCTTGAAGGGGTCGCCCACCGTATCCCCGACCACCGCGGCCGCGTGGGCGGCGCTGCCCTTGCCGCCGTGCTTGCCGCTCTCAATGTACTTCTTCGCGTTGTCCCAGGCGCCGCCCGAGTTGGCCATCATGATGGCCAGGAGTACGCCGCTGATGAGCGACCCGGCCAAAAGACCCCCGAGGGCCAGCTTGCCCAGGACGATCCCTACGGCGAGCGGCACGACCACCGCCATGACGCCGGGCACAATCATCTCCTTCAGGGCCGCCCCGGTGCTGATGTCCACCGCCCGGGAGTAGTCGGGCTTGGCCTTGCCCTCCATCAAGCCCTTGATCTCCCGGAACTGGCGCCGCACCTCCGCAATCATCTGGAAGGCGGCGCGGCCGACAGCCCTCATGGCCATGGAGGCAAAGAGGAACGGCATCATGCCGCCGATGAACAGGCCAATGATGACCGTCGGCTGCAAGAGGTCGATGGCCCTGATGCCCGCCGCCTGCGAGTAGGCGGAGAACAGGGCCAGCGCCGTCAAAGCTGCGGAGCCGATGGCAAAGCCCTTGGCCACCGCCGCGGTCGTATTGCCGACCGAGTCGAGGCTGTCGGTCACCTGGCGCACCTTCGGTTCCAGGTGGCTCATCTCGGCGATGCCGCCCGCGTTGTCCGCGATGGGACCGTAGGCGTCCACGGAAACCGTCATGCCTGTGGTGGCCAGCATGCCGACGGCCGCGAGGGCAATGCCGTAGAGGCCGAAGCCGGGCACGGCAGCCTCACACACGTAGTAGGCGATGCCGATGCCGGCTACGATCAACACGATCGGCGCCGCGGTGCTCATCATGCCGACGCCGATGCCGGAAATAATATTGGTAGCGGTCCCGGTCACCGACGCCTCGGCGATCTGCTGGGTCGGCGGGTAGTCCGCGGAGGTGTAGTACTCGGTCAGAATCCCGATCAGGATACCGACGACCAGCCCCGCCGCCACGGCGACGAACACGGCGAAGCCGCCGACGGGCAAGAGGCTCGTGGAAGCGAAGTAAATCCCGATCAGGCACAGGATCGCCGCGGCAAACGTGCCGGTGCGCAGCGACTGGGCCGGGTTCCCGCCGCCCCGCACAAAGAAGGTGGCCACGATGGAGGCGACGATTCCGACGGCGGCCACCACGAGGGGCAGCGCCACCACGGCTGCGGAGGCGAACGTGCCGCTCACGTAAAGAGACGCCCCGACGACCATCGCGGCGATGATGGAGCCGACATACGACTCAAACAGGTCCGCACCCATCCCGGCCACGTCACCCACGTTGTCGCCCACGTTGTCGGCGATCACGGCCGGGTTGCGGGGGTCGTCTTCAGGGATACCCGCTTCCACCTTCCCCACCAGGTCCGCGCCCACGTCGGCCGCCTTGGTGTAGATACCGCCGCCGACACGGGCAAACAAGGCGATGGAGCTCGCGCCCAGCGCGAACCCGTTGACGATGGAGAGGGTGTTGGGATCCGAAGTGTCCGCAAAGATCAGGGTGATCAACGACAAGCCGGCCAAGCCGAGGCCGACCACCGACATGCCCATGATGGCCCCGCCGGAGAAGGCTACCTCCAGGGCCTTGGCCATGCCGCCCGTCCGGGCCGCGTTGGCCGTGCGGACGTTGGCCTTGGTGGCTGCCCGCATGCCGATGAAGCCGGCCGCCGCCGAGCAAACGGCGCCTACCAAGAAGGCCACGGCGGTAGCGGGAGGCATGCTGCCTGGGCCGCTCACCATGCCGGCGACGAAGATTACGGCTGCCAAGACGATGACGAATACCGCCAAGGTGCGGTATTCGCGGCGCAAGAAGGCGAGGGCTCCCTCCTGAATGGCGGCGGCGATTTCCTGCATGCGCTCGGTGCCCGGGTCCTGCCGGCTGACTTTGGCGTAAAGCCAGTAGGCCAAGAGCAGCGCCAGCACCCCGCCACCGAGGCCCAGGTATGCGCCGGTCACCGTCACGTCCATTGCCGTTTCCTCCCCACGCTCACACCCAGATGCTGATCACGATGGACAGGACCATAAAAAGTACAGCCAAGATCGTCGTCGACTTCTCCAGGACGCGGTCGATGCCGCGCGCCTGATCGAAAAACATCTGAGCGCTGCCGCCGATGGCCCCCAGGCCTTCGCCCTTGCTTTTCTGCAAGAGCACGACAGCGATCAACCCGATGGACACGATCACCTGGAGGATCATCAGGAAGACGCCCACGCCGCCACCTCCCGTCGGATAGCTCCACACACAGCGTTCATTCTAGCATGAGCTTGTTCGATTTTACAACCTTGATCCACCGGACTGTCAAGGCCTACGCCAAGACGCCCGGGCGAAACCCGCCGGCTGCTCGCCGGCAGAACGCAGCGCGGGCGCCGCGGCCAGGCGCCCGCGCCACTCGAAGGTTCAGTTTGCTCCGCTACCGCGCCAGGCGCCGCAGTACGCCTTTGCCCCGGTAGCGAGCGGCGGCACCCAGCTCTTCCTCGATCCGCAGCAGCTGATTGTACTTGGCCACCCGGTCGGTGCGGCTCGGGGCCCCGGTCTTGATCTGGCCCGCGTTGACCGCCACCGCCAGGTCGGCGATTGTTGTGTCCTCGGTTTCGCCGGACCGGTGAGATAGGATAGCCGTGTAGCCGGCTCGGTGCGCTTTGTCCACCGCCTCCAGCGTCTCGGTCAAGGTCCCGATCTGATTGACCTTGACCAGGATCGAGTTGGCGACGCCCAGGTCGATGCCCCGCTGCAGCCGCTCCGGGTTGGTGACAAACAGGTCGTCGCCCACCAGCTGTACCCGGTCGCCCAGCTCCCGCGTGATCTGGGCCCAACCTTCCCAGTCGTCTTCGCTCAAGGGATCTTCAATCGAAACGATGGGGTAGCTGTCCACCAATTCCTTGTAGAAGGCGATCATGGCGGCCGTGTCCCGGGTCACGCCCTCGCCGGGAAAACGGTACACCCCGTCCCGCCACAGCTCGGTGGACGCCACATCCAGCGCCAGCACCACGTCCTCGCCGGGGACGTACCCCGCCCGCTCGATGGCGGCCACGATCGCATCCAGCGCGGCCTTGTTGGAAGGCAAGTCCGGGGCGAAGCCGCCCTCATCGCCGACGCCGGTGGACAGCCCCTTTTCCCGCAGCACGGCCTTGAGGCTGTGAAACACCTCGACGCCCATGCGCAGGCCCTCGGCGAAGGACGACGCGCCGACGGGCATGATCATGAACTCCTGGATGTCAACGTTATTGTCGGCGTGCTTGCCCCCGTTGAGGATGTTCATCAGGGGCACCGGCAGGTCCCGGGCCGCGGCGCCGCCCACGTAGCGGTACAGGGGCAGGCCCACGGAAGCGGCCGCCGCCTTGGCGACGGCCAGGGAGACGCCGAGAATGGCGTTGGCGCCCAGCCGGCTCTTGTTGGGGGTGCCGTCCAGCTCGATCATGAGCCGGTCGATCTCGACCTGCTCCAGGGCGTCCATGCCCACGATCTCGGGCGCGATCTTCTCCCGCACGTTCTCGACGGCCTGCTGAACGCCGCGCCCGAGGTAGCGGCGCTTGTCCCCGTCCCGCAGCTCCACGGCCTCGTGGGCGCCGGTGGAGGCGCCCGAAGGCACGGCGGCGCGGCCAACGCTGCCGTCCATCAGGTGCACTTCCACCTCCACGGTGGGATTGCCGCGCGAATCCAAAATCTCCCGGGCCTTAACGGTTTCAATCACAGTCATGCCGCGTTGACCTCCGCCTGCTGGATGATGTCCGCGAACGCCTTGGCATCGAGGCTGGCGCCGCCGACCAACGCCCCGTCGATCTCGGGCTGCGCCATAAAGGGTCCGATGTTGTCGGGCTTGACGCTGCCGCCGTAGAGAATCCGCACAGCAGCAGCCGTCTCGCTGCCCAGCATGTCGGCCACCGTGTCACGGATGAGCCGGATCACCCGGTTGGCCTCCTCGGGGCTGGCATGCTCGCCTGTACCGATGGCCCACACCGGCTCGTAGGCGATGACCGCCCGGCCGGCGGCCGCCGCGTCCAGGTTCTGGAACGCCGCCCGCACCTGGCGGGTGACCACGGATTCTGTCTGCCCCGCCCGCCGCTCCTCGATGCGCTCGCCGACGCAGACGATGGGGATGAGCCCAGCGGCCGCAGCCGCCTGCACCTTGCGGCGCACCTGTTCATCGGTTTCCCCCATCTGCCGCCGTTCCGAGTGCCCGAGGATCACGTAACGGCAGCCCAAGTCCAGCAGCATCGGCGCCGCGATCTCGCCCGTGTAGGCGCCGGACGACTCCCAGTGCATGTTCTGGGCGCCCAGCGCCACCGGGCTGCCCCGCAGTGCGCTGCCCAGCGCGGCCAAGGCGGTGAAGGGCGGGCACACCACCACCGCCACCTGGCCCGGCTGGCCTTGTTCACCGGCGGTCACGGACACCCGCCGTGCGGCCAGCTCCTCAAGCAGCTCCCGGCCGTATTGGGCAGCTTCCCCCGTGGTTTTGTACATCTTCCAGTTGGCCGCGATGAGCGGCGTGCGCATGGCCGTCCCTCCGTTGCCGTCCCTGCTGCGCTGGTCGCCGCCCGTTACTGTCCCTTGGCCGCCGGCTTGTCCCACAAGGCGGCGACACCCGGCAGCTCCCTGCCTTCCAGGAACTCCAGCGACGCGCCGCCGCCGGTGGAGATGTGGGTGATCTTATCGGCCACCCCGGCTCGCTCCACCGCGGCCACCGAATCGCCGCCGCCCACGATGGTCGTCGCCTGCGCATCCGCCAGGGCCCGGGCGATGGCCATCGTCCCTTCCGAGAAGGCATCCCACTCAAAAACGCCCATGGGGCCGTTCCAGACGATGGTGCGCGCCTTGTGCACCGCGGCGGCAAACAGCTCCCGGGTGGCCGGCCCGATGTCCAGTCCCTGCCAGTCCGGCGGGATGGCATCCACCGGAACGACCTTATGCTGGGCGTCAGGCGCAAACCGGTCGGCGACCACCACGTCCACCGGGAGCAACAGCTCCACACCCTGGGCTTGCGCCTGCTGGAGCAGCTCCGCCGCGAGCGGCACGCGCTCCTCCTCCACGAGCGACCGGCCCACCTCCAGGCCCTTGGCCTTGAGGAACGTATAGGCCATGCCGCCGCCGATGGCGACAGTGTCGACCTTGGTCAGCAGGTTTTGGATGACGCCGATCTTGTCGCTGACCTTCGCTCCGCCCAAGAGGGCCAAGAACGGCCGCTCCGGATTGCTCAAGGCCCGGCCCATGATCTCGATTTCCTTTTGCATCAGGAAACCGGCCGCCGCCGGCAAAAGGCGCGCCACGCCCTCCGTCGAGGCGTGGGCCCGGTGAGCGGTACCGAAGGCGTCGTTCACGTACAGATCGGCCAACGCCGCCAGTTCCCGGGCGAAAGCTGGGTCGTTTTTCTCCTCGCCCGGATAGAAGCGCACGTTCTCAAGCAACAGCACATCGCCGTCCGCCAAAGCGGCAACCTGGGCCTGCACCGCGGGGCCGATGCAGTCGTCGGCCTTGCGCACCGGGACCCCCAGCAGCTCCGACAACCGCCGGGCCACGGGGTCCATGCGCAAGGATTCCACCACCTGGCCCTTGGGCCGGCCCAGGTGGCTGACCAGGATCACGCGTGCGCCGGCGCGGCGCAGGTGCTCGATGGTGGGGATGGCCGCCCGGATGCGGCTGTCGTCGGTAATCTCCCCGTCCTTCAACGGTACGTTGAAATCGACCCGAACCAGGACGCGCTTGCCCTTTACGTCCAGGTCGGCTACTCCCAGTTTGGCCACCATGGAGCTACTCCCGCCCGTACATGTACTTGATCAGGTCGATGACTCGCAACGAGTAGCCCCACTCGTTGTCGTACCAGGAGACGACCTTGACCAGGTTGCCATCCATCACCCGCGTCAGGGAGCCGTCGACGATGGAGGAGCGGGAATCGCCCAGGAAGTCGCTGGACACCAGCGGCTCGTCGGTGATGCCCAGGATGCCCTTCATGGGGCCCTCTGCCGCCCGCCTGAACGCCTCATTGATCTCCTCCGCCGTGGCCGGCTTGGCCAGCTCCGCGACCAGGTCCACCAGGGACACGTCAGGCGTCGGCACCCGCACCGCGAAGCCGTCCAGCTTGCCCTTGAGATGCGGCAGCACCAGGCCGACCGCCTTGGCGGCGCCAGTGGTGGTCGGCACGATGTTCATGGCCGCCGCGCGGGCCCGGCGCAGGTCCTTGTGGATGAGGTCCAGGATGCGCTGGTCGTTGGTGTAGGAGTGGATGGTCGTCATCCACCCCCGCTTGATGCCCCAATTGTCGTCCAGCACCTTGGCGACGGGGGCGAGGCAGTTGGTGGTGCAAGAGGCGTTGGACACCACGTGGTGCTTGGCGGGATCGTACTTTTCGTGGTTGACGCCCATTACGATGGTGATGTCCTCGTTCTTGGCCGGCGCCGAAATGATTACCTTGCGGGCGCCAGCCTGCAGGTGCAGGGCCGCCTTTTCCCGATCCGTAAACACGCCGGTGGACTCCACCACGTACTCCACGCCCAGATCGCGCCAGGGCAGCGCGGCCGGATCCTTCTCGGCCAGCATCTTGATCCGGCGATGGCCCACGATCATGGTGTCGCCCTCGACGCGCACATCCACCGGCAGCTTGCCGTGGACAGAGTCATACTTCAAGAGGTGCGCCAGCGTCGCCGCGTCCGACAGGTCATTGACGGCCACCAATTCTACGTCCGGGTCGTTCAGCGCGCCGCGGAAGACCAGGCGCCCGATCCGCCCAAACCCGTTAATCGCTACACGTACCGGCATTGGCAACTCTCCCTCCTCGGGCCCAGAGCCCGTGTATACGGCACAGGACTAATCGGAATTAGTTTCCACCGTGCGCGGGCGAATTCCTCCGCAGCTGGGCGGCCAAGGCCGCCAGGCGGCGCATGCGGTGATTGACCGCCGATTTGCTGATGGGCGGTTGCACCAGCTGCCCCAGGTCCGCCAGGCTCGCGTCCGGGTGCTCCAGCCGCAGCCGCGCCACTTGGGCCAACGACGGCGGCAGCCTGCTTAAACCTATCCGGTCCTCGATGAGGCGGATGTCTTCCAGTTGCCGCATGGCGGCGGTCACGGTTTTTTCCACGTTGGCCGCCTCGGCGTTCACAAGCCGGTTGATCTGGTTGCGCATCTCCTTGAGCACCCGGAAGTCTTCAAACGCGAGCAGGGACCCGTGGCCGCCGCTCAAGCGCAGCACCTCGGCGATGTCGTCCGCGTCCTTGAGGTACACCACCGGCTTGCCCTTGCGGTGGACGAGCCCCGTGCGCACCCCGTACTGCGCCAGCACCTCCCTGAGGTCTTCCGCCTGCTGATCCGTGTCCAGGGCCACCTCCAGATGATACCCCTTTTCCGGGTCGGCCAGCGATCCGCGGCTCAAGAGCACCGCCCGCACGTAAGCCCGGCGGCAGCAGTCGCGCTCGGGCACCGTGGTGGGCCTTCCGTCCGCCTGGCCCAGGCCCCTCGACGCGGCCCACGCGGCCCCGCGGCCCCGGGAAGCCGGTTCGCCGGCCGAGCCTGCCCCACCGGCCTCGTCCGGCCGTTGCAACTGCACGAGGTAGCGCCCCCTCCGGCTGCGGGGATCTTTTTGCACCTGCGGCGTGCCGCCCCATACCTGCTTGCCTAGGGTATAGAGTTTCCTGGCGACAGCCGCATTGGCCGCCTGCACGACAAAGCGCCCGTCCGCAGGGCGCCCGTCCAAGGAAACGAGAGCCAGGAGCTCCGCCTGCTGGCAGCAGCGCCGCCGCGGCAACACCCGGGCCAGCTCCTCGCGCAGCCGGGAGGCAAAAGCCAATTCCTCTCACCCTCCCATGCGCCGTACCCAAGCCGGGAGCAACCGCGCCACCCAGGCCTTTGACGCGCTCCCCCGGGCGGCGCGGTGGGTTTCCCACAAATCCCGGACGGCCATGGCCAACCGCTCCGGATCGTGACGGGCCACATCCGCATGGCTGATGAGGGGGCGCGAGACCGGTACCACGCCCAAGGCCTGGATGGCGGGCAGGTCGTTGACGACCGGATACGCCCCTTCCCGCCGGTATTTTTCCGCCAGGGCGGGGGGCACCCGGCCGCTGTTCAGGATGACGTAGTCGACGATGCCCGGCCCGGTGTGCTCGATGATGGCCCGCAGGTGATCCGACGCCCGGTAGCCGTCGGTTTCCCCGGGCTGGGTCATGACGTTGCACACATACACCCGCATGCCCCGGGCCCGGCGAATCGCGTCGGCGATCCCCGGCACGAGCAGATTGGGCAGGATGCTGGTGTAAAGGCTGCCCGGCCCGAGGATGATGACGTCGGCCTCGCGGATGGCGCGCACCGCTTCGGCCACGGGCCGCACGTTGGGCGGCACCAGCGTCACCCGCCGGATGCGCTTGCCCCGCTGGGGCAGCCGGCTCTCACCCACGAGGCGGGTCCCGTCGTCGTACTCAGCGGCCAGACTCACCGGCTGGACCGTCGCCGGCAGCACCTGCCCCCGCACGGCCAGCACCTTGCTGGACTCCCGCACCGCCTGCTCAAAATCGCCGGTGATCTCGGTCATGGCGGCAATAAACAGGTTCCCGAAGCTGTGCCCTTTTAAGCCCTCGCCCGCCTGGAACCGGTACTGGAACAGCCGCTCCATCAACGGTTCCGTGTCGGCCAGCGCCACCAGGGTGTTGCGCACATCGCCCGGGGGCGGGACCCCCATCTCCTCGCGGAGGCGGCCGGAGCTGCCCCCGTCGTCGGCCACCGTCACGATCGCGGTGATGTTGCTGGTGATCCCCTTAAGGCCCCGCAGGAGCGTGCTGAGGCCCGTGCCCCCGCCGATGGCCACCACCTTAGGGCCGCGGCGCAAGTGCTGCCGCCGGTAAACGAGATTGGCCAGGCTGTCCACGTGGTCGGGGAGGACGACGTCCAACAGAGAGCGGATCACCCGCCGCAGGGCCAAGACAATGAGGGCGACGCCCACCGCGATCACCAGCAGCCCCACGGCCGGCACCGCGGCCGGGAGGAAGGCGCCGGCCAGCCGCCCGATCCACCCAGCGATGCCCCGTTCCACCGCGCCCAAGAGGTCAACGTCGACGATGAGGGTAAACCCGGCGCTGACCAAGAGCACGCCGGAGGACATCAAGAGGAGCCAGCGCTTCACGCCCATGCCCGGATAAAGCCACTTCCAGGCGTCCACCCGCGTCCCCCCTTAGGACCCAATTAACAGAGGTCCCGGTGCTGCACGGCGACCCTGTAACCGCGGCTTTTGAGGAACTCACCCAGGCGGCGCGCGACGGCCACGGACCGGTGCCTTCCGCCGGTGCACCCGATGCCGATCAGCAGGTGGCTTTTGGTTTCCGCGGTGTACTGGGGCATCAGGAAGTCCAGCAGGTCGTAGAGCTTCTCCATAAACCGCTGGGTCACGGGCCACTTGAAAACGTACTCTTCCACGGCCGGATCCGTGCCGTCGGCCGGGGCCAAATCTTCGACCCAGTGGGGGTTGGGCAGAAACCGCACGTCAAAGACCAAGTCCGCGTCAATGGGTACGCCGTGCTTGAAACCAAAGGACATGACGGTGACGGCGATCCCGTCGCCCTGTCCATGGCCGAACATGCGGGCGATCTTTTCCTTGAGCTCCCGGGGCGTCATGTGGCTGGTGTCGATGATGTGGTGGGCGCGGCCTCTCAGCTCCTGCAGCCGGCGCCGTTCCTCGCGGATGCCGTCCAGGATGCTGCCTTCGGGCACCAGCGGGTGCCGGCGGCGGGTGGCCTTAAAGCGCCTGACCAGGGTTTCGTCGGACGCCTCCAGGAACAGAATCGTGTACTTGTAGCCGACCTCTTCCAGCTCCGCCAAGGCGTCAAATAAATGCTCAAAAAATTGCCCGCCCCGGATGTCGATGACCAGCGCCACCTGCGAAACTTGCCCGCCCGATTTGGCGCACAGCTCGGCAAACTTAGGGATGAGGGCCGGCGGAAGGTTGTCCACGCAAAAATAGCCCAGGTCCTCAAGAGAGCGCATCGCCTCGCTTTTGCCCGCGCCCGAAAGACCCGTAATGATGACAAACCGGACCTGCTCCACCGTTCCCCCTCCCCAACCGCCCGGCGGCGCCCGAAGCCGGGGCGGGCCATGGGCGTGCCTTATGTGGTGTTGACTACATTCTACGCCTCCCGGGACGCAAGGGCAAAGGCGGCCTCTTCGTCCACGATGATGGTCGCGTCAGGGTGCCGCTGCAGGATGGAAGCGGGCACCTGCTCCGTGACGGGCCCCGCCACGGTTCTCGCCACCGCCGTGGCCTTTTCCCGGCCGGAAGCCAAGAGCAGCACACGGCGGGCGCTCATGATGGTGGCGATCCCCATGGAAATCCCAAACTTTGGCACCGCATCCAGATCCGGAAACCCGTAGCCGCGGAAGTTGGCCAGCCGGGTCTCCTCCGCGAGCCGCACCACGTGCGTCCGTGAATCGAAGGGCGTTCCGGGTTCGTTGAAGCCGATGTGGCCGTTGTTGCCGATGCCCAGCACCACCAGATCCAGCCCCCCGGCAGCCCGGATCTGCTCTTCATACGCCCGGCAGGCGGCGTCCTGGTCACCTTGGGACTGCGGCCAGTGGGCTTGGCCTGGGGGGATGTTGACGTGGTCCACGAGATGGGTGCGCATGTAGTAGGCAAAGCTCATGGGGTGGTCGGGCGACAGCCCCCAGTACTCGTCAAGGTTGAAGGTGACGACGCCGGAAAAATCCAGTTCCCCCGCCTGGTGCATCCGCACCAGCTCCCGGTACATCCCTTTCGGGGTATTGCCCGTCGGCAGGCCCAGCACCGTGCGGGCCCGGGCGCGGATCTCGGCGGCCACCGCTTCCGCCGCGTGGAGGCTCAGTTGCTCGTAGTCGGGTACCACGATCACGTTCATCGCTTGAACACGACCTCCCCGGCCACAATCGTCATGACTGTCGTCAAAGCTTCGTCCAAAACCACCACGTCGGCGTCGAACCCCGCCGCCAGCTGGCCAAGCCGGTGGGCAAGCCCCAGGGCCTCAGCAGGCGTGAGGGAAGCCATGCGCACGGCGTCCGCCAGGGGAACGCCCACCTCTTGGACCATTACACGGACAGCCTGGTCCATGGTCAATAGACTCCCGGCCAGCGCCGCGGGATTGTCCCGCAGCCGCGCCTGGCCGTCCCGCACCACGACCGGCAAGTCCCCCAGGGTGTATTCCCCGTCGGGGCAGCCCAGCGCGCGCATGCAGTCGGTGACCAGCATAACGCCGGCCGCGCCTTTGCACTGATAGGCCAGGCGCAAGGCGCCCGGGTGGACGTGCACGCCGTCGGCGATGAGTTCCACCCGCACGCGCGCATCCGCCAGCACCGCGCCGGCGCAGCCCGGCGCCCGGTGGTGCAGGCCCGTCATGGCGTTGAAGAGATGGGTCGCCGCTCGCGCCCCGGCGTCGACGGCCGCCAGCGCCTGTTCGTAGGTGGCTGCCGTGTGGCCCAAGGAGACGCTCACCTGCCGCTCGACCAGCCAGCGGATAGCCGCCTCCGCTCCCGGCAGCTCGGGAGCCAGGGTGACCGTGCGGAAAGCCGGCCCCGCGACGGCCGCCAGTTGGGCCAACTCCGCTGCGGAGGGCGGCCGCAGCCACACCGGGTTATGGGCTCCGGCGCGCTCGGGATTTATGTACGGGCCCTCCAAGTGCAATCCCAAAACCCGCGCGCCGCCCGTTGCGGTGCCCTGCACCCTGCGGACCACGTGGGCGACCTCCAAGAGCTGCTCGTGCGGGGCGCTCATGGTGGTGGCCAACAGCGCCGTCGTACCGTGGGCCGCGTGGGCACGGGCCATGCGCACGAGGGCTTGGGCACTGGCGTCCATCGCGTCCGCACCCCCGCCCCCGTGCACGTGCCCGTCGATGAAGCCGGGGCAGATGTAGCCGCCCTGTGCGTCCCATTCCTCCACGACCGTCCCGCCCCGCAGGGCGTCGCCCGCGCTGGCGGCCGGCCCCGCATACGCGATCTTGCTGCCTTCGATGACAAGTAGGCCGTCTTCAATGACGCCGGCCGGCGTCACCAGCCGGCCGTTGCCGACCACTTTTCGCCCGCCCATGGCTACCCCCGGGACCCTTGCGTTACCAGCTTACGGCTTCCCGTTGAGCTGGAGCACGTGGAGGCGGCTGGGGTAACCCAGCACCACCAGCTGCAGCGTGCCGTCGCCGATAAAATCGCCGGCCGCGACCGATGTCACCGCCCAGCCCAAGCTGCGGCTGTTCTCAGCCGTCAACTGGAACCCGCTCCCAAAGCGGTACAGCGCCGCCCGTCCGCGGTCGTCGGCCAGGGCCACCAGGTGCCGGTCCCCGTCCTGGGCCGCGGCCAGGGCAAAGACCGGTGCCTGCCGCAACGCCTCGCCACCCGCCGGCTCATACCCGCCCTGTCCCCACCGCCACACCTGCACGGTCCCTGGGCTGTTGCCGACACCCGTCTCCACGATCAGTTCCCAGCGGCCATCCCCGTTCACGTCGCCGCCGGCGATAGCCCGGACCCGGCCCATGGTGGGCGTTTCCCACAGCAGGCGGAACCGGCCGTTGCGCCAGCCCAGAAGCTCTACGCCCTTTTGGGGAACGTATTGCTCCACCGTGTGCTGCTGGCTGATGGCGATCAGGTCATAGGGGTGGTCCGGGTGGCGCACGACCCCGATCTCTTCGGGGGCGCCCCAGCCGGGCTCCTCATGGATAAGCTGCATGCGCCCGTCGCGCCAGGCAAACAGGCGCAGCTTGGTACGGGTGAGGACGGCGATCTGGGCTCGGCCCATGCCGGTGAAATCCCCTACCGCCATGGCCAGGTGGCTGACGGGTTCCCACAGGTTGGGGCTTTGCCAGAGAATCTGAAATTCCCCGTCCGCCCAATGCAGGAGGAAAACGTAGTTTTCCTGGGTCTCGTAGTTGCGCCCGGACACCACCAGCTCCGTGCGGCCCGCGCCGGTGACGTCGCCCGCCGCGGCCTGCAGGAGCGCCTGCATGAGAAACCGTTCGTGGCGATGTACTTCCGCGAGAACCTGGACCGCCGAAGCCGGCACGGCCGCAGCCGCCAGTCCGAGCGCTAAGAAGAGGACAAGGGCGGCCACCGCGCTTGTCCTTGGGCGAACCAGTGACATGGCCGCGAATCACCGGGTGCGCAATTCGGGAAACTGGGCCCGATTTCCTGTTCACGGTCACGATCTCAGGTGCCAGGCGTAGGCCCACACCTCCCGCTCGCGCATGGCCGTGTACCGCTCCAGGTAGTCGATGACGGCCCAGACAAAAGTAGCATGGGACCAGGTGAGCGGGGCCACGGACAAGGGGCGGCCGTCCTCGGGGTGATATTGCTCGGCCAAGACGCCGCTGGGCAACGCCCGCGCGACGACCCAATCAAAAAGCTCCGCCGCCCGGCGCAGCTCCCAGCGGTTGGACGCCGTGGCGATGTGCCACTGGGCCAGCCAGAGGGTACAGATGACCCACGGGTTTCCGGGTATGCGCTGGAAGTCGTCGCTGCGGCAAAAGTAGTAGTCCCGGAAGTAGCGGGCGATGCCGCCCACGGGCGTTTTCACCCAGAGCGCTTCCCGCACCTGGGCCATCGTCTTGGCCACCCGCTCGTCGGACGCCGGCAAGGCACCGAACAAAAATAGGCCCGCGACGCTGCTCTCGGGCGTCGGGTCAGGGACCAGCGCTCCGTCCCCCCGGAGAATGAGTCCCCGCAGAAACCGCTCTTCCTCCGCGGAGTAGAGGTGGCGGGCGATGGCCCCCTGCACCTCGTGCGCCGCCGCTCGCCAGCGCTGGGCCCGGTCGGTTTCCCCAAGGAGCGCGGCGAAGCGGGCCCCGGCCGCCAGGCCCCCGCAGACGGCAGCCGCCGTGAAGGTGAAGACACCCCGGCGCTCTTCCCACAGGTCGTAGCTGTGCAAGGGAAGCCCGGTGTCCGCGTCCCGGTATTCCACGAGAAAATCGGCGGCCGGCTTGATCAGCGGCTCGTAGAGGGATTCGATGAACTCGAGGTCCCGCTCGATGTCGAAAAATTTGCCCAGTGCCCACAGCACCAGGGCCGTCTCGTCCTCCTGGATGGGCAGCTGGACTTGGCCGTTGACGATCCACGGGTGCCAGCTGGATCCGACGGAGCGGTCGGGGTGGTACTTGTGCCAAAAGAAGCCGCCCGGCGCCAGCACCTGGGCGCAGAAGCGGTAGAAGCTGCGGGTCAGCTCGGTATATCCGGCCCGGTCCAGGGCGTGGGCGACCAGCGCGCCGTCCCGCGGCCAGACGTAGCTGTAGTGGTCCCGGTTGAACTGCAGGATATCGGAATCGTTGGCGGCCAAGATCGCGCCGCCGTTGTCCATCTGGGTCCGGATGATCAGCAGGCTCCGCTTGAAGAGGTTCACGATTTCCCGGTTCAAGTCGGCCCAGTCCCGGTCGTGCTTGTTGACCCACGCCCGCCAGAAGAAGCGGGTCTCATCCAAAAGCCGCGGCACGCCCCGCTGGCGCACCTCCGCGTGCAGCCGCCTGACTTCTTCGAAGCTCCGCCCGACGGCGATCCAATGGTGGATCGCCTGGCAGCCCCCCGAGGGCAACAGCAGCCGGAAGCTGATGACCGAGTCCACCGACCCCTGGGCGATGGGGTTTCCCTCGAGCCGTCCGTCCTCCGCGTCCCGCCAGGTGCCCTCGGCGCCGGCGAACCGCTTGGTGCCCGTGGCGTACTGGAAGATGCCCTGCTGGCTGACGGGGGCCTCGGCGATGAGTCCGGAGATCAAGAAGCACTTGTCGCGCTTGTAGTGCAGGACGCCGTCGACACTGGGGTCATACAAGGCCGTGTCGCCGATGTCGGTCTGGTCGATGCACAGGTCGTGCGGGAAAAACACCCGCACTTCCCGGGCCGTGGCCGCCAGGTTGTGCACTTCCACCCGCTTGAGGTAAACGTCCCTCCGCACGTGCACGGCGTCCTGGCAGGCAAGGCGCAGGCCCAGGTGTTCGTGCTCCAGCGTCACCGACGTGACCAGGGTGTCCTCCTCGTACTCCAGGCGGCACTGCCAGCCCGATGACCCAACCCAGCTGAAGTGGCCGTCGACCCAGACGCCGATGGGGTTCTTGTGGCCGCAGAGCTGGTTGAGCATGCCCACGTGCGGGTAATACAAGTCCCGCATGGCGTAATCGCCGTCAAAGCCGATGAGCAGCCGCCCGTTTCCTACCACCAGTGGCCGCGGCATGGACAACCCCCCCGCCCGCAGCATGCGGCGCCGGCCGCGCCGGCACGGGGTGGATCACTCCCGTGCCGTCATAGATTCCGCCCGGCGGACACATCCTACTCACGGTCAAGGGGGCCGGGAGCCGTTGGATACGGTGCCTATGCAAACCGTCCATGAATGGGAAGCCGCCCACCGCCCGCCCCACGGCGGCGAGCCGGCGGGGCCGGGGGCGACGCCGGCGGTCGCCGACGGGCCGCCAGCTGCAGGCGCTTGGCCGGACGATGGCCCCTCTGAGCTGCCGTCCGGCTACGGGGTGGATCGCCTGACGCTCTTGGTACGGGATCCCCGCTGCGTCTTCGCGTTCTGGGAAGTGACGGAAGGGGGCTGGCGCGACGCGGCCAGCCGGCTGCCGCCCGGCAACGGGGACCCAGAACTGGTGCTGCGCGTGTTCGACTTAACCGATGTTCTCGGCCCGGGCAGCGTCATCGGTCCAGCCCCGCCCGGCGACTACCTCGCCGCCCGGATCAACGAACTGGCCAGCGGCGGCCGCTGCTTTGACTACGCCGTGGCCGGTGCGGACCGCTGGTACGTCCACCTGCCGGAGCCGGGGCGCGTGCTGGCGGCCGAGATCGGGGCACGCCGGGGCGCGGCCTTCGCTCCTATCGCCCGCTCCGCACTGGTGTATACCCCGCCCGGCGCGGCCGCCAGCTGGGAAATGGAGCTGGGGTGGAGCAGCGCGGCCATCGCCGGGTGGTGCTTCAGTCCCACCGGTCACACCAGTCCAGGCGGCTGGCCCCCCGCCGTCACCGGGGAATCTTGCTGACCCACGCCATTCCACGCCGAGGAGGCGCCGCCGTGACGCAGCCCCAAGGATACTTGGCCCTGGTGCTTCACGCGCACTTGCCCTTCGTCCGCCACCCGGAGCACGAGGCGTTCCTAGAAGAAGACTGGCTGTTTGAAGCCATTACCGAATGCTACCTGCCGCTGCTGGAAGTATTCGCCGGCTGGGAGCGGGACGGCGTTCCTTGGAAGCTGGCCATGTCGGTGACGCCCACCCTCGCGGCCATGTTCCAGGACGAGCTGCTCAAACAGCGCTACGTGCGCCACATCGAAGGGCTGATCGCGCTCGCGGAAAAGGAGCTCGCCCGCACCGCCGGGCAGCCTGAGTTTCACCGCCTGGCGCAGATGTATCACCACCGGTTTCTTGAGGCGCGCCGCCTGTTTGTGGACAAGTACCAGATGGACCTGGTGGGCGCGTTCCGCGCCTTCCAGGACGCCGGGAAACTGGAGATCGTCGCCTCGGCCGCGACCCACGGCTACCTGCCGCTCATGCATCCCAACCGCACCGCGGTGCGGGCGCAGGTGGACGTCGGCGTCGAGGCCTACCGGCGCGCCTTCGGCCGCGACCCATCCGGCTTCTGGCTCCCCGAATGCGGGTATAGCCCCCCGGACGACGAGCTCCTGGCCGCGTGCGGCATCCGCTGGTTCATCGCGGAAACCCATGCCCTTCTGCACGCGCGGCCGCGGCCTCGTTACGGGGTGTACGCTCCCATCAGGTGCCCGTTTTCCGGCGTGGCCGTGTTTGGGCGGGATCCCGAGTCGTCCAAGCAGGTTTGGAGCGCAGCAGAGGGATACCCCGGCGACTGGGACTACCGGGAGTTTTACCGCGACATCGGCTACGACCTGGATTACGAGTACGTGCGGCCGTGGCTGAAAGGCGGGGTCCGCAGCCATACCGGGATCAAGTATTACCGCATCACCGGCCCGACGGACGACAAGCAGCCCTACAACCCCGAGCGAGCCCGGGAAAAGGCGGCCGTGCACGCAGGCAACTTCATGTTCAACCGGGAAAAGCAGGTGGAGTACTGGCGCAGCCGCATGGATCGCCCGCCCATCGTGGTCGCTCCTTACGACGCGGAGCTTTTCGGCCACTGGTGGTTTGAGGGGCCCTTGTGGCTCGATTTCCTCGTCCGCAAGATCGCCTTTGACCAAAGGACCATCGCCCTGACGACACCGTCGGAGTACCTGGAGATGTTTCCTCTCGCCCAGACTGCGCAGCCGTCCATGTCCAGCTGGGGCCACATGGGCTACAGCGAAGTCTGGCTCAACGGCGCCAATGACTGGATTTACCGGCACCTGCACGCGGCGGCGGAGCGCATGGAGGCCCTCGCCAGCGCCCAGCGCAACCCTTCGCCTCTGGTGCACCGGGCGCTTAACCAAGCCGCCCGGGAGGTGCTCTTGGCCCAGAGCAGCGACTGGGCGTTCATCATGACGACCGGCACGACGGTGGACTATGCGGTCCGGCGGACCAAGGCACACCTGGGGCGCTTCCACCGGCTGTTTGACCAGATCCAAGCGGGCGCCGTCGACGCCGCGTGGCTGGAAGCCGTGGAGCGCAAGGACAACCTGTTTCCATGGCTCGATTACCGGGTATACGCGCCAGGCGACGGCCGTGCGCCTACGGCCGCCGCCCCGTGGAGTGCGCCAACGCCGGCGTGGGCGCAGCCCCCGTCCTGACCGGCCTAGGGCACCGGCACATCCGGCCCGGGGGCTAGCGTCCCAGAAACGCCTGGACCAACACCTCGCCGGACAAGAGTTCCGCCGCGGAGCCCGAGGCCACAATACGGCCCGTCCGCAAGACGTAGCCGCGATCGGCCAGCTCCAGCGCCTCCCGGGCCCGTTGCTCGACCAGCAGGATGGCCAAGCCCGTCTTCTTGAGCGCCGCGATGGTCGCAAACATCTCTGTGACCAGCTTGGGCATCAGGCCCAGCGAAGGCTCATCCAGCATCAAGAGGCGCGGGCCGCTCATGAGCCCGCGGGCGATGGCCAGCATCGTCCGCTCGCCGCCGCTCAAGGTGCCCGCCCTTTGGTTCCTGCGCTCGGCAAGCCGCGGGAAAAGCGCGTAGGCCCGCTCCAGGCGCTCTTGGACCACCTGCTTGTCGTTCACCAGGTAGGCGCCAAGGCGCAGGTTCTCCTCTACCGTCAGCGGCTCAAAGACCAGCTTCCCCTCGGGCACGTACACGATGCCGCGCCGGACGATGTCGGGCGTGGGACGACCGGTAATGTCCTCATCCAAGAAATGGACTTGGCCGGACAGGGGGCGCACCGCGCCCATAATGGTCTTTAGGATGGTGCTCTTGCCGGCGCCGTTGGCGCCGATCAAGCTCACCATTTCCCCCGCCCGCACTTCCAGCGTCACATCGTGCACGACGGGTACTTGCCCGTAGCCGGCTTTAACGTTTGTGAGCGCGAGCATAGCCTTCCCCCAGGTACGCTTCGATGACGGCCGGATGGTTCGTGATCTCGTCCGGCGTGCCTTCGGCGATCTTGCGGCCACCGGCCAGGACGTACACCCGCTCCGACAGCGGCAGCACAAACTCCATCACGTGCTCGATGACAAGCATGGCGAGTCCCTTTTCCCGGTGGATCTTGCGCAAGAGCCCGGCGAAGCCCTCGATTTCCTCAGGACTGAGGCCGGCCGCCACCTCGTCCAGCATCAAGAGCTTGGGCTCGGTGGCCAGCGCCCGGGCCAGCTCCATCTGCTTCTGCACCGCCAGCGGCAGCTCGCCCGGATACATGTCGGCCACATCCAGCAAACCGACCAGCTCCAACACTTGCCGGGCCTTGCGCCGGGCCTCTTCCCGGTCGTCGACCCGGGCGAAGGCGCCGATCATGACGTTCTCCTCCACCGTCAGCCCGCCCATGCTCTTGACCAGCTGAAACGTGCGGGCAATGCCGGCCTGGGCCACCCGGTGGGCCGGCCAGCGGGTGATGTCTCGGCCGTTGAAGATGATGGTCCCCGCGTCGGGCACCAGGTGCCCCGACAAGCAGTTGAAGAACGTCGTCTTGCCGGCGCCGTTGGGGCCGATCAACCCCACGATCTGGCCCTCCTCCACCGCCAGGTCCACGCTGTCGTTGGCCAAGAGGCCCCCAAACCGCTTGGTCACGCCTTGCGCGTTGAGCAGAGCCATTTACCTGCCTCCTACCGCTCGCAAGCCGGCGGTACTTCTCCCCGTCGCCTTGAGCCGCCAGAGGACCAAGGCCTCGATGAGGCCGGCCACGCCCTTGGGCTGGTACGCGGCCAAAAGCATAATGATCACCGCGTAGATGAGGAAATCCATGCCCAAGATGCCGCCGCCGCCGAACCAGGCTCCCAGGTAGCGGTCCAGGGGGATCAGGACCGCGGCGCCGACGATGGGTCCCCACAGGACGCCCGCCCCGCCCACAAGGGCGGTCATCGCGATCATGATGGACAGGTCCAAATGCATGACCGAATCCGGGTCGATGAAACCGTAGTAGACCGCGTAAAACGCGCCGCCCAAGGCGGCCACCACCGAGCTGATGCAGTAAGCCTTGACCTTGGCCGCCAGGACGTTGATGCCGAGGCTCGCCGCGGCGTCTTCATCCTCCCGGATGGCCCGCAGCTGGTAGCCCAGCTTTGAGCGGCGGAACCAGTTGAGCCACAGGAGGCTGAAAACGAACAGGGCGGCGATAAAGTAATGGAACCCGACGGGCGTCAGCTGCATGTACAGGTAGTCTGGGGCCCGCTTGAAGGGCAAGAGCAGGCCGCGGGCGCCGCGGGTCCACTCGGAGTACACAAAGAGCTCCTCCCACACCAGCGCGACGGCTAGGGTGCCGATGGCGAAGTAGTGGCCCCGCAGGCGCAAGAGCCCCAAGCCCAGCACCAGCGACTCGAGCACCGCAAACGCCACGCCGATGGGCAAGCCGAGCCAAAAAGGCCAGTCCCACAGCACCATGGGCAAGGCTACGCCGTAGGCGCCAAAGCCCACGTTCTTGGCGCCGCCCAGGTCGATCTGCCCGCCGTAGCCGCCGATAAAGTTCCAGCTCAACCCCAGCATCGCGTAGTACAGGAACTGCACGGCCACAGTGCGGGCAAAGCCGTCCTTGACAACCCAAGGGAAGACGGCGATGGCACCCAGAAGCAGCGCCAGTCCGATCCGCTCGCCGCGGGACAGGTCCGAAAACGTGAAGGCTTCCCGGATGATACCCCAAATCTTCAAGGCCGCATCACCTGAATCTCCACCGATTGGCGGGCATGGCCCCAGGCGCCGTCAACGGGCGCCCAGCAAACCCCGGGGCCGGAACAAGACCACAAGGAAGAACACCGTGTAAATGACCGCCAGCTTCAGCTGGGGCGAGATGACCTGGGCGGTAAAGACCTCAATCAGCCCCACCAGGATGCCGGCGATGAGCGCGCCTGGGACGCTGCCAAACCCGCCAAGCGCCACCGTCGTGAAGGTGATCATGGAGAACACCATGCCTACCGTCGGGGAAACGTAGTAGAAGTTGACCAGGAGCGCACCGGCCATCCCCGCCGTAGCCCCGCCCAGGGCCCAACCGATGAGGTTCATGCGGTCGGTGTCAATGCCCATGTAGCGGGCGGCTTCGCGGTTGGCGGCAGTCGCTTGCAGGGCCAGCCCCAACTTTGTCCTCCGCAGCATGAGGTACACAAGCCCGAAGAGAAACGCGGAACCGGCGGCGGCGACGACCTTCGCGGCGTCCAAGGTGAGGCCCCCGACCACGAGCCGCTTGGCCACCACAAGCCCTTGGGTAGCCGAGCGAAGATTGGGTCCGAAGACGGCCAACGCGCCGTAACGCAAAAACAGCATCAATCCGAAAGTGCCGAAGATCTGGGCGATGGGCGGGCCGGAAAGCAGCCGCTTGACGAGCAGCGTGTAAGCCAGCACGCCCAACAGCATCCCCACCAGCCCCGCGACCGGCACGCCGGCCAGCGGCTCCGGGTAGAGGTACGCGTACGTCAAATACCCGGCGTACATGCCCAGCATCAGGAACTCGCCGTGGGCAAAGTTCACCGTATCCATGATGCCAAAGATGACGGTCAGGCCCAGGGCAAGCAGGGCATAGACCAGCCCCATCAGCACCCCCGAGATCCCGATGTCCAGGACCACATCCATGGGCGATCTCCCTCGTTGCGTTGTCGCGAGAAAGGCGCATCCCGGCTGCGAGGTACCGCGGGAGGGGGAGCGCGCCTGCGCTCCCCCTCCGCGGCGAGCGGCGGGGCCCTAGTCCCAGCCCGGGAACGGGAAGACCATGTCGGCCGTGGCGGCTTCGAACGGGTACACGATCTCCAGCGTGACCCCGCCCGTCTCGGGGTTGTACTGGTACTGGCCAATCATGCCCGTGGCGTAGATGTTCTGGTTCTTCTCCCCGGGCCGGCGCGAGCCGAACTTGATGCCCTGCCAGGGCGTAATCAGCTGATCACCGGGGATGTCCAGCTCGTTCAAAGCCCGCTGCAAGGCCCGCGGGTTGGTGCTGCCGGCGTTGTTGAGCGCATGCGCCCATGCCAGCACCCCCAGCATCTCCCGGGCCGACTCCTCGGAGAGGTTGGTCCCGTAGCGCTGCCGGTACAGCTCGTTGATGGCGGCGGCGATGGGCCGGACTTCGCCGATCTTGGCGATGAAGAGCGACCGGGTCAGCACCCCGTGCAAGGCGGGACCCAAGGCCTGCACAAAGTCGGGGTTGGTGAAGCCGGCATTCTGGCCCCAGATCAACGTGGGCTTCGCGCCCCGCAGGGCCAGCGTGCGCATGAACAGGATCGCGTCGGAGACGTAGGAGGCAAAGAGGTACACGTCCGCCCCGGAGTTGACCAGGCGTGCGGTTTCGCTGGTCAAGTCGGGCGAGTTGGCCTGGTAGCGCATGTACTCCACAACTTCATAGCCGCGTTCGGGGGCGAGCCGGTTGACGATGTCATTGCCGGTCGCGGAGCCGAACTCGGTGTTTTCGACCACGACGGCCAGCCGGCGGATGGAGTCCTTGGGCACCGCCGGCACGCCGGGCGCCTTGCCCTCCACCAGGCCGTCCAACAGGTTAAACAGGTCGTCGTCAAAGATCATGTCGTGGGGCGTCACCCGCCAGAACCACTCATAGCCCAGGGTGGTCAACGTCGGCGAGGACGAGTCGGAGTTGACCAGCGGGATGCCGTGGCGCTCGGCGACGGTCGCGACCGTCTGGGTGACGCTGCTCTGGTAGGCGCCCATAAGCCCGACCACGCCCTGCTCGAGAATAAGTCGGCGGGCCATGTCGGCACCCACGGCGGGCTCGCCGCGGGAGTCGGCAAAGATAGGCTCAATTTTCGCTCCGCCCAAGGAGGGGATGCCGTTCCAGCCGGCCACCTCCAGGCCGAGGGCCGCGAGCTCCGGGTAAACGTTGTTGACGATGTCCACCATCAGCTCGTAGCCGCGGCGCAGCTCCTGGCCGGTGGGCGCCAGCGGGCCGGAAAGGGGCAGGATGACGCCAATCTTGACCGTCTCCTGCGCGGCGGAGGGCAGAGTGCCAACGAAGACGATAAGACCAAGAACAGCGGCAATCGTCCTGATCCATCGGCGCACGCGCAACATCCACAAACCCCTCCACAATTTGGATATTGATTCGTGTTTCGTCGAAAAAGACAGTGCTCCTGCTCATTATCCGGTTGATACAGAACTCTATGCGGAGGGGCCTTGGGGATAGGCGCCAGCCAGCGCGGGCGCGCCGGTGTGGCCGGGAGGGACGCTTTCGTCCCGGAGCGGATCGGCGTTGCCTTCGCGGAGCGGCTCGGCGTTGCCTTCGCGGAACGGCTCGCCGCTGCCGCCCTGGGACGGTGCGACGCCGCCGTCGCGGCGGTCGGCGAGCCGGGTGTCGGTGTACCGGCCTGGGGGCAGGCGGTTCAGGAGCCCAGCCCACATCTCCCACCGGCGCTCGTCCTCGGCCCGCCGCCGGGCCAGCGCGGCGTCCCAGGTGCACTGCTCCAGCTCGCGCAGGACTTCATCATAGAGGGCAGCCGTCCGGGCGGCGATGCGGCGCCAGGCGTAGCGCTCCTTGACGTCCTGCAGGGCGGTGTCGCGCAGCTTGGCCGCGAGGCCGGGCGCGCGCAGCAGCGCCGATACGTTTTCAGCCAGCGATTCCGGGCTGCCCGGGAGGGCCAAAAGCCCGTTGTGGCCGTGGCGGACGATCTCCCGGAAACCGCCGGTGGCTGACGCCACCACAGGGGTTCCGGCGGCCATGGCTTCAAGAGCTACGATGCCGAACGGTTCGTAGAGGCTCGGGAAGACCGCCGCTTGGGCCGTCCTGAGGAAGCGGTCGCGGTCTTGGTCATTGACGTAGCCGAAGAAGGTGACGCGGCCGGCGATGCCAAGCCGCTGGGCTTGGGCTTCCAGATCCGGCCGGGCCGGCCCCTCCCCGGCGATGACGAAGCGGGTGGCCGGGTGCCGGTCCAATATCAGCGGCACCGCGTCCAGAAGCACGTGCACCCCCTTTTCGTGCACGAGCCGGCCCAAGAAGAAAACGAGCGCCTCGTGGGGCTCGGCAAAGCGGGTGCGGAAGGCCGCGTCCGCCTGCGGATCGCCGGGTGGGGGCAGCGTCACGCCGTTGGGGACAACCCGGATCTTGTCGGCCGGCAGCTGGAACACCCGCCGGACTTCCTCTTCCATGTAGCGGCTGCAGCAAATGACGCGCCAGGCCTCGTACGTGAGCCACCATTCAACGTTGCCGATGTGGCGCTGCAAGTCGTTGTGCAGGCCGTTGTTGCGCCCGTACTCGGTCGCATGCACGGTGGCCACCAGCGGCAGCCCAAGCCCGTGTTTCAGCGCTTTGCCCGCATACGCGGCCAGCCAGTCGTGGGCGTGCACCAGGTCAAACCGCTGGCCGCAGGCAAACAGGTGCAGGGCCCGCTCCACCATCTCGAGGTTCAGGCGCATGACCCAGCCGGGGAAATCCAGCGGCGCCGGCCCGGGGACGGGCAGGCGATGCACCTCGACGCCGTTGTCCCACTCCCGGGCCGGCGCGCCGGGCGCTTCGTGGGTGAGGACCGTCACCCGGTGACCCAAAGCCGCCAACGCCCGGCTTAAGTAGGCCACGTGGCGGGCCAGCCCGCCGACGACCTTTGGCGGGTATTCCCAGGAAAGCATCAGGATGTGCCGCGTCACGGGCCCCTCTCCTCCCCGGTCATCCAGCGGCTGAAAAGCCGCACGACGTCCATCCGGTGGATGATGCCCACAAGCCGCCCCTCCTGCACCACCGGCAGGTGGCGCACCCTGTGCTCGCCCATGAGGCCGATGACTTTCTCCAGCGGGGCGTCGGGTTCGACCGTGTAGACCGCCCGGGTCATGATGTCCGCCGCCCGGATGCCGGCAATCTCCTTGAGCAGCGCCTGGTGAAGCCGCCGGGGACCCAGGTACAGGTCGACGTCCAAGAACCGCACCCGGTTGGGCAACAGCAGCCGCAGGAAGTCGGTGGCCGTAATCAAGCCCAAGAGATGCCCGTCGCCGTCCGTCACCGGCACGCCTTCGACGCGCTCGGCCACCATCAGCGACGCCACATCAGCCAAGGAGGTGTCCGGTGCCACCGCCACCGCGTCCGCCGTCATGATCTCCCGGGCGAGCATGACAACCCTCCAGTTCCTCCGCCAAGACCCGGAGAACCTCCGCGACGCTCCACCCTTGCGCAAAGCAGCCCCGCGGCCGGTGGGGCGGATCGCCGTCGAAGATCTCGGAAACCTGCCCCAGGGCTCCTTCCGCGCTCAAGTGGCGGCGCAACGGCTCCAAGAGGCGGCGGGCGGCGGCCAGCGTTTCAGGCGTGCGCCCGCAGCACTGCAGGAGCGCCGTCACGTACGGCCCGAGCAGCCACGGCCACACGGTGCCTTGATGATACGCCGCGTCCCGCCGCCACTGATCGCCCACGTACTCGCCCCGGTAACCGGGGTCATCCGGCGACAGGGTCCGGAGGCCCACCGGGGTCAAGAGCCGCTGGGACACGAGCGCCACGATCCGGCGCCCGTGGTCCGCGTCTACGACAGGAAAAGGTAGGGATGCCGCCAGGAGCTGGTTGGGTCGATGGGCTGGGTCGGCCGGCGCCAGCGGTTCTGCCCCGGCAATTCCAGGAGCTTGGACCCCATCGCCCGCCACCACGTCCCAGAGCCCGCCGTCCGGCCGTGTGAATCGTTGGAGGAAGCTGCTGCGCACAGCGCGGGCCAGCCGCTCCCACTCGGCCGCGTCCGTTCTTCCCAGTTTCCGAGCTAGCGTTTCCACAGACCGCAGGGCGTTATACCAGAGCGCGTTGATCTCCACCGGGGCGCCTCGGCGCGGGGTTACCACCCAATCGCCCACCTTGGCGTCCATCCATGTGAGTTGCACTCCCTCTGCCCCGGCATACACAAGGCCATCCCCGCCCACCCGGATGCCGTAGCGCGTGCCCTTAAGGTAGTGGCGCAGGATGTCCACGGCGACGGGCAGCAGTTCTTGCCCCGTGGTGGCCGCGTCGGCGCTGGCCGCGAAGTATTTCCAAACGGCGTAGACAAACCACAGGGACGCGTCGGCGGCGTTGTACTCGGCCCCCTCCCCCGCATCGCCGAAGCGGTTGGGTACCAGGCCGTCCGCGCGGTGGGCCGCAAACGTGAGCAGCACCTCCCGGGCGAGGTCGTGCCGCCCGGTGCACAGGAGCAGTCCGGGCAGGCTGATCATGGCGTCCCTTCCCCAGTCCGTGAACCACGGGTAGCCGGCCACGACCGTGGCGGACCGCGTGGTGCGGCGCCAAGCGACGAAGTCGTCGGCCGCCAGCATGAGGCGGTCCAGGTCCGGATCCCCAGAGGCTACCTTAATGAGCTCGGCCCGCCGCGCGAGCGCGCGGAGGTAGGCCATTTTAGCCCATTGGGCCAAGGCTTGGGGCCCGTCCCGCCACGGCGGCGCCGGCACCGCGTCCCCAGGTGTTTCCCGCGCGTCCGGTATCGGGCAGTGGCCCACGAGGAACGCCTCGTCGCCCGGTCCCGCGAGCCGCACCCGGAACGCCCCTGGGCAGAAGTGGTCTTCCACGCAATCGAGGCCCCGTTCCGCCTCGAGGGCATAGCGGAAGTGGTAGTACCAGCCGCCGCCGGGCGTGTAGCGCACCTCTCCCCCGCCGGCGAGGACCAGCGCGGGCGCCGCCTCGTAGGCCACGATGGCCGTCCCGTGCGGGGCCACGTCCTGCCGGAAGTCCCAGCCGTTGGCCCGCACGGTATGGTGGTAGTCGCGGCAGTTGATGAACGGCAGCAGCTCCAGCTCCACGGGTGGACCGGCGATTAGGCGCCAGCGGGCTACCGTGGTGTTCTGGCCTCGGACCATAAAGATGGTCTTCTCCAACAAGATCCCGTCCGCCAAGAACAGCCACCCGGGAAATGGGTACAACTGCCAGGCCAACAGCCGCCGCCAGCCGTCCGGGTGGAGGACGTTCCCGTAGTCGTTGGTCGACAGGGGACAGCGCCAGCCCGGGCCGTGCAGCCATTCCTCCGTGCCCGCCCATAACAGCCGCCTGTCCACCGGCGGCGCCAGGGCAGCCACAAGCCAGCCGTGGTAGCGCCGGGAGGCAAGCCCCACCACGGTCCCGCAGGCGAAGCCCCCCAGCCCGTTGGTAACCAGCCACTCAGGGGCAAAGATGGGGTCGGGCGGCCCCACGGGCCGCCAACGGATTTGCAGCCGCTCCCACAAGCCAGCATGCGCCCCCTCCGACCGAGCGTCCCGGCCATAGGGTGCCATGGGCGACGCCTTTCATGAGCGGCGCTGCCACCGCCGCCCGTACAGGCGCCGCGACCCGGCGAGCCCGGCTGCGGCCAGCGCGCCGGCGGCCCACAGCCACGGCTGCTGGCCCGGGCCGACAGGGTGCAAGAGGGCGTACGCCATCGACCCGCGGGACGCGGGGTCGTCCCCGGGAACGGCGAAGGAACGGAGCTGCCGCGCCTGGCTGCGCCACCAGCGCGGTGCCAAGATGTCGATGACCTGCGGACCGGCGGCCGCCGGATCTCGGCCGCCGAAGCGCCACTCCGCCGGTTCCGGGCCGACGGCGCGGTAGCCGTCGTCGCCAAAGGCATCAAACCCGCCCACCAGGACGTAATAGCGCCAAGAGGGTTGCGGCGTACCGATGGCCGCCGCCGGCACGGCAACGCGGATGGTGCGCCCGTCCTTGAGCACCTGCGCGGCAAGGCCCCGGGCCAGGCCCGGTGCGTCCGGCGCGTCGCCCGCCCGATGCAGGCGTGTGCCGCCAAAGGGCGCCGCCCGCACCCGCACGTCCCAGGCGTGGGCCGGGTCAAACCGGACGCGGGGACCTGGCCGCAGAGGCTCGGTGCGCCCCTCCCCAGGCGTCGTGTCGATGTAGATGTCGATGAGCTGGTGGTAAAAGCCTTCCGGGGCATCCCAGGGGTTGTTGACGGCCCGAAAGGTAAGGTCGAAATACACGTGGCCGCCGCCGGTCCCGACGGCGAAAGCGGTCAAGTCCAAAAGGCCAGGCACGAAGGTGTCGTGGGTGGGATACACGTAGCCGCCCGGCCCGTTGTCATCGCCGGACGGGTCTTTCATCTGAAACACAACCCGTTCAGGTACAGCATCGCTCAGGGACGGCGGATTCGCGGGCGGCATGGTCGCAGCCGGCAAGCTCCCTGCCCGGAAAACCCAGCCGGGGAGGGGTCCCCCCTGCAGGGCGGCCATCACGGCCAAGGCGGCCAACGCCATGGCGAACCCCGAGGCGAAGGCCCTCGCTAGCTCTAGCCACATCCTGTCCCGACCGGGCCGCCGGGCCACCCCGATCCCTCCCGGGGTGGTTCCTATGCCCTCGTGGCCGAAATCATGCCTGCCGGCGGCTACGCACCGCGCGCGCCCAGAAGCTCGCCCGCCCCCTTGGCCAAGAGCGCCGCCGCCGTATCGTGGGCCAGCGCCCGCGCGGCGGCTTCAGCGTCCGCGACCGCCGCTTCACCCGCGGTCAGCGCCGCCTCATCAAAGACCCGGGTCTCCTCGGCCACAACCAGCCGGCTGCCCGCGGGATCGGCCACGGACGCCATCAGGCGGAGGCGCTTTTCTCCATCGCCGCCCGTCCACGTGGCCAGGGCACCGATGGGCACGTGGCAGCCGCCGCCGAGGCGCGCGAGCAGCTCCCGCTCGGCCGTCACCGCCAGGCGCACAGAAATGTCGTCGATGAGCTGCACGGCCCGGCGGGCCACCTCATCGTCGGCCCGCACTTCCAACGCCAGGGCACCCTGCCCCGGCGCCGGCAGGCATACGGACGGGTCCAGCACCTGCATGCGCTCGTCCCACAGCCCCAGGCGGCGGAGGCCGGCTGCCGCCAGGACGAGCGCGTCCAACCCCATCTCTTCCAGCTTGCGCAGGCGGGTGTCGACGTTGCCGCGGATGGGGACGAACTCGAGATCCGGCCGCCAGTGGCGCAAGTGCGCGATGCGCCGGGGCGAACCCGTCCCCAGCCGGGCGCCCTGCGGCAAGTATCCCAGGGGAGCCGGGGACGCGGCGTCAACGGGTGGCCGTGCCAGGACCGCGGCGTCCCGTGGATCATCCCGCACGGGGAACGCGGCCAGCACCAGCCCCGGCGGCTGCTCCCCCGGCAAATCCTTGAGACTGTGGACGGCCACGTCCGCCTCTCCCCGCAACAACGCCTGCTCCACGGCGCGCACAAAGATGCCCCGCTGGCCGAAGGCGGCCAGCGGGGTCGTATGGTCAAGATCGCCTTCGGTCCGGATCTCCTTCAGTTTCAACCGCAACGGCAGCCCGTGCCGCCGTGCTGCCGCCTCCAGCTGATCCGCGACCCAACGGGCCTGCCATAGGGCGAGGGCGCTAGGACGCGTCCCCACGACCAGTTCCCGCGGCTGCACCGGACGCCACTCCTCTCAATACTCGGCCCCGGCCCGCACCACAGCCTACCCGAAACGCAGGTTGGCCGGCGGCTTGAGCTCGTGCTCGACCCCAAACAGCTGCGCGGCCGCCGCTGCGAACCGGTAGCCCTCCGGAGAGCGGGCCTGCTCCTTGAGCCGCACTGTCGGTTCATGCAACAGCTTATTGACGATGGCCGCGCTCAAGGCGCGGATCCGCTCCTTATCGGCTTCCGACAAATGATCCAACCGGCGCAGCGCCTTGTCCAATTCCTGCGTGCGGATGGCTTCAGCCCGTTGCCGCAGCAACGCGATGACCGGTGCCACCGCCCGCTGGCCGTACCAGGTCCAAAACTCCCGGACTTCCTCCTCGACGATGGCCTCGACCTGGTGCACTTGCTCCCGCCGCTGGCTGACGGTCGTGTCGACGACGCCGTAGAGGTCGTCGATGTTGTACACGACGGCGCCCGCGAGCTCCTGTACCGCCGGGTCCACGTCCCGGGGCACGGCCAGGTCGATGAAGTACAACATCCGGCCCCGCCGGCGCTCCAGCACCGCCCGCACCATGTCCGCACCGATGAGGGGTTCCGGGGCCCCCGTAGAGCTGATGACGATGTCCGCGGCCTCAAGAGCCGCGGCGAGTTGCTCCAGCGGCAAGCTGGACCAGCCGTAAGCTTCGGCCAGCTGGCGGGCGCGGGCCTCTGTCCTGTTGGCCACCCGCACCCGGGCATGTCCCTTCCGGGACAGATGGCGGGCCACCAACTCCGCCACTTTCCCGGCGCCGATCAACAAGATTTCTTTGTCGAACAGGGACGGCGCAATCCGGTAAGCCAGCTTCACGGCCGCGTGGCTGACGGAGGCGGCACCCTCGCCGATGGCCGTCTCCGCTCGGGCCCGCTTGCCGGCCCTCAGCGCCGCCTCAAACAGCCGGGTCACATGGGGCCCCGCGGTCCCGGCCTGTTGGGCCAGCTGCAGCGCCGTGCGCACTTGACCGAGGATCTGGGCTTCGCCGATCAGCATGGAGTCCAGCCCGGCGGCCACCCGCGCCAGGTGCCGGGCGGCGGCCAAGCCGTTGTAGTTATAGAGGTAGGGAGCGACGGCTGCGCGCGGTTCGCCTGCAAAAGCGCACAAAAATCCTACTACGGCTTCCGTCCCCTGCGCCTCGTCCTCGCACGCGACGTACACTTCCGTGCGGTTGCAGGTGGACAGAATGGCTGCTTCCGAGCAGCCGCCCGCGCCGATCAGGCGCCGGAGGTGCTCCGGCACCTGATCTGAACCGAAGGCCAGCCGCTCGCGCACCGCCACCGGGGCGGACTTGTGGTTGAGGCCGACCAGCACGATCTGCATGTCCATCGGCTATTGTACCACGTTACACTCCCGATGGCCAATCAACCGGTGCGATCGGCGGCATCTGCCGCTTGTGCTGGCTGATCTTGTGCAGGTGATCGATGCGGGCCTGCACCGCCGCGGCGGCACGGCCCTCGAGCAGGTACGTGTCGAGATCGTTGTACGTGAGCCCCAGCTCCTCCTCGTCGGTCTGGCCGGGCCACAAACCGGCGCTGGGCGGGCGCTGGAGCAGCTGCTCGGGCAAGCCGAGGTAGCGGGCCAGAGCATAGACCTGCCGCTTGACGAGGCCCCCCAGGGGCAGGATGTCGCCGGTGTCGCCGTATTTGGTGCAGTAGCCCACGTGCAGTTCCGAACGGTTGCCGGTGGCCACCACCAGGTAGTTGTGCAGGTTGGCGATGTAATACAGGGTCGCCATGCGCAACCTCGGTTTCAAATTTGCCCGGGTCAAACGCACCCGTTGCTCCGGCGCGGCTACATCGGCTGGGCTGACGGCCGTCTCCAGTGCCGCGAGCAGTTGATCGTAGATGGGGGTCAGATCGACCCGCACCACCGGCACGCCCTCGTGCTCCGCCAGGAGCCGCGCGCTGGCTTCATCGGCCGGGTCGCTGTGGCACGGCATGATCACGCCCAAGGTCCGTCCCGGAAACGCCCGGCGGCACAAGGCCGCCACCACCGCCGAATCGATCCCGCCGCTCAGTCCCACGACGGCGCCGGAAGCTCCGGCCTCGTCCACCCGCTCCCGCAGCCACCGCACCAACCCGTCCACCACAGAACTCAAGGCGGCGTCCGCCATCGCCTAACCCTCCTGATCCGGAACCGATTTTCCGAACTGTATTCGCACGCGCGCCGACCGCTCCTGCCTGGACCAGGCCGCAGCAAGGTTATACATGGCCGTCCCGGTATACACGACCTTCACGAAGCGGCGGCCGCCGCGGTGCCGAGCAGGTGGCGGCGGGGATTGCGGGATCCGACCATGCAGACGATCTCGTAGGGAATCGTGCCCAACGCTTGCGCCCAATCTTCAGCGGTGATGGTTTCGCCGCCGTCGGCGCCCAAGAGCGTTACCACATCCCCCGGGCGCACGGGCAGATCGCCTGCGTCCACCATGCAGTGGTTCATGCAGATGCGGCCGACAATGGGCCGCTTTTGGCCATGGACCAGCACGTGCATCTTGTGGGACAAGCTGCGGCTGAGGCCGTCCGCATAGCCCACGGGCAAGGTGGCCACCGTCGTCTCGGTGCGCGTCGCGTACGTGCTGCCGTAGCTGATGGGCCAGCCGGCCGGCAGCCGGCGGGCCGCGACGACCCGGGCGCGAAACGCCAGGGCGGGCCGCAGCTCGAGCCCCAAGGCTTTGGCCCGGGCGGCCACAAAGGAGGACGGTGCGATGCCGTAGAGGGCTATCCCTACGCGGGCCAAGGAGTAGCGGCTTTCCGGGAGCACGATCGCGCCCGCGCTGTTGGCCGCATGGGCCATCGGCGGCCGCAGGCCGTGGCGCTCCAGCGCGGCCAGCACCGCGTTGAAGCGCTCCAGCTGCGCCCGGGCCGAGCTGAGGTCCTCCTCGTCCGCAGCCGCCATATGCGTGAAAACCCCTGCCAGCTCGACGCCCGCAAGCCCGTGTACCGCCGTTGCCAGCGCGACGGCGTCCCCGGGCAGCACCCCAAGCCGGCCCATGCCGGTGTCCACTTTTAAATGCACCGGGATCGGCCGGCCGCGGCGCTCCCCGGCCGCGGCCAGCACCCGGGCGGTTTCGTAGTCCGCCACCGTGCCGATGAGGTCAAATGTGTCGTAGGCCAGCGCCTGGTCGGGCAACGGCGGGGTCAAGACGAGGATGGGCCCCTTCACCCCGGCGGTCCTCAGTTCCACCGCCTCGTCGACGACCGCCACGATCAAGCCAGCGGCGCCGGCGGCCAGCACCGTGCGGGCGGTCTCCACCGGCCCGTGTCCGTACGCCTGGGCTTTGACGACGGCCCAGAGCTGCGCGCCGTCCAAGAGCTGGCGCAGCGCCCGCACGTTGTGCGCCAGCGCGCCGTGATCGATTTCCACCCAGCGCAGCGGCTCGCTCATGGGCCTGCGCCCCCGCCTTGGCCGCCGGCCTGGCCCGCGCCCACCGCTCCCTACCCCTCCATGTCCAGCATCGGTCCTTGACCGTCCCTGGCCCGGGCCAACGCCTGCGGCAGGCTGTCGGCCACATCGCCGGCCACGATGCCGGCGGGCCCGCGGGCGGCCGCGGCCAAGTCCCCGGCCAAGCCGTGTACGTATACCCCTGCCACTGCCGCCGCCAGGGCGTCCGCCCCCTGCGCCAAAAGCCCGCCGATGGCGCCCGCCAGCACGTCGCCCGTGCCACCGGTCCCCAACGCGCTGCTGCCGGTGCTGTTGATGTAAGCGCGCCCGTCGGGGGCGGCCACGACCGTGGGCGACCCTTTCAGCACCACCACGGCACCCCATGCCCGGGCCCGATCGCGGGCGATGGCCAGCGGGTTCGCCAAGACATCCTTAACCGTCACGGCGCAAAGGCGCGCCATCTCCCCGGGATGAGGCGTCAGCACCAGCGGGAACCTCCGCTCCCGGGTCCGCTCCAATAACCGGGCACCCTCCCCCAGGGCGTACAGGGCGTCGGCGTCGGCCACCACCGGCCATGCGGCCGCCTCCAGCACCCGGCGCACCACCTGGCCCACGGCCTCGCTGCGGGACAGGCCGGGCCCGATCACCAGGACGTCGGCCCGGGTCATGGCCTGCAACACTTCCGCCGCCGCCTCCGGGGCGAGGCCCCCATCCAGCATGTCCGGCAGGGGCCTCGTCAAAGCTTCCATGATGGCGCTGGCAAACACCGGCACTAGCCCTGCGGGCCCGGCCAGCGTCACCAGTCCGGCGCCCACTCGCTGGGCTCCCCGCGCGGCCAGCATCGGGGCCCCGGACATACCCCGGGCACCGCCCACCACCAGCACGTGGCCGAAGGTGCCCTTGTGGCCCGTGGGCGGCCGCGGCGGCAACAGCGCCCGCACCAAGCCCGGCTCCACCCACACGGTGAGCGCCGGCGCTTCCGCATGGCCGCCGTCTGCCGGCTTGTCCGCGCCCGCCTTGTCCCGGGCAGCTTGCCCCGCATTCCCCGCCACGGGCGTGCCCACGGCAGTCCCTTTTTCGTCCGCCTGAGGCGCCGCGGCCGCCGGCACCGGACTGTCCGTCACCAGTGCCCGCGGGAGGCCGATATCGGCTACGACCAAGTGCCCCGCCAGTTCCCGTCCGGGCGGCAAAAGCAGCCCCACCTTGGGCAGACCGAGCGTCACGGTCCAGGTGGCTTGCACCACCGGTCCCGGTGCGGCGCCCGTGTCCGCGTCGAGCCCTGAAGGGATGTCGACCGCCAGCACGGGCCGGCCTGCGCCATTGATGATGTCGATGGCCAGGGCCACCAGGCCCCGGGGCTCGCCGCGGCTGCCCGTACCCAGCAGGGCGTCGATTATCAGATCCGCGGTGGCCGCGTTGAGCCTGGCTCTAGATTCCGTATCTTCGCGCAAGGGAACGACTTCGATGCCGAGCCGCCGGGCCATGGCCAGCTGCACGGCCATGTCTTTGCTCACCCGCTCCGGGTCCCCTGCGAGAAACACCTTGACCCGTGCACCCCAGTTGCTCAGGTGGCGCGCCGCCACCACCCCGTCGCCGCCGTTGTTGCCTCTGCCGGCAAACACCACCGCCTTGCGGCTGCGGGTGGCGACCAGCTCCCGCCAGCTGCGGCGGGCCACGGCGAGACCGGCGTGTTCCATGAGGATGAGAGACGGGATGCCGTACCCTTCGATGGCGGTTTTATCGATGGCCCGCATTTCGGCCGCGGTGACGACCCTCACGGCTTGCCTCCCTACCGGCTCTCGGCCAAGGCGTGGGCCACGGCCACGGCCCCGTCATGGGCCAGGCTCAGATGGATGGCCGTGACCCCCTTCTCCTTCGCCAGGCGCCGGGCAGCGCCCTGCAGGCGCACCACAGGCTCGCCGGACGGGCCATGCGCAACCTCGATGTCGCGCCAACCGACCGGGCCCCAGCCGCAGCCCAAGGCTTTCATGACCGCCTCTTTGGCGGCAAAACGGGCGGCAAGGCACTTGGCCCGGTCCCGGCGGGCCATGCACCTCTCCAGCTCCGCGGGGGTAAAAACGCGCTCGAGGAAGCGGGCCCCGGACCGCGCCAGGGCCCGCTCCACCCGTGCCACCTCCACCACATCGACACCGATGCCGACGACCATCCCGGGCACCACTCCCGCGCTACGGAAGCCTATTCCACCGTCACGCTCTTGGCCAGGTTGCGCGGTTTATCCACGTCGCGGCCCAAAAGGCGCGCCACGTGGTAGGCCAGTATCTGCAGGGGAACAACCGACAGCACGGGCATCATGAGGTCTGCCGCCGCCGGCAGGAAGACCGTCGCATCCGCCACCCGGGCGATGTCTTCCGCTTCAGGCACGGTGACGGCCAGCACCCATGCGCCCCGCGCTTTCACCTCTTTGATGTTGCTTAGCATCTTGTCCAAGAGCGGGCGCTGCGTCGCCAAGGCCACCACCGGCACGCCGTCGGTGATCAGGGCCAACGTCCCGTGCTTGAGCTCGCCGGCGGCGTAGGCCTCGGCGTGGATATAGGAGATCTCCTTGAGTTTCAGCGCCCCTTCCATGGCCGTCGCGGCGTCGAGCCCGCGGCCGATGAAAAAGACGTGTTCCGCCGGGACAAACCGCTCGGCCAGGGCGGCCACCTCGTCTTCCATCTCCAGCACCGCTTCGAGCTGCGCGGGCAGCGCGACCAAATCGTCCATGAGCGCCGCGACACGGGCCCGGTCGACGGTTTCCCGCTCAAGGCCCAAATACCCGGCCAACAGGTACAGGGCCACCAGCTGCGTCGTGTACGCCTTGGTGGACGCCACCGCGACTTCGGGACCGGCGACGGTGTAGATGACATGATCCGCCTCGCGGGCCAGGGAGCTGCCTACGACGTTGGTGATGGCCAGCACCTGCGCGCCCCTCGCCCGCGCCTCCCGCATGGCTGCGAGGGTGTCGGCGGTTTCGCCGGACTGGCTGATCATCAAGGCGATGGTCCGGTCGTCCACCAGCGGATCCCGGTAGCGGAACTCGGCCGCGAGGTCCACTTCCACCGGAACCCGGGCAAACCACTCCAAAACCGGCTTGCCCACGAGCCCCGCATGCCGGGCGGTGCCCATGGCCAGCACGTCGATCTTGCGCAAGCTGCGCACGTATTCGCGCTCCAGGGAAACGCCGGGCAGCACGATCCGCCCCCGCTCCCGGTCCAGCTTTCCGGCCAGCGTGTCCCGGACCGCGCGCGGCTGCTCGTGGATCTCCTTGCGCATAAAGTGCTCGTAACCGCCCTTTTCGCTCGCAGCCGCGTCCCAGTCCACATGCAGCACGGTTTTTTCCCGGGGACGCCCGTGCATGTCCAGGAACGTGACGCCTTCGGCGGTGATGACCGCCAGTTCGCCGTCCTCGAGCACGTACACGGAGCGGGTGTAGGGCAAGATGGCCGGGATGTCCGACGCCGCGAAGTTCGCGTCCCGGCCGACGCCCACCACGAGCGGGCTGTCCTTGCGGGCCACGATGACCCGGTCAGGTTCGTCCGCGTGCACGACCGCGATGGCCCAGGAGCCCTTGAGGCGGGCGAGGCTCGCGCGCACGGCTTCCAGCAGATCGCCCCGGTAGTTTTCCTCGATCAGGTGGGGCAGCACTTCGGTATCGGTGTCGGAGGAGAACCGGTGGCCGCGGGCCACCAGTTCCGCCCGCAGCGCCAGGTAGTTCTCGATGATGCCGTTGTGGACGACTGCCACGCGGCCCGTGCAGTCTACGTGGGGATGGGCGTTGTGGTCGGCGGGAGCCCCGTGGGTCGCCCAGCGGGTGTGCCCGATTCCCGTCACGCCCGTTACCGGATACTCCTCCAAAAGCTGTGCCAGCCGCTCGAGACGCCCGGCGGCCTTGCGCACTTCAAGCTTGGCCCCGGTGCACACGGCCGCGCCGGCCGAGTCGTAGCCCCGGTACTCCAGCCGCTGCAGGCCATCGAGGAGGATGGGCGCGGCCTGCTCACGCCCCGCGTATCCGACGATTCCGCACATGTAGTGACCAGCCCAGCCCCGGGGAGCCCCCTCCCGCTCCCGCTGTGGGGCCCGGGCACCACCTCCCTTGAGGGCTTGTGACCGCCTGGACGCTGTTT
>PKQR01000170.1 GCA_017578085.1 Bacillota bacterium
CGCACGCAGACGCGGGCCCAGTGTCTTGAGCGCGCGGTGCCCCTCACAGCCTACCCTCGTGGCCAGAAGGAGCGCACCACGTGGCGCATAGACCACTCGCCCATGGACAGCCACGTAATCAAGGGCTCCCGCGGGAAAAGGTGGCGGGTCACTTGACGCATGGACCAGCCGCGCGCCGCAAGCTCCCGGACTTGTCCCTGGATGTCCGCAAGCATCTGGAGCTTGCGCTCCAGGGCGGCCCGCCCTTCGGCTACGGGGCCGGCGTGGGAACAGAACACGGTGTCAAACGGGAGCTCGAGCACCCGGCGCAGGGAATCCATGAGCGCGGGCAGCGACTCTTGCCGCATCACGGGGCCGACTCGGGGACCCAGGTACAGGTCGCCGCTGAACAGCCAACCCTGGTTGGGCTCGTAAAGCGCCACGTGATCGGTCGCATGCCCCGGGGTCGGGATGACGTGAAAAGAATACCGCTCCGTCTCCACCGCATCACCTAAAGGCTTTGCCACGAAGGGCTCCGGCGTCCCCCAAAAGACGTGCCGGTAGAGGGGCAGCCGTACCCGCTCGCCGGCCGCTATGCCCGTCGTGTCCAGGCAGTAGACGGGCACGCGGTGCCGCCAAGCCACGAAGGCTGCCATGCCGCTGTGGTCCTCGTGCAGGTGGGTAAGGACCACCCGGTCAAGCGGCGGCAGTCGGTCAAGAAAACCCGGCAAGTGTTGGCCGAGTGTGCGTGGACCGGTGTCGATGAGCAAACCGTCGACGGCGTACAAGTAGATGCGTAGGCGCATGCCGAAGCTTTCCACCGTGCCCTGGCCGATGACGACGGGGCCCGACGTGCTCAAACGATACAATCCGTTTCCCCCCTCTCACCTGCGCCTTTCCCTGCGCCGTGCGGCCGCTGGAACCTGGACTCCGGCGGCGGGTGCCCAGCCCCACATGAACGGCGCTGAAAAATGATCTAAAATGGGGTGCGTGACAACCGCTCGCGCCCCGGACGCTGGCCGGGCCGCACGGGCAGCACCCGTCAAGGGGGTTCCCCCATGCGCAACAATGACCATCAGGCGGCACGTCTTGAACGTCAGCTGCATTTCCTCCGGGAAATCGACAAGCTCAAGAGCGTCACCCGCCGCAACCGGCTGCTGGACGGATCGCGCCGCGAAAACGCCGCCGAGCACTCGTGGCACTTGGCCGTCATGGCCATGGTGCTGGCTGAGCTTGCCCCGACCGCGTCCCTCGACATAGGACGCGTGATCAAGATGTTGCTCATTCACGACATTGTCGAGATCGACGCGGGCGACAACTTCTACTACAACAACAACGGCCCCGAGCAGCACCAGCGGGAGGAGCTGGCAGCCCAGCGCCTTTTTGGGCTCCTGCCCCCCGACCAGGCGCAGGAGTTCCGGGCGCTCTGGGACGAGTTTGAGGCCGGACAGACGCCCGAGGCGGCTTTCGCCCGGGCCATCGATCGCTTCCAGCCCATCTACGGCAACTACCTCCTCGGGGGCGGCACTTGGCTGGAGTTTGGCGTCACCCGCACCGACATCGAGACCCGCTCCGGGCCCCTCCTAGCCCGCGGGTCCCCGGCGTTGTGGGAACATTGCCAAGCGCTGCTGGACGAGCTCACCGCCCGGGGCGTCCTCCCGCAAGCGCCCCACACCCCTGCGGGCCGCCCCGGCGACGGCGAGCCGCCCTGCCCTGCGTCCGGCCAGGGGCCGGAGGCCGCCCAATCGCCGTAACCGGCTCAGTGCGGCGGGTAGAGCGGCATCCGCCAGGACGCGAGCAAGGCTAGGGCCAACAGCAGCAGCGCATTGGCGGCCGCGGCCATCTCGAAACCGTGGCCCGTGGTGACCCGCCTGCCGATCTCCCACAGGCGTTCAAAGGTCAAGAACCAGAGGATGAGGGCAAGCACGAGCCGCGCTTCCCACCACCAGACGATCCGGTTGCCCGACACGAGCCTTCACCCCGCTGGACATGAGACCTCGTTTCGGAGCGGAAGCAAGGGCGGCGGGATATCCCCCGCCGCCCATCTGTCCACGCCGCGGCCGTTTCTAGAGGTCGAGCCTTGCCCGCACCGGCTCCCAGACGTACTTGTCCAGCGCCGGTTCGATGACGTTGTTCCAGGCGCTTTCGGCCAGCTTCACGCCGACCCAGGCGGCAGCCGCCCGCGCCGCCACCATGACGACGCTGCCCAGGGGCAGCGCCTTGCCGGTCACCTCCTGCAGCGCCTCATCATCCAACTCGTCCCCCACCGGCAGCACGATGCCGACCTCCGCGGCCTGGGCCGAAGCCCGGCTCAACTCCCCCATGGGCAGCCCGGCCACCAGCAGGGCGACCACCAAGCCAACGGCGATGATCCGACGCGAGCTCCGCATAGACGCCACCTCCTGATGAGTTGCACCAGATTGCGCCGCGCGCAGCTCACCTCGAGGTGTGTCACCAATGTAGCCCGCGGGACGCGGGCGCGTCATCCCGCGTTTCGCATGAAATGACGCGGCCCGGTCCAGCCACTGTGTTTCTCGCACAGTGGTGCGAAACCCTTGCCGAAGGACAAATTGCTGCACGGATACAGCGACAATTAACAACGGCCGCAGAAAATAAGTGATCCAAAAACGGTCAGACACTGGTACAATTTACCTGTACCGCCGTCCGGCTCCCCGGCGCGGCACACCATTCCTCACGGGAGGGTGAAGCGTGGCACGGGTGCGTGTATTGGTTGGGACGCGCAAGGGCGGTTTCGTCCTCACCTCCGACGCGTCGAGGCGGGCGTGGACGATCGAGGGACCCTTGTTGGAGGGATGTGAAGTCTTCCACCTGCAAGCCTCCTCCCTCGACCCCGACCGGCTCTACGCCTCGGTGTGGACGCCCTGGTTCGGCAACGTGATCCAGCGCAGCGACGACAGCGGACGGACGTGGACGGCCCTGGAGAGCAAGTTTCAATACGTCCCGCCGGTGGAGTCGTACAAGGGCCTTTCGGGTCAGCCTGAGACGTGGCAGTTCAGGCGCACGTGGACCCTCAAGCCCGTCGCCAATCCCGGCGGCGGCGAAACGCTGCTCGCGGGCGTCGAGGACGCGGCCTTGTTTCAGTCGCTGGACGACGGCGCCACTTGGACCGAGTTCAGCGCCCTGCGCCATCACCCCAGCCACTCCGACTGGGAGCCGGGCGCGGCCGGGTGCTGCCTCCACACCGTCGTGCCCGACCCAGAAGTTCCTCAGCGGCTGTACGTGGCGATTTCGGCGGCCGGTGTGTTTCGTTCCGACGACGGGGGCGCGAGCTGGCGCAGCATGAATAAGGGCCTGCGGGCCGACTGGATTGCAGACCCCGCCAACGCGGAGGCGGGCTACTGCGTGCACCGCCTGGCCCTCCACCCTGCTCGCCCGCACGTGCTCTTCCAGCAGAACCATTGCGGAGTATACCGCAGCGATGACCGGGGCGAAACGTGGCAGGAGATCACGGAGGGACTGCCCTCTGAGTTCGGGTTTCCCATCGTCATCCATGCCCACGAACCCGATACCGTCTACGTGGTGCCCATGACCAGCGCAGAGCGGCGCTACCCGCCCGAAGGGTGCCTCCGGGTCTACCGCAGCCGGGATGGCGGCGGCACGTGGGAACCGTTAGGAAACGGCTTGCCCGACCGGCACTGCTACGTCAACGTCCTCCGCGGGGCGATGGCCGTCGACCAGTTGGACCCGTGCGGCGTGTACTTTGGCACCACGGGCGGGCAGGTCTTCGGTTCCCGAGACTCCGGCGACAACTGGGCGATTCTGGCCGACAACTTGCCCAGGGTCTTGTCCGTCGAGGTCCAGACGCTGGAGGGCTGAAACCGGTGCCCCGTGTGACCGTTGTCCTCCCGTGGCACCTGGTGCGCCTGAGCGGGTCCGGCGGCAAGGCGGTGGCGGTTGACGTGCCGGCGCCGCCCGGAGAGGAAGTCACCCTGGGCGACGTGGTCGACGCCCTCGCCCGCCAGCACCCCGTGCTGGGGACGGCGCTGCGGGAGCCCATCCCTACCGCGGGCCCGGCAGGCAGTTCCGGCTGGCGCCTCCGTCCCTACATCCGCGCCTTTGCCGGTACCCATGACCTGACCGCGTCCGGCCTCGAGGCGCGGCTTCCGCGCGAGTGCCTCGACGGGAACGAACCCGTCCGCTTGGTCGGGGCCATCGCCGGCGGCTCGCCGGGATCTGAGCCGGGATCAAGGAAGGAAATGGCGGCGCCAGGCGAATAGTTTCGTCAGCCGGCGCCGCCCAGCGGCGCCAATCCGGGCAGCAGAAAGGGGATTTGCGATGGATTGGCATGGGCTGCTCAAAACCCAATGGCAGTTGAGCACGCAGCGCGTCCTACAAGCTGTCGAAGACGTCTCGCCGGAGGAAGCGACGGCCCGGCC
>PKQR01000038.1 GCA_017578085.1 Bacillota bacterium
GTTGAGGCCTACATCCATCCCGGCGGCCGCGTCGGTGTGCTGATCGAGGTCAACTGCGAAACGGACTTCGTCGCCAAGACGGAGGAGTTCCGCCAGTTGGCTCGCGACTTGGCCATGCAGGTGGCGGCGGCTCGCCCCCAGTATGTGTCCCGTGAGGACGTGCCTGCGGCGGTGCTGGAGGAGGAGCGGCGCATCTACCGGGCCGCGGCTCTCAATGAAGGCAAGCCCGAGCGCGTCGTCGACAAGATCGTCGAGGGCCGCCTCGAGAAGTTCTTCAAGGAAGTCTGCTTGTTGGAGCAGCCCTTCATCAAGGATCCGGACCGCACGGTGCAGGAGATAATCCAAGAAAAAATTGCAGCCCTTGGCGAAAACATCACCGTCCGGCGTTTCGCCCGCTTCGAACGTGGCGAGGGCGTCGGGAAGCCTGCAGAGACGGAATGAGGAGAGAGCCCGTGAGGGCTCTCTCTTTTCCTGCAAACGGCGCTGCCGTCCGCTACGGAGAGGGGGGCCGTAGGCGGTGCCGCCGCCATCCCCGGCGGGCCGCGCGGTAGCGTCGGCGCGTCCTGGAAAGGAGTTGCGGCGCCGATCAAGAAACAGTCCGAGGAGCGCAACGGAACCATGACAGCAAAACCCGTTTACCGCCGGGTCGTACTCAAGCTCAGCGGCGAGGCCTTGGCGGGCAGCGCCGGTTTCGGCCTTGATCTTGAGGTGATCAACCTCATCGCCGGCCAAATCCGCGCGGTCCACGAGTTGGGCGTACAGGTCGCGGTCGTTGTGGGCGGCGGCAACATCTGGCGGGGGGCGGCCGGGAGTCTAAGAGGAATGGACCGGGCGACGGCCGACTACATGGGGATGTTGGCCACGGTCATCAACGCCCTCGCCTTGCAGGATGCCCTGGAGAAGATCGGCGTCGAAACCCGGGTATTGACCGCCATCGAGATGCGGCAGATCGCCGAGCCCTACATCCGGCGGCGCGCCATCCGGCACTTGGAGAAGGGGCGGGTCGTGATCTTTGCCTCCGGTACCGGGAACCCGTACTTCTCCACGGACACGACCGCCGCGCTGCGGGCTGCGGAGATCGAGGCCGAGGTCATCCTCATGGCCAAGCGCGGCGTAGACGGTGTCTACGACTCGGACCCGCGCGTGAATCCGGACGCGCAGAAGCTGGATTTCATCCCCTATATTGAAGTGCTCAACCGCGGCCTGGGCGTCATGGACTCCACGGCCACATCGCTGTGCATGGACAACAAGATCCCCATCATCGTCTTTGACTTCAACCAGCCGGAAAACATCGTTAAGGCATGCCTGGGCGAGCGGGTCGGGACGAAAGTCGGAAGCGAGGGTGAGAGCCATGGATGAGCAGGTGCGCGCTCTCTTGCAAGAGGCGGAGGAGAAGATGAAGCAGGCGGTGCAAGCCGCCCGCCGGGACCTCGCCGCCATCCGCACCGGACGGGCCAATCCGTCGCTCTTGGAGCGGGTAGAGGTGGATTATTACGGCACGCTTTTGCCCATCAACCAGCTGGCGTCCATAAGCGTGCCTGAGCCGCGCCTGTTGGTCATCCAGCCCTGGGACAAGAACGCCGTGAAGATGATCGAGAAGGCGATCCTCAAGTCGGACCTGGGGTTGACGCCTACCACCGACGGCAACGTGCTGCGCATCCAGTTGCCGCCGCTGACGGAGGAGCGCCGCAAAGAGCTGGCCCGCCTTGCCCGCAAGGAGGCCGAGGACAAGCGGGTCGCGGTGCGCAACGTGCGGCGGGATGTCAACGACGCGATCAAGAAGCTGGAAAAGGACGGGCAACTGTCCGAGGACGAGTCCCGCCGGGCGCAAGCCCAGGTGCAGGAACTGACTGATCGCTACATCAAGGAGATCGACGACCTGCTGGCGGCCAAGGAAAAGGAGATCCTGGAAGTGTGACGCCCCGCCGCCCGCACGATCGCGGGGCGGAGCCCCTTGGGATCCCCCCGGAAGCCGAGCCGGTGCCCGACGTGCTGGCGTGGGATCTGGAGGCGGCGGTGGAGGCGCTGGCCGCCCTTGGTCGTTCGTTCCGGGTGGTGCCTGCAGGTGCGGCGGCCGCACGGGGGGCGCTCCGGTGGCGCGTGGCGCGCCAGACGGTGCTGCCCGGCGGGGAGTTGCTGGTGGTCATCGTGCCGGAGGCGCCGGGGCCAGCGCAAGCACTTGCCGCCGACAGCGGCCGGCCGGAAGTCGAGGGACGAGCTTGATGCACACGACCTCTGTATCGTACAGCTTCGGCCAAGAACGTGGGCAGTGGAACGGTGCCTCTGAGGAGCAGCTCTTGGCCGCCATCGACCGGCAGCGGCTGCCGGTACATGTGGCCATCATCATGGACGGCAACGGGCGGTGGGCGACGCGCCGCTCGCTGCCGCGCGTCGAGGGCCACCGGGCCGGCGTCGGCGCCCTGCGGGAGACGGTGGAGGTCTGCGGCCAGCTGGGCATCCGCTATCTCACCGTTTATGCCTTTTCCACGGAAAATTGGGAACGGCCCGAGCAGGAAGTCGGGTTTCTGATGGAACTCCTCATGACCGTCATCGAGCAGGAACTGCCGCGGCTGTGTGAGCACGGCGTGGGCTTGCGCGTGATCGGGGACATGGGGCGTCTTCCTGCCCAAGTCCGGGAGCGGCTCACGGAGGCGCTCAAGACGGTGCCGGCCGAGGAAAAGCTGACCTTGTGCGTGGCGCTCAACTACGGCGGGCGCGCCGAGATTACCCGGGCGGCGCGGCTCCTGGCCCACGACGTCATGCTCGGGAAAGTGCGGCTTGAGGACATCGACGAGGCTGCGTTTGCTTCCTATCTATATACGGCTGGGCTGCCCGATCCGGACCTGGTCATCCGCACGGGCGGCGAACACCGCATCTCCAACTTCCTCCTTTGGCAGCTGGCTTACGCCGAGCTGTGGATTACCCCCGTGTACTGGCCGGATTTCCGGCGGGTCCACTTGTATGAAGCCATCTTGGACTACCAGCGGCGCCAGCGCCGTTTCGGGCGCATCTAGGGAGGCGGCGACGTGCGGGCGCGGGTGCTGACCGCACTGGTAGGGGCGCCCTTGCTTTTGGCCGCCCTGATCGCCGGCGATCCGTGGTGGACCGGCGTCGTCGCACTGCTGGCAGTGCTGGGGTTGGTCGAATGGCACGCCCTCGCGCGCCGCGCCCTGAACGCGCCACTGCCTGGGGAAGCCCTTTTGGGCGGCGGTCTAATCATGCTGGCCCTCGCGTACATTGCGGCTAGGGAGCCGGTAGCGGTGCCCGGCTTTGGCGCGGGAGCCGTGTTGTTTGCCATCGCGCTCTATGCCCTCGCGCGGGCGGCGGCCATGCCTGTCCGGCGTCCCCTGGCGGTAGCTGGAGCCGTCATTCTCGGTGCCCTCTATGTAGGCGGGCTTTTTGGCCATTTCATGCTGCTCAGGGCCTTGGAACCAGCTGGCCTCCCCTTGACGCTCCTGGCCGTGGCTGGCACGTGGGCGACGGACAGCGGCGCGTTCTTTATCGGCCGCGCCTTGGGCGGCCGGCCCCTGGCTCCGGCCATCAGTCCCGCCAAGACCGTTTCCGGGGCGGTGGGAGGGTGGGTTTGCGGCTTTGTCGTGGTGCTGCTGGGCGGCGTCCTTTTGGCCGCGATCCCCTTGCCCCGGGCGTTGGTCCTCGCTCTGGTGGTACCGGTCGCCTGCCAGGCGGGCGATCTCCTGGAGTCGGCCATTAAGCGGGAAGCCGGTGTCAAAGACAGCGGCCGCCTGTTGCCGGGCCACGGCGGGATCCTCGACCGGTTTGACAGCCTGCTGGTGGTCATCCCCTCCGTCTACTACTTGTCAGTCCTCTTCTAGGTCCCGCTCCGCTGAGCCGTTCCCGGCCGGGCGGCCTGACCGGGGGCGGCGCCTTTGAAGGGTGCGCGGCAGCATTTCCTCTTCGGCATCGCGGGCGCGGCGTTCATCATCACAGGCCTGCGCTTCGCGTGGTTCTATTTGAAGCCCTTTCTGCTTGCCTTGCTGCTGGCCGCGGTGATCGAGCCGTTGGTGCAGCGCCTGCACAGGCGGTTGGGGCTTGGGCGCGGCGCGTCGGCCGTCCTTGTGCTGTCGGGATTCTTGGCCTTGCTTCTGGGACTGATGGCCGCCATCGTGGCCAATGTGACGGCCGACCTGGAACAGCTGCTGGTGGCCTTGCCGGACCTGGCGGCGCAGCTGGGCGAGGCGCTGGCCCGGGGGCTGGCCGTCGTAGACCACTTCCTGCAGGGACTCCCCTACCCCTTAGACGGCGTCGTCGGCCTGACCGTGGAGCAGGCTTCCCAGGCTGCGGCGGCCGCAGCCCGGGCGGCGCTCGCGTCGTTGAAGGGCGCTCCGGGGTTTTTGTTCTTGGTCATGGTCGCCGGGCTGGCGACCTACTTCATCAGCCGGGACAGGCATTTGTTGTGGGCCGGCGTACTCCAAGCCTTGCCTGGACCGTGGCGCGAGCCGGTGATCCGGCTGCGGGACGAGGTGTTCGGGGGCGTCTTGGGCATGCTCCGGGCGCAGCTGATCCTCATCTGTTTCACCGGCGCCGTCACCGTCGTAGGTCTTGAGCTGTTGGGTGTGCCCTACAGCTGGCTGTTGGGCATTTTCGCCGCCCTGTTGGACCTCGTCCCCATAATCGGGCCGGGGGGCGTCGTACTGCCCGTGGCACTCGGCTACGCGCTGCAGGGCGACGCCGTCACGGCCCTGGGGTCGGCAGCCTTGTGGCTGGGGCTTGTGCTCGCGCGGCAGTGGCTGGAGCCGCATCTTTTGGGAACGCAGTTGGGACTTCATCCGCTGCCCACCTTGATGGCCGTATACGCAGCGGTCCAGCTCACCGGCGCCGCGGGTTTCATCCTGGGACCGTTGGCCTTGATCGTGGTGAAAGCGTTTTTTGCGGCTGCCGGTTGGCCGTCGCCGCGCGGCCGCTAAAGGCGACCGCCACAGCGTGTTTGGACGAGCCGCGAGGGCCTGTGGTATAATACGGGAAGCGACACGGAGGTGGCGCATTGAAGCCGAAACAGATTGCCATCGTGGGTGCCACGGGTTCCATCGGGCGGCAGGCCCTGGACGTCGTCCGCCACCATCCCGACGCGCTGCGGGTGGTGGCGCTGGCGGGCGGGCGCCGTGTGGAGCCGATGCTCGCGCAAGTGACGGAGTCGGTGTCCCACGTGGTGATGGATCAACCCGAGGCGGCCCGCGCCCTCAGGGAAGCGCTTATCGCCCGAGGACGCGGGGACGTCACCGTTGCCGCGGGACCGGACGCGCTGGTGGAGCTCGTGACGCGCCCGGACGTGGACCTGGTTCTGATGGCCATGGTGGGGGCGCGGGCGCTGGTGCCGACGTTGGCGGCCCTGGAGGCGGGCAAGGACGTGGCCCTGGCCACCAAGGAAGTGCTGGTGGCGGGGGGGCCCTTAGTCATGAACGCGGCCAAGAGAGGCCGCGCCAGGCTATTGCCCGTGGACAGCGAGCACAGCGCGATCTTCCAGTGCTTGCAGGGTGAGGCGCCCAAGGCCGTAGCCCGGCTTATCCTGACGGCGTCGGGCGGGCCCTTCCGGGACACGCCCCTCGAGGAGCTGCAGCGGGTCACCCCCGAGCAGGCGCTGCGTCACCCCACGTGGCGCATGGGGGCCAAAGTGACCATCGACTCCGCCACCTTGATGAACAAGGGGCTGGAAGTCATTGAGGCCCACTGGCTGTTTGGCGTACCGCTGGAGCGCATCGACGTGGTGGTGCACCCCCAGAGCATCGTGCATTCCTGCGTCGAGCTGGTGGACGGTTCCATTCTGGCCCACCTAGGCCCGACGGATATGCGGATCCCGATCCAGTACGCGCTGCTGTACCCGGAGCGGGCGCCCAGTCCTGTCCGGAGGCTGTCCCTTGCCGACGTGGGCAGCCTGACCTTTCACGCGCCGGACCGGACGCGGTTTCCCGCCCTGGATCTGGCGTATGCGGCCGCCCGCACCGGCGGCACCATGCCGGCTGTGCTCAACGCGGCCAACGAGGTGGCGGTGGAGTTGTTCCTGCAGGGCCGCATCGGCTTCACGGACATTCCCCGCTTGGTGGAGGCGGTCATGGACGACCACGAGCCCCAGGAAGCGGAATTGACGGCCATCCTGGAGGCGGACGGGTGGGCCCGCCGCGTCGCCCAAACGGCCGGCGCGACGCTGACCCTCTGATCGTACCCGCCGCGGTTTGGCCCCAGAGAGGAGAGGCCGCATTGAACCCACTGGTCCTTTGGAACTGGTTCGTCGATTGGGTGCTGCCCTTCGCGGTCGTCTTTGGCACCATCGTCCTTGTTCATGAGCTCGGGCACTTCCTCGTCGCCCGCCGGGCGGGCGTCAAGGTGCACGAGTTCGCCATCGGTTTCGGCCGGGCCTTCGTGCAGTGGAAGCGGGGTGAAACCCGCTACTCCATCCGCATTTTCCCCCTGGGCGGGTTTGTCAAGCTGGCGGGGATGGACCCGGCCGTGGAGCGTGAGGAAGAGATTGCGCCCGACGACGAGCGCAGCTTCCAGCGCAAGCCCTTGTGGCAGCGGATGGCCATCATCGCCGCGGGGCCAGCGGCCAACTTCCTGCTGGCGTTCCTGCTCCTGGTGGTTTTTTACGCGGCCATCACTGTTCCATTTGCCGTCGCGGACGTGCTGCCCGGCAGCCCTGCTGAAAGGGCCGGCATTTTGCCCGGGGACCGGATTGTGGCCGTGGAACGCCAGCGGGTGACCAACTTGGCCGAGCTCAGCGGTGCCTTGCAACAATATCCCGACCAGGTCGTCACGGTGACGGTGGAGCGGGAGGGGGCGCGACTGGACCTCCCTGTCAGGACGACGCGCGACCCCGCCACGGGGCGCATTCTCATCGGCGTGACCGTCATGGGCGGGGGCACTGCCGGCAAGGAGCGGCTGCCCCTGGGCGAGTCCATCGCCCGGGCCGCCCGGGATACGGTTGAGTGGACCGTGTCGCTCGTGCGGTGGCTCGCAGGCGTCGTGACGGGCCGGACCCCCGCCGAGCAGGTGCGGGACAGCGTAACAGGCCCCATCGGCATCGTGGTGGGCCTGGGCGAGTCGGCCCGTTCCGGGATCGGTTACCTGCTCCTATTCGCCGCGGTCCTCAACGTGAACCTGGCCCTTGTGAACCTCTTGCCCATCCCGGTGCTGGACGGCGGGTGGCTCTTGTTCTTGCTGATCGAGGCGGTCCGGGGACGCCCGTTGTCGCCGGAGCACCAGGGTATGGCGCAGTTTGTGGGCATGACGCTGCTGCTGGCTCTCATGGCCTTCGTCTTTTACCTGGACTTGACGCGCCTTTTTGGCTGAACCTCGCGGGGCGCGTTGCTCCATTGCGGGTTTGATCCTTTCGGTTGGGAAACAAGGAGGGCTTCCCATGCGGATGTCGCAGCTTCTGGCGCCTACCTTGCGGGAAACCCCCGGAGAGGCGGAAATCGTCAGCCATCAGCTGCTGCTGCGGGCCGGCATGATGCGCAAGACCGCGTCGGGCATGTACACGTACCTGCCGCTCGGGTGGCGGGTGCTGCGCAAGATCATGGACATCATCCGGGAGGAGATGGACGCCAAGGGCGGCCAGGAGCTGCTCATGCCCATCGTGCAGCCTGCTGAGCTGTGGCGGGAGACGGGCCGCTGGGACGAATACGGCGAAGAGATGTTCCGCCTGAAAGACCGCCACGGACGGGAGTTTTGCCTGGGCCCGACCCATGAGGAGCTGATCACCGCGCTGGTCCGGGCCGAGGTGCGCTCCTATCGGCAGCTGCCGCTTTTGCTGTACCAGATCGCGAACAAGTACCGCGACGAGATCCGGCCCCGGTTTGGCGTCATACGGGGCCGGGAGTTCATCATGAAAGACCTGTACTCCTTTGACCGGGACGAGGCCGGCCTGGACGAGAGCTACTGGAAGATGTACGACGCGTACACCCGCATCTTCCGCCGGGTGGGGCTGACAACCCGGGCGGTGGAAGCCGACTCGGGCGCCATCGGCGGCGACGTGACCCATGAATTCATGGTGCTGGCGGAGGCGGGCGAGGCGTCGGTGGTGTATTGCACCAACTGCGACTACGCGGCCAACACCGAGAAGGCCGAAGCGGTCGCCCCGCCGCCCGCGCCAGCTGCCGGTCCGGTGCCGGCCTGCGAGCCGGTGGCTACCCCCAACGTGCGCACTCTGGAGGAGCTGACCAGGTTCCTGGGCGTCAGCGCCGACAGGGTCATTAAGACCTTGATCTACGAAGCCGACGGGCGACCCGTCGCGGCCGTGGTGCGGGGAGACCACGAGCTTAACGCGGTTAAGCTCAAGCGCGTGCTGGGAGCCACCACCCTGGCGATGGCGGGCGGCGCGGTGGTCGAGCGGGTGACCGGGGCTCCGGTCGGTTTTGCGGGGCCCGTGGGCCTCAAAGGTGTGCGGATCGTGGCCGACCCGTGGGCGCTGGCGGTGGCGGACGCGGTCGCGGGCGCCAACGCGGCTGACACCCACCTGCGGCACGTGCAGCCTGGGCGGGATTGGCAGCCAGACGTGGTGGCTGACATCCGCACCGTAACGGCTGGCGAGCCGTGCCCCCGCTGCGGCGGCGTTCTGGCGTCCGCCCGGGGGATCGAAGTCGGGCAAATCTTCAAATTGGGCACCAAGTACTCGGAGGCGCTGGGGGCTACGTACCTGGACGAGCAGGGCCAGGCGCGGCCCATCGTCATGGGGTGCTACGGGATTGGGGTGAGCCGCACCATGGCGGCCATCATCGAGCAGCACCACGACGAGAATGGCATAATTTGGCCTGTCAGCGTGGCGCCGTACCACGTGATCATCGTACCGGTCATGTACGAGGACGAGCAGCAGCGGCAGGTGGCCGAGCAGCTGTACGAGGAGCTCGACAGGGCCGGCGTCGAAGTGGTCCTCGACGACCGGGACGAACGGGCCGGCGTGAAATTCAAGGATGCCGACCTGCTGGGCTTCCCATTGCGGATTACCATCGGCCCCAAGTCGCTGAAAGAAGGCCAAGTCGAGCTCAAAAGCCGCGACGGGCGGATGGAGGAACGGGTGCCCATCGGCGAAACCGTGGAGCGGGTCCGAGCGTGGATCGAAGCGAATATGCCGCAGGCGTAAGCGGCCATCGCGGTCATGAACGAGGCCCGCGGGGGAGTGAGGCGCCGTGAAGGTAGCCGCTGTCATTCCCGCCTACAATGAGGCCGCCAACATCGCCCGGGTGCTGCGCCCCGTGGTGCGCAGTCCCGTCGTCGACGAGGTGATCGTCGTCTGCGACGGCTGCGAGGATGACACGGCCGCAGTAGCGCGCCGCTTCCCGGTCAAGGTCGTGGAGTTGCCCCAAAACGTGGGCAAGGGCGGGGCCATGATGGCCGGCGTCCACAGCACGGATGCGCGGATTATCCTTTTCCTGGACGCCGATTTAATCGGCCTGCGCCAGGCGCACATCCGGGATCTGGTGGAACCGGTGACGAGCGGCACGGCCGACATGACCCTGGGCGTATTTGACCACGGGCGCCTGGCGACGGACCTAGCGCAGCGGCTGGCGCCTTTTTTGTCCGGGCAGCGTGCCGTGCGGCGTGAGGTGCTGGAGGACATCCCTGACCTGGAGCAGACCGGCTTTGGCGTCGAAGTGGCCTTGTCCCGCTACGCCGAGAGACACGGGCTGCGGGTCGTAAAGGTACCCCTGCCCGGCCTCGCCCAGGTGATGAAGGAAGAGAAGGCGGGGCTTTGGCGCGGGTTCCGGGCCCGTATGCGCATGTACTGGGAAATCCTCAAGTCCGTTCGCTAGTTCTTGCCTGAGGTGAACCCATGGGCATCTGCATCATCGAGCCAGGGCACGCGGCGCCGCTGGAGGAGGCCATCGCGGCCAACTTGGCCGCGGCGGGGCGCGGGCCGGCCAGCGTCCGGCTGCAGCGGATAGAGGTCGACACGTCGGAAGGCGAGTGGCGCCTCTTTGTCGACGCCGACGCGGACGTCTGGAGCGAGCCCGTCGTCCAGCAGGTGGAAGCGCGGCTTTTGGCCATGGCCCCGGGGGTGAAACGGATCCGCCTGTTGCCCGCGTCCTGCGACCCCGCCGGCGACGCGCACCGTGTCCTCGAGCCCGGGACGGACGCAGGCGCCGGCGTGGGCGCCTCGCTTCCGTGGGCTCGCCGCGACGAACGGGACGAGCGGGCGGACAACGGCCTCGAGCAGCCCGAGGACGAGGACGCCTACGACGCGTACATGGAAAAAATCCTGGCGTTGGCAGCCGCACCGTCCCCGCCGCCGGTGCCCGCCGCGCGGAACGGCAACGGCAAGGCGAAGTCCAACGGCGGCAACGGCGGGAACGTGCTCTTGGGCAAGGAATTTTCGGGCGACCCCATCCCGCTGAAGGATATCAAGGAAGACCGGCGACAGGTCATCGTGGCCGGCGAGGTGATGACCTGGGAGGCCCGGCCCGTGCGGGGCGGGCAGCTCATTAGCTTTGACCTGACCGACTACACCGACTCCATCACCGTAAAGGCGTTCGCCCGGAGCGATTCGCCCTTGAACGAGCCGTTGCCCCCCGGGACGGGCGTCAAGGTCCGGGGACGGGTGGAGTTCGACCGTTTCGCGAATGAGCTGGTTTTGACTGCCGATGACATCGTGCGCGCGGAATTCCCCCGCCGCGTGGACGACTGGCCGGAGAAGCGGGTGGAGCTTCACTTGCACACCAAGATGAGCAGCCTGGACGGGGCGGCGGACATCGTGGACGTCATCCGCCAGGCGGCGGCGTGGGGCCATCCGGCCGTGGCCATCACGGACCACGGCGTCGTGCACGCGTTTCCCGAGGCCTACCAGGCGGCGAAAGCCGCGGGCATCAAGCTCATCTACGGCATGGAAGGGTACCTCGTGGACGACCCGGACGCCCGCAGCCGGTCGTACCACATCATCATCCTGGCCAAGAACCGCCAGGGGCTGCGCCATCTCTACGAGCTTGTCTCCTTGTCCCACCTGCACTACTTTTACCGCAACCCGCGCATTCCCCGGCACGAGTTGGAAAAGCGCCGGGAAGGGCTGATCATCGGCTCCGCCTGCGAGGCCGGGGAGCTGTACCAGGCCATCCTCAACGGCGAGCCCGAAGAGCAGCTGCTGGAGCGGGCGCGGTTTTACGATTATCTTGAGATCCAGCCGGTGGACAACAACCGCTTCCTCATCGAGGAAGGCAAGGTGCGGGACGTGGAGGCCCTTCGGGACATCAACCGGCGCATCGTGGAGCTGGGCAGGCGCCTGGGCAAGCCCGTAGTGGCCACGTCAGACGCCCACTTCGTCCACCCCGAAGATGAAATCATCCGCCGCATCCTGATGGCCGGCCACGGTTTCAGCACCGACGACCGGCCGACGCCCCTCTACTTCCGCACCACCCGGGAAATGATGGAGGAGTTCTCCTACCTGGGAGAGGAGACGGCCCGGGAAGTGGTCATCGTCAACCCCAACCGGCTGGCGGAAGAGTGTGAGGTCATGGAGCCGGTGCCGCCGGGCCTGCACACGCCGGACCTCCCCGAGGCGGCGGACGCCATCGCCCAGATGGCCAGGACGCGGGCCCGGGCCCGCTACGGCGACCCGCTGCCCGAGATCGTGGAAGCCCGGGTGGAGAGGGAACTGCGGGCCATCATCGACAACGGCTACGCGCCGCTGTACTACATCGCCCACAAGCTGGTGCGCAAGTCCTTGGAAGACGGCTATCTCGTCGGTTCCCGAGGTTCGGTGGGGTCATCGCTGGTGGCCACCTTGTGCGAGATCACCGAGGTCAACCCGCTGCCGCCCCACTACGTCTGCCCGTCGTGCCAGTGGTCGCAGTTTTTCACCGACGGCAGCGTCGGCGCAGGGGTCGACCTGCCCAACAAGGCGTGCCCGCGGTGCGGCGCGCAGCTGGAAAAGGACGGCTTCGACATCCCCTTTGAAACGTTCATGGGTTTCCACGGGGACAAGGTGCCCGACATCGACCTCAACTTCTCCGGCGAATACCAGGCCGAAGCCCACAGGTACGCCGAGGAACTCCTGGGCAAGGAGAACGTCTACCGGGCCGGAACGACGGCGACTTTGGCGGACCGCACGGCCTACGGCTACGTGAAGAAGTTCCTGGAATCCCAAGGCAGGGAAGCCCGCAACGCGGAGATCAACCGTCTCGTGCGGGGCTGCACGGGGGTGCGGCGCACGACCGGGCAGCACCCGGGTGGGCTCATCGTCGTGCCCCGGGGGAGGGACATCCACGAGTTCACGCCGGTGCAGTATCCGGCCAACGACCGGGAGGCGGGCGTGATCACGACCCACTTCGACTTCCACGCCCTGCACGACAACCTGGTCAAGCTGGACATCCTCGGGCACGACGACCCGACGGTGCTGCGCATGCTGCAGGACTTGACGGGGGTCGACGTGCGGCGGGTGCCCTTGGACGACCCGGCCACGATGGCCATCTTCTCCAGCACCGAGACGCTGGGCCTGCCCGACGACGGCTCAGGCAGCGTCGGGACCTTGGGTATTCCGGAGTTTGGTACCCGCTTCGTGCGTCAGATGCTGGAGGAGACCCGTCCCAAGACCTTTGCGGAGCTGGTCCGCATCAGCGGCTTGTCCCACGGGACCAACGTGTGGACCAACAACGCCCAGGACCTCATCCGCAAAGGCATCGCCACCTTGTCGGAGGTCATCGCCACCCGCGACGACATCATGCTCTACCTCATCCAGCGGGGCATGGAGTCGGGAGCCGCGTTCCGCATTATGGAGCAAGTCCGCAAGGGCAAGGGCCTCAAGCCCGAGGACGAGGAGCTCATGCGGAAACACGGGGTGCCCGAGTGGTACATCGAATCGTGCCAGAAGATCAGCTACATGTTCCCGAAAGCCCACGCGGCCGCCTACGTGATGATGGCGTTCCGCATCGCCTACTTCAAAGTGCACTACCCGGAGGCGTTCTACGCGGCGTACTTGTCGGTGCGGGCGGAGGAATACGACGCCGACCTGGTGGTGCAAGGCCGGGAGGCCATCCGCCGCGCCATCGAGGCGGTGGAGCGCAAGGGCGCCGAAGCCACCGCGCGGGACAAGAGCCTCGTGACCATCATGGAGGTCGTGCTGGAAGCCATGGCGCGGGGCATCAAGTTCCTGCGGGTGCACCTGTACGAGTCGGATCCCAAGCGGTTCCGCATCACGCCGGAGGGGCTGTTGCCGCCGTTGTCGGCCCTGCAAGGGGTGGGCGCCGCGGCGGCCGAGAGCATCGCGGAGGCCCGGGCCGAGGGACCGTTTACGTCCGTGGACGACCTGCGCCGCCGGGCGCGGCTGAGCCGCAGCGTCGTGGACACCCTCCGGCAGCACGGCTGCCTGGCCGGCCTACCGGAAACCGACCAGCTTACCCTTTTTTAACAGCTTCGCGGGAACACCTGTTGCGAAGGTTTCAGAGCGGTGGTATACTAAGTCCGGATGTCGACACCTGCCTTTGGGAAAGAGTGGGGAACCCCCCACTCTTTCGTTCATGTTAGGGGGAGTGGCCGTGGCGCGGGATGTGGTAGCGCAAGTCACGCCCGTAGCGGAGGAGCTGGCGGCGGAGTTGGGCCTGGAGGTCGTCGACGTGGAGTACCGCCGTGAAGGCGGCGGCTGGGTGTTGCGGGTCTTCATCGACAAACCCGGAGGCGTGACCCTGGACGACTGCCAGGCAGTCAGCGAGGCTCTGAGCGAACGGCTCGATGAGCTGGATCCCATCCCCAACAGCTACAGCCTGGAGGTATCCTCTCCGGGCATCGAGCGGCCGCTGAAGCGACCGGCGGATTTCCAGCGCTTTGCGGGCCGGCGGGTGCAGCTCCGCACCTTTGCGCCCGTTGACGGGCGGCGCAACTTCCAAGGCCGGCTGATGGGGCTCGTTGAGGGCGAGGTAGTGTTGGAAACCGACGCAGGCCAGGTGGCTATCCCGCTCGACGCGGTTGCCAAGGCGCACCTGGTGGCCGAGTTTTAACGGGTAGGAGGCCGTTGCCCACGATGAATCTGGAACTGGTTGGTGCTCTGAACGAGTTGGAGAAAGAACGGGGCATCTCCAAGGAGATTTTGATGGAAGCCATCGAGGCGGCCATCGTTTCCGCGTACAAGCGGCACTACGGCTCCGCGGAGAACGTCCGGGTCGTGCTGGACGACCGTACGGGCCGCCTGCGCGTGTATGCCCTCAAGGACGTGGTCGAGGAGGTCCAAGACGAAGCGACGGAGATCTCCCTGGCCGAAGCCCAGAGCATCAACCCCAACTACAAGCTCCACGACGTGGTCGAGATCGAGGTTACGCCGCGGGATTTCGGCCGCATCGCCGCGCAGACCGCCAAGCAGGTGGTGGTGCAGCGCATCCGCGAGGCCGAGCGCAACCTCATCTATGAGGAGTACGCCAACCGCGTCGGCGACATCGTCACCGGCATCGTGCAACGCCAGGATCATCGCAACGTCATCGTCGACCTGGGCCGCATCGAGTCGGTGCTGGTGCCCAGCGAGCAGATGCCGGGCGAGACCTACCAGCCGGGCTCCCGTATCAAGGTGTACATCACCGAGGTCCGCAAGACGCCCAAAGGCCCCCAGGTGATGATTTCCCGCACCCACCCCGGGCTGCTCAAGCGCCTGTTTGAGCTGGAAGTGCCCGAGATCCACGACGGCATCGTGGAGATTAAAGCCGTAGCCCGGGAACCCGGAAACCGCTCCAAGATCGCCGTTTGGTCCTACGAGCCCAACGTGGATCCGGTAGGCGCCTGCGTCGGCCCGCGGGGCACCCGGGTGCAGGCGGTGGTGCAAGAGCTCAAGGGCGAGAAGATCGACATCGTCGAGTGGTCGCCCGATCCGGCGCGCTTTGTGGCGAACGCTCTGAGCCCCGCCAAGGTGGTGCAGGTGTTCCTCAACCACGAAGAAAAGACCGCCCGCGCCGTCGTACCCGATCACCAGCTGTCGCTGGCCATCGGCAAGGAGGGGCAGAATGCCCGCCTGGCCGCGCGGCTGTGCGGCTGGAAGATCGACATCAAGAGCGAGTCGCAGATGGCGGAACTCGCGGTGCTGGAGGCCCAGCGGGCCTTTGAAGAGGCCGAGGCGGCGCTGCGGGCCAAGCGGGCCGCGGAGCAGGCCGCGCGGGAGGCGGAAGTCGCCCGTGTGGCTGCGGCCGAGGCGCCTGTGCCCGAGGAAGAGCCGGTGCTCGAGCAAGAGCCTCTGGCCGCGGTCGCCACGGCCACGCCCGGCGTCGAAACCGAGCCCGAGCTGGCGGCTGAGCCGATGGCTGAAGCCGAGCTGCCTGAGGAGTTTGTGGAAGAGTTCCCGGAGGAGTTCGTGGAGCCGGACTTGGACGAGCTGGAGGAGCCCGAGCGCGAGAAGCCGGCCCCGGCCAAGCTGAAGAAGGGCAAGGCGGCCAAGCGGGAGCTGCAGGAGATCTTCGAGGAGGAAGTCTTGGAGGAGGACGAGCCGCTGCCGAGCCTCTTCGGGACCGACGAGGAAGAAGAGGAAGAGGTTGTGGTGTACGTGGCCGGTCCGGAGGACGATGCGGGCGACAACCCGCTGCGCCAGCGCCTGGCCCAGGTGCTCGGGCAGGTTGTCGGCAAGGAGGCCTCCGATGCCCCTGAAAGCGGGTCGCCGGGGGCGAAAGGCGCCAAGGACGCCAAGAGCGCCAAGGAGTCCAAGAGCGCCAAGGGAACCGGCAGCGCCAAGCCGGCCGATGCCGAGAACGGTTCGAAGGCGGCCAAGGGACGTGCCGAGGGGAAGTCGGGCAAAGATTCCAAGCGCGTCCTGAAGGACCTCAAGTCCCTGGCCGACCTGTTGCTGGAAGACGAGTAAAGGGGGAAGACCGCCGTGAAGCCGCGCAAGGTTCCCCAGCGCACCTGTGTCGGCTGCCGGCAGGTGCGGGCCAAGAGGGAGCTGGTCCGCGTTGTGCGCACCCCTGACGGGCAGGTGACGGTGGACACCACGGGCAAGCTGGCGGGGCGAGGGGCCTATGTGTGCCCGGATCCCAACTGCTTGGAGCTGGCTTGGAAAGGTCGGCGGCTCGAGCGCGCCCTGCAGCATCCGGTGCCTGATGAAGTGCGGCAGCGCCTGGCTGAGATGCTGGCGGCGCCTGCGCCATGAACCCCGCGTCGGTGCTGGGGTTTGCCCAGGCGGCAGGCCG
>PKQR01000171.1 GCA_017578085.1 Bacillota bacterium
GCCGCCACCAGATCCGGGGTGTAGCCGACGAACCACGCGTCCTGGTTGTCCTGAGTGGTGCCGGTCTTGCCGGCGGCGGGCCGGCCGATGTTGGCCCGGCGGCCGGTGCCCCGCTCGATGACGCCCCTGAGCATGTCCGTGAGGATGTAGCTGGTGACCTCCGACAGCACCACTTCCTGCCGCGGGCGGAACTCGTAGAGGACCGTCCCGTCAGGCCCCACAACCCGCAAAATAGCCATGGGTTCGGTGCGGATGCCCCCGTTGGCCAGCACCCCGTAGGCCTCGGCCATCTCGATCGGCCGCACGCCGTTGGTTAACCCGCCGAGCGCAAAGGCCAGGTTGACATCGTTGCGTGGCCCGCTGGTCTGCAGCGTCGTGATGCCCATGCGGGTGGCCAGCTCAATGACGCTGCGCACCGGCACGTCTTCGGCCAAAAGCTTGATGGCCACGATGTTGATGGACTCTTCAAGCGCCCGGCGCAAGGTGACGGGCCCGGCAAAGGTGCGGCTGAAGTTCTGGGGCTGCCACACTTCTCCCGTCTGCGGGTTTGTCCACGTAAAGGGCTCGTCCACCCGGATCGTGGCCGGGGTCAACCCCTTTTCAAGGGCCGCAGCGTAAATGAAGGGCTTGATGGCTGAGCCGGGCTGGCGGCGGGCCTGGACGGCCCGGTTGAACTCGTCCCGGTTGCGCCCGCCGATCATGGCCTTGATGTGCCCTGTGTGGGGATCAAGGGCGATCAGGCTGACCTGAGGCTGGTCAAGCCCGTTGGCGTCCGTGACGGACACCCGCGCGAGCAGGCTCGTCGGATCAGAGAACGCCTGCCGGATCGCCTCCTCGGCCGCGCGCTGCATGTCCAGGTCCAGGGTCGTGTACACATGCAGGCCGCCGGCGTAGATGGTGTTGGCATCGATCCCGTCCAGCTCCAGCAGCCGTTGGATGACGTAATTGACAAAGTGAGGGGCGAGGTTTCTTTGCTGGTTGCTTTGGGTGACGGTAATAGGTTCATTGCGAGCGGCCTGGGCTTCGGCAGGGGTGATCATGCCCAGTTCTTCCATGCGGGTCAGGACGATGTTGCGCCGGCGCTTGGCCGCTTCCGGGTCCCGGAAAGGAGAGTACAAGCCGGGGTTCTGCGCCAGGCCGGCCAGCAGGGCAGACTCCGCCAGGGTCAACTGGGACACGGACTTGCCGAAGTAGTACTGGGAGGCGGCCTCGACGCCGTATACGCCCGGACCCAGGTAGATCTCGTTGAGGTATGTTTCGAGGATCTCCGCTTTGCTGTACTTGCGTTCGATCTGGATGGCCCAGAGCGCTTCCTGTAGCTTGCGGGACAGAGTCCGCTCATGGGTCAGGAAGGCGTTTTTCGCCAGCTGCTGGGTGATGGTGCTGCCCCCCTGCAGGTAGCGGTCGTCCCCGAAGAAGCGGCGGATGTCGGCGACCACCGCCCGGAGGATGGCGCGCAGGTCGACGCCGAAGTGCTCATAGAAACGGGAGTCCTCGATGGCGATAATGGCGTCCCGCAAATGGCGAGGCATCTGCTCCAGTCGCACCGGGATCCGGTTTTCCCGGTACAGGCGGGCGATAACCCGGCCTTGGATGTCGTAAATGTAGGTTGTCAGCTCCTGGTCAAAGACAACCTGGTCGAGCGTGGGAGCGCTGCGCAGGTAGCCGGCCACCATGCCTGCGGCGCCGCCGATGAGGATGGAGATGAGAAAGACCCCAAGGATGACGCTGAATCGCATAGGCCGGCGTGCCAATGAAAGCCTCCCTCCTGGCGGCCAACCAGCGGCCGCCGATCCGGTGGCGGCCTGACACCGGGCGGCGGGGCGCCGCCGGCGAGTGGTGTACGCCTTATTATAGCATGCTGCGGCAGGCCGGGGTAGCGACGGGCCTGCCGCCCGGGAAGGTCCGTTGCCGCTGTTGCGGCGTCCATGCTATAATGACCCCATTCCAAGAACCGGACACAGCGGGTGATTTCGGTGGAGCAAGCGGAGCAGGCCGGCCGGGCGGCGGCGGCGCTCGGCCCGGTTTCGCTGGAAGAGGAGCTGGCCCTCATCCGCCGTGGAACTGAGGAGATTTTTCCCGAAGAAGAATTGGTCGAGAAGCTCGTCACGGCCCGCCGGGAAGGCCGGCCGCTCCGGGTCAAGCTGGGAGTTGACCCGACCGCCAGCGAGCTGCACCTGGGGCACTTGATCCCGGTGCTCAAGCTGCGGCAGTTCCAGCAGCTGGGCCACCAGGCCGTGCTGATTATCGGCGACTACACGGCAACGCTGGGCGACCCGACCGGCCGCAACAAGGCAAGGCCTCCCCTCAGCCACGAGCAGGTGTTGGAAAACGCCAAAGGCTACACGGCGCAGCTATTCCGCTTCCTGGACCCTGAGCGGACCGAAGTCGTCTACAACGGCCAGTGGTTCGGGCAGATGCGGTTTCATGACGTCATCAAGTTGCTTTCCCACATGACGCTGGCCCGGATGCTGGAGCGTGAAGATTTCCAGAAGCGCTGGCAAGGCGGTTTCCCCATTGGCCTGCATGAATTGGTGTACCCGCTGATGCAGGGCTATGATTCGGTGATGGTAAGGGCCGACGTGGAGCTCGGCGGCATCGATCAGAAGTTCAACATCCTAGTGGGTCGGGAGCTCCAGAAGGAAGTGGGCATGCCGCCGCAGGTCGGCGTCTGCTCGCCGATCCTCCTTGGGATAGACGGCAAGGAGAAAATGAGCAAATCCTTGGGCAACTACATCGCCCTCAACGACCCGCCCGAGGACATGTACGGCAAGACGATGTCCATTCCCGACGAGCTCATGATGCAGTACTACGAGCTCGTCACCGACGTGAGCCTCGCGGAGCTGGACGCCTTGCGCCGGGGACTGGCCGACGGCACGGTGCATCCCCGCGACGCCAAGCGGCGCCTGGCCCGGGAGATCGTGCAACGTTTCTACGGCGCCGAGGCGGCTATGGCCGCGGAGGCCCACTTTGACCGGGTGCACAGGGAGCGGGAGGTGCCCGAGGACATTCCGGAGGTCGTCCTGGAACCGGGCGTGCTGAAGAACGGCCGCATCTGGATCGCACAGCTGCTGGTCCGGGCGGGACTGGCATCCAGCAACAGCGAGGCCCGGCGGCTGGTGGTCCAGGGCGGCGTGCGCCTCAACGGCCAGGTGGTCACAGACCCGGACCTGGACTGGCCCGCGGAGAGCGGCACGGTCGTCCAGGTCGGCAAGCGCCGCTTTGCCCGCATCGTGCTCAAGTCCTAAGGGGCCTTCGAGCTCCGGTTGCTTCGTGCTCGGTTCTTTTCTGCGCGCTCCTTGGCGGCGGCCCGGGACCCTGTGCCTTGGGCCGCCCTTCTTTTCGCACCCCCAGGCCGGGCCACGCATACGTATGGTAGGGTTGCGGGGAGGGAGGAGGTCGATGCGGGTGCTGGCCTGGGGAAGCGGCTGGATGCGGCCGCCGGCGCGGCGGGGCGGGACGCTCACCCGCCCGCAGCGCCTTGCGGTGTTGCTCACCGTGGCGGCGGTGCTGCTTCTCACCATGTCGTGGCTGGCCGACGCGTTGCTGCGCCCGCCCTTGCGGCGCTGGGCCGAGTCGAAGGCGGTGAACCTTGGAACGCGCGCCATCGCTGGCGCCGTCCGGGAGCATCTGCTGCCCCTCATCGAGGCCGAAGCCCTCTTTCGCCCGGTAACCGATGCCCAGGGCCAGCTTGTCATGATCGACTACAACATGGCCCGCATCAACCAGATCGGCGCCGCGGCGGCCTACCACATCCAAGAAGCCCTGGCACAGTTGAGCCGGGAAGAGCTGCCCATTCCCCTCGGCCAGCTGACGGGCTTGGATTTCCTGGCGGGCACGGGGCCTGCCGTGCCGGTGCGCATCATTCCCATCGGGTCGGTGACCGTCGAGCCGCGCTCGGATTTCGTCTCTGCTGGAATCAACGTGATCAATCACCGGTTGTACGTGCACGTGCGGGTGGAGATGAAGGTCGTGGCGCCTTACATCGACGCGAACTTTCCAGTGGAACAGGCCATCGTGCTTTCCAATCAGGTGATCCCTGGGCGCGTCCCGCAGGTGTTTGTGGGCATCGATGGCGTGGATTTGCGCAGTTTGCCGGGCGGCCGGCTGGCCCTGGCTGCCGGGCAAGCCCTGTAAAACCTTGAAGATCTTGGCCCCGGGGCAACCACAATTTCGCAATATTCTGGCCCTTGATCGCTCCAGGGGACCGTGCTATATTTAAGATCCGGCGGCAGGAAATTGCGGCCGGTTGGTCCTTGAAAACTAAACAGCGTGACGACCTGGTGGACGGGTGCGGGCCTTTCTGTGAGGGAAGGCCGAAGCGGTAAGC
>PKQR01000172.1 GCA_017578085.1 Bacillota bacterium
GCCGCCCACGGGCCGGGGCAGGCGGACAAAGGTTTCAAGCGGTGCGGTTTCCATGCCGAGCCCGGACAGGACCTCGTCGACATGCGAGGCAACCCTGCCGTTCTCATCAACCACGGCCTCGCCCAGCCACTCGGCCCATAGGGCGCTCCCGGGCCGGCGGCGCCATGCCTGGATCGCGCCCAGGAGGCCCGCGTCCACCAGCACGACGCAATCGCGCCGGTACTGCTGGGCGATGCGCCGCGCCAGGTCCATAAAGTGATAACATTCCTCGACCGTCGTCGGCGCCAGCACCACCGGCCGCGCCCCGCCGGGGCAGCCGCTGGCGGCCACCAACGGGTCGACGCCAAACGGATACCACAGCGCGTCCGCCCTCGGCGCCCGCTCAAAGCGCAAGGTCACCCGCGGCACGCCGCAGGCGGCCGCCATGCCGAGCATGACGCCCGCGGTGCCCGGCGCGCAAGCCTCTTCCAGCTCCACCGGCGCGCCCGCTGTTTCAACAACCAAGACCGGACCTTCAAACCCGGGGTCGGCCGCCTGGACCAAGCACGGGCTGCCACCGCACTGGCCTGTGAGGGCCCGGCGCATGAAAGCGTCGCGCATCGTGAGCACGCGCCCGCCGAGCGCGGCATAGCCCTGCGCCCAGCGCTGTACCACCGGATGGTCGGATCTGACCACACAGGCCGTGAACCCGGCCACCAGCGCCCCAAGGGCCAGCGCCTCCCGCCCGCTCATCACCTCGACGCGGCCCGAAGGCATAGCATGGGAAGAGCGGCCAACATGAAACGGGCGCGGCACGAAGCGGAAAGCGTCCCTCCAGCCCACCTCAAACAGGCGCAGCCCCGCGCTCACGTACCGGCACCCCCTGGGGGCCAGCCGGTTTTCCAACAGCCGCCGCACCAAGGTCGGGTCATAGCCGAACATCCATGTCAAGAGCCCCAGGGCGACAACGCGGTCGCCCTGGGGAAACGCGGGAATGCGGCTGGCCAGCGCCCGGAAGGGGACTTGACAAACGGGGAGTCCGAAGCGGGAGGGGCCTGGAAGCGGGTCGGACGCTGGCCAGCCAGTGGGGCTGTCCATAAGAATGAAGCTTTCCGGGTGAAACGCGCCGGCGGCGACGCGGCTGCGCAACAGCGCGGCGTCAAAGGCCACCGCGAAGCTGGCCCGGTCACCGCCCGAGTGGACAGGGTGGTTGCCGACGCGCACGCGGCAGGCGACGGGCTGGCCGTCCGCCACGTAGCCTACCCAGACGCTGTCGCCCATGCGGGCGGCCGCCTGGGCAAACACCTTCACGATGTCCACCCCGTCGGCTGTCGGGTCGCCGATGATCTCAAACGCCAGGTCCGCCGCGGGCTGACGCTGGGGGCCGGCATCCTCCGCCCCTCCGGCTTGCTGGTGCACCGTGTGCGCTAGCCCCATCGCCCGGGCAGACACTGGACTCACCCCGTTGGCAGCCTGGCGCTGCTTTCCTCTGATGGCTACCAGTATACGAGGCAGCGAAATCTCTTGTCAAGCGAAAATTCGCTGCTAGCGGTTTCTCGCGGGCACTCCGGACGGCCTCGCTTGACGCTGCCCGGCGGGTTGTGGTAAGTATGGCACGAAGGCGCTGCAAGGACGGCAGCGTCGGGGGGTCCGGCATGGGCTTCAACCCGATTCACATCATCTTCGGCCTCAAGCTGCGCCAGGCGCGGCTGGCCAAGGGCCTGTCCGTCACCGAGCTGGCCGAGCGCTCGCAGCTCTCCCCGTCCTACATCACCGAGATCGAAAAGGGACGGAAGTACCCCAAGGCCGACAAGATCATGCGCCTGGCCGAGGCCCTGGGCTACGCGTACGACGAGCTGGTTTCCCTGCGGTTGGAACCCCCGCTGTCGTTTTTGGAAACCCCGCTGACATCGCAGCTCCTGCAGGATTTCCCCCTGGAGCTCTTTGGCGTGGACCCAAGCAGCATCGTCGAGGTCCTGACCCGCTCCCCGGCCGAGATGAGCGCCCTCGTGAAAGCGTTTCAGGACATCGCCCGGGGGTATGCGATCCGGGAGGAGCATTTCTACCTGGCCGCCCTGCGCTCGTACCAGGAGCTCAACCAAAACTACTTCCCCGACCTGGAGCAGGCGGCACGGGAGTACGCGGCGGAGGCTGGGCTGCCCGCGCGGGCTCCCGTTGAGGAAGAGGCGCTCGTCCGTATCCTGGAGGACCGCTTCGGCTACCGCATTGCGGCCATCCCTGTGGAGGAGCACCCGAGCCTGGTGGCCTACCGGGCCGTCTACCTCCCCGGCAAGCCGCCCCGGCTGCTCTTGAACCCCGCCCTGATGGGTTCGCAGCGCAAGTTTGTGCTGGCGCGGGAAATCGGCTACCGCGTGCTGGGGCTTGAGGAGCGCGCCTTGACCAACTCGCCGGACCGGGTCGACTCCTTCACGCAGGTGCTCAACGACTTCAAGGCCGCCTACTTCGCCGGCGCCCTGCTCATGCCCGAGGCCCAGGTGCAGGCCGACCTGGCCGAGTTGTTTGCGCTGGAAACCTGGCAGCCCCAGCGTCTGGTGCAGATGCTGGACGCCTACGACGTGACGCCGGAAACGCTGCTTTACCGCTTCAGCGAACTGGTGCCCCGGCACTTCGGCCTCAAGGTGCACTTCCTGCGTTTCAATGAAGTCAACGGGAGCTACCGGCTGTACAAGCAGCTCAACATGAGCCAGCTGTCCCTGCCCACCGGCTTTGACCTGCGGGAGCACTACTGCCGCCGCTGGCTCACCATCCGTCTCCTGCGGGAACTGGCCGCCAACGAATCCGAGACTGTGCCGGGCATCCAGCGGTCGCGCTTTTTGGAATCCCAAAAGCAGTTCCTCTGCCTCGGCTTCGCACGCCGGGACAACCTGCCGCCTTACCTGCGCACCAGCGTCATCCTCGGGATGCGCATCGACGATGAGCTCCTGCAGGTGGTGCGGTTTGCCAGCGATCCGGCCATCCCCGAGGGGCTGCTCAATGAGACGTGCGAGCGCTGCCCCCTGTTGCCGGAAGAATGCACAGAAAGGGCGGCGCCCCCCACCCGCTGGCAGCAGCAACAGCAGGTTGAGGAGCGCCATCGCGCGCTAGCTTTACTGATGCAGGAACAACCCGCGACGCAGGCGCAAAACTCGACACCGGCGCCGCACCCGCAGAAAGAACAGCCCGCTGCGACGTCACAAGCCGTCTAGCCCAAGGCACCGCTCGGGCGGCAGGCGCTGTAAACGTCAACGCACGACGCCGGTTTCCACCAGGCGGCCAATGTCCTCTTCCGAGTAGCCCAACACCTCGCGCAGCACTTCCGCCGTATGCTGCCCCAACGTGGGCGGCGGTCCCGCCGGGCGGGCAGGCGTCAGGCTCATGTGCTGCAGGGGGCTGCCCACCAGCTCCACTGGCCCCGCAGCCGGGTGCTCCATGGGCCAGCGCATGCGCCGATAGCGGGCCAGGTCGGATTCCAGCACCTGGCTCAGGCCCCAGACCGGCGCCGCCGGCACCTTGGCCTCGGCCAGCGGCTTGAGCCACTCGTCCGTCGTCTTCTGGCGCAGGACGTCTTCGAGGATCGGGATGAGCACGTCGCGGTTTTTGACCCGGGCGGGATTGGTGGCAAAGCGCTCGTCGGCCGCGAGCTCAGGCCGCCCGATGACCTGGCAAAACCGCTCAAACTGGGCGTCGTTGCCCACGGCCAGCACCATGTACCCGTCGGCCGTGGCAAACATCTGGTAGGGCACGATCTGCGCGTGGGCGTTCCCCAGCCGCCTGGGCTCCCGGCCCGACACCAGGTACGCCTGGGCCAGATTCGCCATGGCGGCCACCGCAGCGTCCCACAGGGAAAGGTCGATGTACTGCCCTTGGCCCGTGAGCTCCCGGGCCCGCAAGGCCGCCTGGATGCCCACCGCCGCATACAATCCGCACAAGATGTCCACCCAGGCGACGCCCACCTTCATGGGCGGGCCGTCGGGCTCCCCGGTGACCGACATGATGCCGCACATGCCCTGCACGGCAAAGTCGTAGCCGGGCAGGTGGCTCATGGGGCCCGACTGGCCAAAGCCGCTGATGGAGCAATAGACAAGCCGCGGGTTGATGCGCGCCAGCCGCTGGTAGTCCAGGCCGTAGCGGGCCATGTCCCCCGGCTTCAGGTTTTCGATGAGCACGTCGCTTTTGGCCGCGAGCTCCCGCACGATGCGCTGGCCTTCTTCGGTCTTGAGGTTCACGGCCACGCTGCGCTTGCCGCGGTTGACGGCGAGGAAATACGCGCTTTCGGTGCCGGCAAAGGGAGGACCCCATTGCCGGGTTTCGTCGCCGCGGGACGGATCCTCGATCTTGATCAC